>DHOI01000049.1:0-157 GCA_002409725.1 Christensenella sp. UBA5394
TACGAACGCCTCGACCCCGAACTCTAGAATTATTTCCCTTTGGCAGCGGCCTTGCGGATCTCGTTTAACACCTCGTCCGTACCATCCGCCCGGGAATCGGCGCTCATGGTGGAAATAAACTGCAGGCGGCTCTCGTAAAGCGAGTCCAGGGCCTTGC
>DHOI01000049.1:341-2171 GCA_002409725.1 Christensenella sp. UBA5394
GCTCTCGTAAAGCGAGTCTAGGGCCTTGCAGAGGGAATCCGGGTTGAGGTCGGCCTGATCCATGGTGATGGCGTAGCCCTTGCGTGCAAAATATTGGGCGTTGAGCACCTGGTCGCCCCGGCTGCAATCGCAGGGCAAGGGGATCAGCAGCGCGGGTTTTGCTAAAGCGAGGAATTCGAACACCGCGTTGGCCCCGGCCCGCGAGAGGATGATATCCGCACAGGCCAGTAGATCCGGCAGCTCTTCCGAGATATATTCATACTGCCTGTAGGCCGGGTCGTCAATGGTCGTAGAGAGCTTGCACTTGCCGCACAGGTGAATGATATCAAAAGTTTGCGTGAGGCAGGGCAGGGCTTGGCGCAAAACGTCGTTGATGGCCTGCGCGCCCTGGCTGCCGCCCATCGCCAGCAGGATGGGCCTCTGGCCGCTAAAGCCGGTGAAGGCGAGGCCCTTGGCGGCTCTGCCCGCAAAGAGTGCGGGGCGTATGGGCGTGCCCGTATAAACGCCTTTGCTACCCACGTATTGCAGGGTATCCTCAAAGGTGACGCAAATGGTATCGGCAAAGCGGGCGGTGATCCGATTCGCCAGGCCCGGGGTATAATCCGATTCGTGGGTGACGATGGGCGCCTTGTTCCGGGCGGCGATGGCCACAGGCACGGATACATACCCGCCCTTGGAGAAGACCACATCCGGCTTTACCTCTTTGATAATGCGCCTGGCCTGAAAGAAGCCCTTTACCACGCGGAAGGGATCCGTGAAATTCTTAAGGGAAAAATAGCGGCGCAGCTTGCCCGCACTGATGGCGTGGTAGGCCACGCCCGCTTCTTTGGCTAACAGCTCACGCTCGATGCCATCCACGGTGCCGATATAGTGGATGCTGTAACCCTCGGCCCGCAGCTGAGGCAACAGGGCCAAATTGGGGGTCACGTGCCCTGCCGTGCCGCCGCCGGTGAGCAAAATGGTCTTCTGCCTTGTTTCGGTCATTACAAAAGCCTTTCAAACAGATTATGCGCCTTCGCTCCATAGTATGCGGGGCATGGCAATTTTGTTTGCACGCTTGATTATATCACCCGCCGCCCGTTGCCGCAAGAAGGCCTTTGTGGTATGCTATATGCTAGAAAATAGGTGTATTGCGCCGATTTTTGGCCGACCGGCGCCAAGAAAGGATCGCCCTATGCGTACTTTCCGCGATATGTCTGCCGAGGAGGGCCTCTCCTACGGCCTTTCGCTCCTATGCCGCTGTACCCTGCCGGGGAAAGACCCGGCCTTTTTCGCGCTTGTAGGCCTGTTTGAGCGGCTTGCCGCCTGCGAGCTGCCCGGGGCCGTGCGCGCCTATCACGAGGCCACCGCCGCCCTGCTCGATTCCGGAGATCGGCGCGTGAGCGGAGACCTGTTTAAGGATCACCTGCTATCGCTGGCCGTGCACAAAGGCCATGCCTTTGCTCGCATGGCTGCAGACGGCGGCCGGGATGAAGCCCTCTTGGCCATCATGCAGGAGGAGCTGACCATATTGGGCGAGCTTGCACAGCTGCGTAGCGAGGATGTAGCCCGCTATGCCAAGGAACGCCAGCAGGCGCTAACCCTGCGTCCCCGTCAGGGCAAGGACCCGATCTCGGTGATGTCCTCCGCAGTCTGGGCGGGCGGCAGCACCCGCCCCCTGCCCCGCGAGGAATCAGAGCCCGCGCCCGGCGCGCCGCCGCTTCCCCTCTCGCAGGCGCACTTCGCCTTTACGCCCTGGGAATACGGCCGGGCCGGCCTTGCGGATCGCTATATCGCGGACGAAGCGCTGGAAGAGATATACCTGCGGCTGCTCGCGGCCAAGGATTGGGG
>DHOI01000049.1:2438-3994 GCA_002409725.1 Christensenella sp. UBA5394
CTGCCCCTGCCGGAAAATGCCCTCGCACCCCTGGTACCCACCAGCCTGTATGAACGTGAGCGCGTAGCTTTAATGGAAAACACCATCCGCTTCATGCGTGGGGATAAGGCCGAAAACGCCCTGCTCTATGGCGGCGGCGGCACGGGCAAAACGGCGCACGTGCTCTCCCTTTTGCACGAACTGCCCGAGGTGCGGCTGGTGCTTTGCAGCCCGGGCGAAGCGGATATCCCGGCGCTGATCGCCCGTTTGGGCGCGCAGCCCCTGCGCTTTGTGCTGCTGCTCGATGATATCGCGCCGGATGGCAAAGCCTTGCGCGCCCTATCCTCCCAGCTTTGCGGGGGCCGTGCCGTGCCCGCGAACGTCCTGCTCTATGCCACCTCCCGCGAAGCGCCCGGCCCGGCCTCGCTCTTTTCCCTGGCCTTGGCCTTCCCCTACCCCGGGCTGGACGCTTTTACCAGCCTCGTGGGGGAGCTGTTGGAGGCCGAAGGCATAGCCGCCAACGCCCAGATCCTGCGCGATGCCTGTGTGGATCACCAGGTGGACGCGCGGGAAAAGCTCACCTTTGCAGGCGCCAGGCGGGTGGCCGAGGCCTATAAGGCGCAGCGGCCTTAAAAGGTAAGTGGAACCGAAGCGGCATGCTTAACAAACACCACAAACTATGGTAGAATCAGAATGCTGTAAAATGGGAAAATAAAACTTACGGCGCTTGCTGTGGACTTTGATTTCGGAGGTATTCTTCTATGCAGATATACAACACCATGTCCCGCAAAAAGGAGGAGCTGATCCCCCGGGTACCCGGCGAGATCAGCATGTACGTATGCGGCCCCACGGTGTATAACTTTTTCCACATCGGCAACGCCCGGCCTTTCGTGGTATTCGATACGATGCGGCGCTATTTGGAACACCGGGGCTATAAGGTGAAATTCATCCAAAATTTCACCGACATCGACGATAAGCTGATCCGTAAGGCCAACGAGGAAGGCGTCACCGTGGCGGAGATCGCCGAACGCTACATCAAAGAATATTATACGGATGCGGACGCTCTGGGCGTGGAGCGGGCCACCTGCAATCCCCGAGCCACCGAGCACGTGGAGCAGATCGTGAAGCTGGTACAAACGCTGATCGATAGAGGCCACGCCTATGCCGCCGAGAATGGCGACGTATATTTTTCCGTGCGCTCCTTCCCCGGTTACGGCAAGCTCTCCGGCCAGTCGATCGACGATTTGGAGAGCGGCGCACGCATCGACCCCACCGAGCAAAAGCGCGACCCGCTGGATTTCGCCCTCTGGAAGGGCGCCAAGCCCGGCGAGCCCTCCTGGCCCACACCCTGGGGATTGGGCAGGCCGGGCTGGCATATCGAATGCAGCGCCATGAGCATGGAGCTTTTGGGGCCCACCTTCGATATCCATGCCGGCGGGCAGGATCTGATCTTCCCCCACCACGAAAACGAGATCGCTCAGAGCGAAGGGGCGACGGGCCAGACCTTCGCGAAATATTGGATGCACAACGGCTTCATCAACATCGACAACCAGAAGATGTCGAAGTCGCTCGGCAAT
>DHOI01000049.1:4162-4454 GCA_002409725.1 Christensenella sp. UBA5394
AAAGATGAGCAAAAGCCTGGGCAATTTCCGCCTGGTGCGGGAGATCGCGCAGGAGTTCGATTTGGAAGCCGTGCGCCTCTTCCTTTTAGGCACGCATTACCGCAACCCGGTGAATTTCTCCCGTGAGCTGGTGGAGCAGAGCGAAACCGCCCTGGCCCGCATCCGCACAGCCCGCATCCGCTTGGCGGAGGCCCCCACGGGCGATACGCCCGAGGCGGACGCCGCCTTCATGCAGGCTGTGGATGGCCACCGCGCCGCCTTCTACGCAGCCATGGACGACGACCTCAACACG
>DHOI01000049.1:4682-4867 GCA_002409725.1 Christensenella sp. UBA5394
GCCATGGACGACGACCTCAACACGGCGGACGCTTTGGGCGCTTTCTTCGATTATATCCGCGCGCTCAATTCCTTCGTGAGTGAGCCGCATGGAAAGGCAGCCCTGGATAAGGCGGCGAAGCTCTTCGATGACGTAACGCGCGTGTTCGGCATCCTCCAGCATAAAAAAGAAGAAGACGTCCCCGC
>DHOI01000049.1:5187-5328 GCA_002409725.1 Christensenella sp. UBA5394
GCTGGAAGAAACTTCCCCATCGATGAACAAATTTTAAACAATGCCCTTTCGGAGGGGCCGGGCTCTTGCAAGGCCACGGCCCCATTGGTAAAATAAAGCAAGAAACGAGGAAATAGGTTTGGATAACATGTTCTCCCTGTT
>DHOI01000055.1:0-12470 GCA_002409725.1 Christensenella sp. UBA5394
GTCTGTTTTCTCTGGTTCAGTCCAAAAGAGCCGTCCGGCGCGCTATAAAAAAGCGCCTCCCTGTCAATACTTTTGGCAGATAGGTGGCTTTTGTAGCCGCCGCGCTGATGAAAAAGGCCGAGTTGCGGGTTTTGTCACAATCACGGCTATGTTATTCCTTGTCAGAGCGGGTATTTTGCGGTAGAATATAAGCGAAATAATATGCACTTATATTGTTCATCAATATGATTCAAGGAGGGTTTGCTTATGGCAGGCACGATCATCACCGAGCTTGGGAAGATCACCATTGGCGAGGACATCATCGCCAATATCGCAGGTTTTGCCGCCACCGAAAATTATGGCGTGGTGGGCATGAATGCAAAAACGGCAACCGATACCCTTTTACAGCTGGTGGGCAGCGACGCGAACCGCAAGCGTGGCGTAAAGGTCACCTTCCTCGGCGAGGGCGATGTGGCGGACGTCGATCTCTTTGTAACCATGGTCTATGGCGTATCCCTGGCCGTGGTGGCCAAGAATACCATCGACAACGTACGCTACCGCGTAGAGGAAATGACAGGCATCAAAGTGAACAGTGTAAACATCCACGTGGAGAGCATCAATGCCTAAAGCCGCCTTAGCGCGGCCTTACGGCATTGTATTCGCGCGCCCTTTTTGGGCGTGCCCTTTGGGAGGATTCATAATTTGAAAGAAATATCGATCAACGGCGCGCTGCTCAAGGATATGTTCCTCACGGGCGCCGCGCTTCTGGAAAAGAACAAGGCCCATATCGACTCGCTCAACGTGTTCCCCGTGCCGGATGGCGACACGGGTACCAACATGTCCATGACCATGCAGAGCGCCGTGCGCGAGATCAAGGGCTGCCCCTGCGCCACCGTAAGCGAGGTAGCGGCCGCGGCTTCCCTCGGCTCCCTCAAGGGCGCGCGGGGCAACAGCGGCGTTATCCTTTCCCAGATCTTCCGGGGCTTTGCCCGGGCGTTGGATGGTGCGACGGAAATGGACGGAGCCTTGCTGGCGCTGGCCCTTAAATCGGGCACAGAGGCGGCCTACAAGGCCGTGATGAAGCCCAAGGAGGGCACCATGCTCACCGTTTCCCGCATGATCGGCGAGGCGGTCGGCGTCAAGAGCGCCGAGGGCGCGAACGTATATAAGCTGGTAGATGTAATGATCGAGCGGGGCGAATCCGCCCTGCGGCTAACGCCCGAGCTTTTGCCTGTGCTCAAAGAGGCGGGCGTGGTGGATAGCGGCGGCAAGGGGCTTTTGACCATCTTCCGCGGCTTCAAGATGGCGCTCGACGGCGAAGAAGTGGACGACCTCCCCGAGGAAATCGCCGAGGCCCCCAGCGAGGATGTGCTCACGCTGGACGATGTGAACGACATCACCTACGGCTACTGTACCGAATTCTTCATCATCCACCTCGATGAAGCCATCGCCGAGGAGGATCTTGATAAATTCCGCGACAAGCTGATGAAGATCGGCGACAGCGTGGTGGTGGCCCACGATACGGGCTTTGTGAAGGTACACGTACACTCCAACGCGCCGGGTAAGATTTTGCAGCTGGCCCTACGCCTTGGTGAGTTAAGCAACCTCAAAATCGAAAATATGCGCGAGCAGAACCGCGAGATCCAGGCCAAGCTCAAAGCCGCCGAAAAGGAATGCGCCATGGTGGCTGTGAGCACCGGCGAGGGCATCGACGCGGTGTTCGGCGAACTGGGCGTGGAGGGCCTGATCCAGGGCGGACAAACCATGAACCCCAGCACCGACACCATCGCCAAGGCCATCCGCAGGGTGAACGCGCGCAACGTGTTCGTGTTGCCCAATAACCCCAACATCATCCTGGCCGCGCAACAGGCTGCGGAACTGGCCGAGCGCAACGTGATCGTGCTGCCCACCAAAACGGTGATGCAGGGCATCGGCGCCGCCACCGCCTACCTCGACGATGCCGGTGCGGCTGATAATGAAAAAAGCATGCGCGCTGCAGCCGAGAAGGTGATCTCCGGCTCCGTGACCTTCGCGGTGCGCGATACCTCCGTGAACGGCACCAAGATCGAAAAGGGCAATATCATCGGTCTTTTGGATAACGCCATCGTGGCCGTGGGCAACAATGTAGATGAAGCCACCCTGGCCCTGCTGGATAAAATGATGGAAAACGCACAGGAAGACAGCGTTGTCACCCTCTTCTACGGCGAAGGCGTGGATGCGGATAACGCGGCCGCCTTGGTCAAATCCATGGAAGAGCGGCACCCGGGCGCGGAGTTCCTTTGCCAGAACGGCGGCCAGCCCCTGTATTATTATTACATCTCCGTGGAATGAACCCGGATAGCCCGCTCACCTGCCTCAAAGGCGTAGGCCCGCGCCGGGCGGAATTGCTCGGTAAGCTGGGCCTTTTTTCTCTCGGCGCGCTTTTGCGCTTCGCCCCCCGGGATTATCGGGATTACAGCCGCGCCCTAGCCGCCGGCGAGGCCGGCCATGGGCAGGATGCCGCCTTTGCCTTAACCATCCTCGCAGAGCCCAAGCTGGCGCGCATCCGCCGTGGATTGAGCATCCTTTCGGCCCAGGCCGCGGATGAAAGCGGTAAGCTAACCCTCACCTGGTATAACCAGCCCTTCCGCAAGGACGGCCTCGCGCGGGGCCAAAATATCATCGCCTGCGGCCGAGTGGATCGAACGCGGGGCGCCAAGCTGGTCAACCCCACCCTCTTCCCCGCCCTGCCCGGTATCCTGCCGCTTTACCCGCTAACCCGGGGCCTTTCGCAAAAGCAGCTACGGGATCTGGTCCGCGCGGCCCTCTCCACCTGCCTGCCCGATTTGGTTGACCCCCTACCCGAACCCATCCGTGCCGCCTATGGCCTAGAGCCCCTTGGCGATGCGCTTGAAAGCCTTCATTTCCCCGGCAATATGGAAGCGCTAGCCCGGGCCAGGCGACGGCTGGCCTTTGAGGATATGCTGCTCTTCCGCTTGATGCTGGGCCTTTCCGGCCAGGAACGCCGCGCGGCCCCGGCCCGGCCCATCGACGCCAGCGTAGAAACCTTCCTACCCCTTTTGCCCTTCATCCCCACTGGCGCGCAGCTGCAGGCCATGGCGGATATTCGGGCGGATATGGCGGCGGGCCGGGCCATGAACCGGCTGATCCAG
This sequence comes from Christensenella sp. UBA5394, assembly GCA_002409725.1. Lineage (GTDB taxonomy): Bacteria > Bacillota > Clostridia > Christensenellales > CAG-138 > Pelethousia. The sequence continues at coordinate 3,132 of DHOI01000055.1, forward strand.
GGCGATGTGGGCAGCGGCAAAACGGCTGTAGCCTTTTTTGCCATGCATGCCGCCATGGAGGCAGGTCGCCAAGCCGCGCTCATGGCCCCGACCGAGATCCTCGCCCGGCAGCATTACGAAAAGCTCTGCGTCCTCTTCAACCCGGCCCGCGTGCGCCTGCTCTTGGGCGGCATGAAAAAATCCGAGCGGGAGGAAGCCTGGGAAGCCCTTTCCACAGGCCGAGCGGCCCTGGCCGTGGGTACCCACGCGTTGCTCAGGCAAGAAGGCGGCTTCCATGACCTCGCCCTTGTCGTAACGGATGAGCAGCACCGCTTCGGCGTGAGCCAGCGGGCCGCCATTGCGGCCAAGGGCCGCGAGGGCGTGCATGTGCTGGTGATGAGCGCCACGCCCATCCCCCGCACTCTGGCCCTGCTTCTCTACGGTGATCTGGATGTTTCCCGTATTGGCGAGCTGCCGCCGGGCCGCAAGCCCATCAAAACCAGCCTGGTGCCGCCCTCCAAGCGCAGGGCGATGTATGATTTCCTCGCAGCCCAAATCAGCGAGGGCCGGCAAGCCTACGTAGTTTGCCCGCTGGTGGAGGAAAGCGAGGAGCTACCCGGCGTGCCCGGGGCTGTAGCGCATTGCGCCAAGCTGAAAAGGGCCTTTCCCAGCCTGCGCATCGACCTTTTGCACGGCCAGATGCCCGCGCGCGAAAAGGAGGCCGTGGCCGCCGCCTTCCGCGACGGGGCCATCGACATCCTGGTTTCCACCACCGTGATCGAGGTGGGGGTGGATGTGCCCAACGCCTGCGTGATGGCCATCGAACATGCCGACCGCTTCGGCCTGGCCCAGCTGCACCAGCTGCGGGGCCGCGTAGGCCGGGGCAGCGCCAAATCTTACTGTTTTCTCATCAGCGCCGCTGCTGGCGATACCACCGCCACCGAGCGCCTGCGCATGCTGGTATCCTCGCAGGACGGCTTTGCCATTGCCGAGGCGGATCTCACATTGCGCGGGCCTGGCGAGTTCCTCGGCAAGCGTCAGCATGGCCTTTCGGAATTCGCCGCAGCCAGCCTGGCCATGGATATGGGCGTGCTCCAGCAGGCCCAGGAAGCGGCCGACCGCCTGCTGGCGGATCCCGGCTGGGCCGCCTCGGCCCAGCCGCTTCTGGAGATCGCGCGGGCGCGGCTGGCCGCTACGGAACGGGAAATCGCCCCGAATTAGGCAGATGTTTTTTTCGGGCTATCCGCCCCCCAACGCCGACTTGCTTTTAAAAAAAGTAAGCAAAATAGCTGTTAATTCGAAAAAGGATTCGGCGCATAGAAGCTGCGTCGAATCCGCGGATTGACCGATTACAACGTTATGCCACTTTTGTATATGCTTTCCCTTGCCGAAAGCGGCCTCGGCTTCACGAGCAGCGGCTATCCTGTACAGCGGGCGCATGCACCCGCACCCGTTCAAGCGGGAGCTATGCCTGCCGAACACAAGCGGTATCGCCGCTTCCCGGCAATCGTAAAGGCGGCCCGGCGCACCTCTGCGCCGGGCCGTATTGCATAGAACTATTACGCTATTCCGGTTACTCTTTCAAGGTCGCGTTTGTGCCCGAATGGCCAAACGCATAGCGCCTTGATGAAGTCTCCAAATGCTAAGGCATGTTGAGGAAAGAGTAACCGGGGTATGGGGGCAGCGCCCCCATAAAAAGCCTACCGCGCTACCAGCAGCTCTGCGATCTGCACGGCGTTGGTGGCCGCGCCTTTGCGCACCTGGTCGCCGCAGCACCAGAGGGCGAGGCCGTTGGGGTTGGTGAGGTCCCTTCGGATGCGGCCTACGAACACGATATCCTGGCCGCTGGTATCGAGCGGCATGGGGTAGCGCTTATTCGCCGGGTCGTCCACCAAGCGGCAGCCTGGCGCGGCGGCGATGGCAGCCTGCGCTTCTTCAACGGAGAGAGGCCGCTCGGTGATTACGCTAACGGATACGGAATGGCTGCGCACCACGGGCACGCGCACGCAGGTGCAGGTAACTAACATTTCCGGCAGGTGGAGGATCTTTCGGCCCTCGTTCTGCATCTTCATTTCCTCACTGGTGTAGCCGTTCTCGCCAAAGCCGCCGATCTGGGGGATGAGGTTGTAGGCGATCTGGTATTGGAAGGCGCTGACCTCGGGGGCATGGCCCTTGGAGATGGCCTCGACCTGGGCGGCCAGCTCTCGGGGGCCTGCCACGCCCGCACCGGATACGGCCTGGTAGGAGGAAGCCACCATGGCCTTGATGGGCGAGAGTTTCGAGAGGGCGTTGACGGCCACCAACGTGACGATGGTGGTGCAATTGGGATTGGCGATAATGCCCTGGTGCAGCTTGGCGTCTTCGGGGTTGATCTCGGGGATGACGAGGGGCACCTCCGGGTTCATGCGGAAGGCGCTGGAATTATCCACGAAGACCGCGCCCGCCGCCTTGATGGCCGGGGCAAACTTCTTGGCGATATCGTTCTCCGCCGCACCCAGCACAATATCCATGCCCGCAAAGGCGCTCTCAGAGGCCTCCTGCACAAGCACGGGCATACCTTTGAAATCAATGCTGCTGCCCGCGCTGCGGCTACTGGCCAGGAGGCGCAGCTCTGCCACGGGGAAATCCCGCTCTTCGAGGATGGCCAGCATTTCCCGGCCCACGGCGCCCGTGGCGCCCAATACGGCTACGTTATACGTTTTCATTTTTCCGCCCCTCCTATGATGAAGCTGTCATATAATACGCGGATGGTGTTTTCAAAATCCTGGTTCTCCACGCCCACGATAATGTTGATCTCATCCGGACCCTGGGCGATCATGCGGATGTTGATGTCGTTTGCGCCCAGCGCGCCGAAGACCTTGCCGCTCACGCCGGGGATGAAGGCCATCTTGCGGCCTACGGTGGCAATGAGGGCGATGTTTTCCGTTACGTTGATGCTGTCCGGTTCACAGCATTGCTTGATTTCGCCTATTATATCATAAATGCAAGGTTTTATCTTCTCCGAGGATACAACCAGGGAAAAGCTGTCGATGCCACTGGGGATGTGCTCGATGGGCACGCTGTATTTTTCGAAGATGGCCAGCGCGCTGCGGATGATGCCGGTCTCCGCCGTGAGATGGCTTTTGCGCAGGGTGATAATGGAAAAATCCTTGCGGCCGGAGATGCCGGTGATGAAGCGCTTGCGCTCCTCCCGCGTCTCCTTTTCAAAGTCCCGCTTGATAAGCGTACCCGGATCGTTGGGTGCGTTGGTATTGCGGATGTTGATGGGGATATCCTTATGCCGTACGGGGAAGATGGTTTCCTCGTGAAGCACGTTGGCCCCCATGTAAGCAAGCTCGCGCAGTTCGCTGTAGGTGATGTGGGCGATGGGCTTGGGGTCTTCCACGATGCGCGGATCCGCCATGAGGATGCCGGAAACATCCGTCCAGTTTTCATAAACGCCGGCGTCGATCGCCGCCGCGGCCAAAGAGCCGGTGATATCGCTGCCGCCCCGGCTCATCACCCGCACGCTGCCATCCGGCAACGCCCCATAAAAGCCGGGTAGCACCATGCCGCCCTTGCCGACGGCCAGCGCCGCCAGGTTTTCCTCGCTCTTATCCGCATCCAGCTTGCCGTCGTAGCCAAAGCGCACCCATTCGGTGGCGTCCACAAAGACAAAGCCCAGGTAATCCGCCAGGAGCTTGGCCGTGAGATATTCGCCTCTGGACACGAGGTAGTCGATGGACATATTCTTGCTCATCTTGGAGCGGATGAAGGCGAATTCCGCGTCCAAATCCGTGGAAAGGCCGCAGCCCTCTTTGATTTGGTTGAAGCGCTCTTCGATCATGGAAAACACGCCCTCGTAGGATACGCCGTATTTGAGGTGGGCGTAGCAGAGATACAACAGGTCGGTAATCTTGTTGTCGTCCCCAAAGCGCTTGCCGGGCGCGGAAACCACCACCACGGCCCGCTGCACATCCGCATGGATGATATCCTTGACCTTTTCGAATTGTGCGGCATCCGCCAGGGAGCTGCCGCCGAATTTTGCTACTTTGATCATATATTTAATCCTCTATCATTCTTCTTCGATGCCGGCAAAGAACAACGGCCGGCCCTCTTGCACGGCTTCCCGGGCCAGGGCATGCATGGCGCTGACGCACATCGGTTCCGTAATGGCCCAGCCGTCGCCCTGCTCGCACACGCCTGGCAGCTTCGCTTCGCCCCGCACATAATAAGGATGAACGGCCAGGGTGTTATCGATCTGCGCATCTTCGGCATAGTTTTGCACTTCACCCACGCCGAGGTAAATGTCCATCGCATCCTGCATCATGTTCATGCCCGTGGGCAGGGTGCCGGCCCCGGCCCCGAAAAAGCTGAGCCTGCCGATATACTTACCGTGGAGCGTGGCGATGCTGGAACGGACGGGCAAGTTTGCCTCCGGCAAGCCCGCGGGGAGTAGCGTCGGCTCCACATAGGCCGTGAGTCCAGCAGACTCCCTGCGGCAATGCATCATCAGCTTGCACACGAAGCCACGCTGCTCGGCCCAGGCGATATCCACTGCGCTGATATGGCGGATGCCGGCCGTATCTACCTTCTCCTCCGGTACGAGGGCGGAAAAGGCCAGCGCGGCCGAGATGGCGCATTTGCGCTGCTGGTCGAGCCCGTCGATATCGGCCGCGGGATCCGCCTCGGCGTAGCCCATACGTTGGGCCTCGGCCAAAACCTCTGCAAGCTGGGCCTTGTGCTTGTGCATATTGCCCAATATGAAATTGCAGGTGCCGTTGATGCTGCCCGATATGGCCTCGATCTCATCCAGCCGCTTGGCGCGAAGCAGGTTGTATAGCCAGGGTACGCCGCCCCCAGCACTGGCGGTATAGCGCAGCTGCACGCCGTATTCCTCCGCCGCCTGCGCCAATTCACGAAAGTGCGCGCAAACCAGCTGCTTGTTGGCCGTGACCACATGCTTGCCTGCACGGATGGCCGCCATTACATACGTATAGGCGGGCTCCAGGCCGCCCATGGCCTCCGCCACCAGCTCGATCTCGGGGTCGTTCAAAATATCGTTAAAATCCGTAGTCAAAAAGCCTTCCGCAGGGCCGGGCCGCATAGTTCGTACCAGCGCCCGCTTCACCAAAAGGCCGCAATCCGGCCGCTCGGCGATGATCTTATACGCGCCGCTCCCTACTACGCCATAACCCAGCAATGCGATCTTCATACCTGTTTTAAATCTCCTTCTGTCTTTGTTTCGAAAACACTTGCTTTTGCACGGGGAACAATATATCATATTCACAGGGAAATTGCAAGCACAAAAAGCGCGCTATTTTTCGCTGTTGGGCCTGTGGGCACGCTGGCATATTCCCGGGAATGCTGTATAATAAGAGAAAGACTTTTCTGGAGGTTTTCCCATGCGCTACCAAAGCACCCGGAACCATTCACATACGGCCACGGCCTCGGAAGCCATCCTTCGGGGCATCGCCCCGGATGGCGGCCTCTATATGCTGCCCGATCCGGGTTCCCGCCCTTTCCCTATGGACAAGCTGCCCGGCATGACGGCCCTCGATATCTCAAGCGTGGTGCTCTCCCTGCTGCTGCCGGATTTTACGGAGGCGGAGATCCACACCATCGTGGAGGCATCCTACCGTGGCAAATTCGAAACGAAAGACCTCACCCCATTGGTCAAGGTGGGCAGCCGTTTCGTGCTGGAACTGTACAGGGGGCCGACCAGCGCCTTTAAGGATGTGGCCCTTTCCGTGCTTCCACACCTGATCACCGCAGCCAAGGCGAAAAATGGCGTCAAAGAGGATATCCTCATCCTTACCGCCACCAGCGGGGATACGGGCAAAGCGGCGTTGGCGGGTTTTTGCGATGTGGAAGGCGTCCGTATTATCGTATTTTACCCTTATGGCGGCGTGAGCGCCATTCAGCAGGCGCAGATGGCCACCCAGGCGGGCGCTAATGTGCGCGTATGCGCCATACGCGGCAATTTTGATGATGCGCAAAGCGGCGTGAAGGCCATCTTCACCTCGCCCCACGCGGCCAAGTCTTTAGAAGGCCGCACCCTGCTCTCCAGCGCCAATTCCATCAACATCGGCAGATTAGCCCCCCAGGTGATGTATTATTTCAAAGCCTATGCAGACCTCCTGCGCCATGGCGAAATCTCCATGGGTGAAAAGATCGATTTCGTGGTGCCAACGGGCAACTTTGGCAACATTCTGGCGGGCTATCTCGCCAAGCGCATGGGCTTGCCGGCCGGGCGCTTCCTTTGCGCCTCCAACGCCAACAATGTACTTTCGGATTTCCTTGCGACCGGTGTATACGACCGCAACCGCCCCTTCCACCAAACCATCTCCCCCAGCATGGATATCCTCATCTCCAGCAATTTGGAGCGGCTGGTCTACCTCGCCTCCGGCGGGGACGACGTGGCCGTGGCGGGCTATATGCACAGCCTCGCGCAAACAGGGCGCTACGAATTGAGCGCCGAAGCCAAAGCGGCCATCCAGGCGGATTTCGTGGGCGGCTATGCAAACGACGGGCAGACCAAGGCGGCCATCCGCCGGGTATACGAACGCCACGGCTACCTGATGGATACCCACACCGCCGTGGCCTGGGATGTGGCCGAGCGCACAGCGCTTGCGAACAAAACCGTGGTGCTCTCCACAGCCTCGCCCTATAAATTTTGCGCTTCCGTGCTGGAAGCCCTGGGCGAGAAAACTAGCATGGATGAATTCGCCCAGATGCAGCGTTTGAATGAAATCACCGGCGTTGCCATCCCGGCGGGCCTCGCGGGCCTGCGCAATTTGCCCGTGCTGCATAAGGATGTGATCGGCCTCGACGAGATGGAAAGCTATGTGCTTTCTACAGGCCTGTAAGAATACGTTCATCCACACCCGCATAAGGAAGGAGAAACGACCATGCCCATGAAAAAGAGTAACTACCTAATCGTAGATAAGCGCATCCTGCCGGATTATTACGAAAAGGTCTTGGCGGCGCGAGAAATGCTACGCACGGGCGCTGTGCGGGAGGTGAGCGAGGCTGCGCGGCAGGTAGGCATATCCCGCAGCACCTACTATAAGTATAAGGATTACCTCTACATGCCAAACGATGCCACCGAGTGCAGCAAGGCGGTCTTTTCCCTGATGCTCAGCCACGAGCCGGGCATCCTCAGCCAGCTCATCAACACCATCGCCGAGCTTGGCGGCAACATCCTCACCATCACCCAAAGCCTGCCCATCGATGGCAACGCCAGCGTTTTGCTCACGCTGGATACCTCCAGCATGAGCCTTACTCCCCAGGAATTGCTGAAGCGCTTCTCCAACCTGCGTGGTACGGGCAGCGTGAAGCTGCTGGCGATCGAGTAAACGACGGAGCGAAGCAACAAGGCCGGCGCATATATGCGCCGGCCTTGCATGTTTATCATAGTTTATTATGCTTTATCCTTCGCTATTTTACCAGAGCCGCGTCTGCTCCTCGCACGCTTCCAGGGTGCGCATCCATTGGAAGATGGCTTCGTTGCCCTGCCAAAGGCCCAGGCGAGCGCACTCAGCCTGAAAAAAGCGCCCCAGCTCCCCCTCCCGCTCGCTCATGCAGATGTAGGCGGCGCCGAAGCGGCGGCTGTATGTTTCGCTTAGGCCAGGGAAAAGCCGGTCGAGCTGCTCGTAGAAGTATTCGCGGTTGCCCTCCCGTAGGGTGAGGCCCGCGCCGAAATAGAGCACGCCCTTGACCCCAGCCTCTTTGCAATAGCTCAAAATGCCCCGGATGTTCTCCGGGGTATCGTTGAGATATGGCAGGATGGGCGTGAACCAAACCACCGTGGGGATACCTCGCTCGGTTAGGGCGCAAAGGGCCGCCACGCGCTCTTTCGTCGTGCTCACGTTGGGCTCGACTTGGCTACAAAGGCCCTCGTCAAAGGTGGTGAGGGTCATTTGGATGACGCATTTGGCCTTTTGGTTAATAGAGGCGAACAGGTCGACATCCCTAAGCAGGGCGGCGGATTTCGTTTGCAGGGCCAGGCCAAAACCGTGTTTCTCGATAATCTCCAGGCAGCGCCGGGTCAAAAGCAGCTCCGCCTCGCCCGGCCAATAGGGGTCGCTCATGGCCCCGGTCGCGATCATGCAGCGCCGCTTTTTGCGCCGCAGGGCGGCTTGCAGCAAAGCCGGGGCGTTGGCCTTGACCTCCACATCTTCAAAGGCGTGCTGCATGCTATAGCAAAGGCTGCGGGAATCGCAATAGATGCAGCCGTGGGTGCAACCCCGGTAGAGGTTCATGCCGTTTTGCGCGCTGAGCAGGCCCTTGGCCTCGGCCAGATGCATGGGCTAGCCCTCCCGCAGGCCGCGTATCTTGTGGCCGCACTTATGCACCGCGCTGGCAATCACCACCACAAAAGCCAGGATCAGGCCAGTGAAGAACCAGAACACGGGGTCTCCCGTGGTCAGCAACCCGTTGATCTCCGTGAGCAGGCAGATAGCCTCTAAAACCAGGGCTCCCGTGAAAAAGCGGCGGATGCGGCTATAGTGGGCGATCATGGAATCCACATCCGAATAGAGCTCGAAAGGCCCTTCCGACGCCTTGCGCCGCAGATAGCACCAGCGGTACCATTGCGCCACCGGCTCTACGCCCGTTTCCCGCATGAAGGCCTTATATTGCTCCTGCTCCTGAAAGCTATTTGCCATCAGGTCGATGCGGTAGGTATATTCCCCGGGCTCGCAGGGCTCAAAGGTATAGACCCCCAGGAAGAATTTCTGAAATGCCCAGCCCTTGGCGCACATGCTTTGCAGCCAGGCTTCCTCTTCATCCTTATCGTAGTATAGTTTAAATTTGCGCATGGTGTCCCCTCCCGTCGCTTTTCAAATATGCCCGCGCGTTTTGCACCAGCTCTTCCAGCCGCGCGACCTCCTGCGTCAACGCCTGCGTGCCCGCGGCCGTACGCAGGTATTCCTTCTTTTTGCGGGCGTCCGTTTCCTCGCTGTAAAGGCTGATCCAACCCCTTTCCAGCAGGGCGTTAATCGCCCCATAGAGCGTGCCCGGCCCTAGGACGACCCGCCCCCCGGTCATGGCCGAAACCTGCTGGATTACGCCGTAGCCGTGGTTCGGCTCCCCCAGGGATAAAAGGATATAGAACAGCGCCTCCGTCAGAGGCATGGGTTTATCCATTATATTTCACCTCTCGATATATCGCCTCGCGATGTATCGAATATATCATGCGGCGATATATTCGTCAAGGAGATTTTTAGCTTTTTGCAAAAAAAGAGCCCTTGGGGGTTCGGGGGCCGCAGCCCCCGGAGGCTATAATCGCCGCCAGCGACAGGTGCGGTGGCGGCGAAAGGCCTTGCATAGCAAGGGTTTCCCCGCAGGGTTTGCCGGCCGTGCCCACAGGCACAAGCA
>DHOI01000055.1:12641-21056 GCA_002409725.1 Christensenella sp. UBA5394
CACAGGCACAAGCAAACCCTGTAAGCTCAAAAAAGTGGCCGTAGCCACTTTTTTGACACGCTGAGCGCGGCGCATTTTCGATGCGCCGCGCAGCCGGTTTAGTCGCCCTGTTATAACATGCTGGAGAGTACCGCCGCTTTGGTCACGATACCTTTTAATGCCCCGCTTTCATCCACCACGGCGATGGGCACGCGGGCCCCGGCAGCGAGGGGCAGTACGTCGCTCACCAGGGTATCCTCGGGCACGGTGGATATATCCGCCTGGAGCACGTCGGCGATGCTCAAATCCTCGCGGTGGGCGCGGACTGCCTCGTCGATGGTGAGGATGCCCTTGAGGCGCATGCTCTGGCCCCGCACATAGACGCTGGAAACACCGTTTGTCTGCATCTCCCGGATAGCGTGGGTGATGCTATCCGTAAGGCGCACGAGGCAGGCTGGCTTGAGCATGATATCACATACGCTCAGTACGCGGGTCTTATCCGCACCGTCGATAAAGGTACGCACATAATCGTTGGCCGGATGCTGGCTCATCGCCGCCGGGGTATCGACCTGCTCCAGGCGGCCATCCCGCATGATGGCCACCGTGTCCCCCAGCTTGAAGGCTTCGTTGATATCGTGCGTGATAAAGATAATGGTTTTATTAAGCTTTTTCTGCAAATCCATTAATTCAAACTGCATATCGTTGCGCACCAGCGGATCGAGGGCGGAAAACGGCTCATCCATGAGAAGCACCTCCGGGTCGTTTGCCAGCGCGCGGGCAAGCCCAACGCGTTGTCGCATGCCGCCCGATAAGCTTTCGATCGTGGCTTTTTCCCAGCCTTCTAGCCCAACAAGAGAAATGGCCTCCATCGCGCGTGTTTCTCGCTCCTCCCGCGAAACGCCGCATACCTCTAGCCCATAAGCGACATTGCCCAGTACGTTTCTGTGGCTCATCAGCCCGAAAGACTGAAATACCATAGCAGCCTTATGCCGCCGGAATTCAAGCAGCTCATGTTTTGACATTTTCATCAAATCAACGCCGTCAAAAAGGATGGAGCCGGAGCTGGGGCGATTCAGGCGATTGAAGCACCGTACCAGGGTTGATTTTCCGGACCCGGACAGGCCGATGATAACAAAGATTTCGCCCCTGGGGATATTTAGATTAATATCATACAGCGCAGTCGTTACGCCGGTTTTACGAAGCACGCCATCCTTGTCCGCTCCTTTGCTTAGCATCTCGACCGCTTCGTCACGCCGTAGGCCATACAGCTTGGACAGGTTTCTGGTTTCAATAATTATGTCGCTCAATTTTCCTCACCGCCCGACTCTTCTTTTTTTGAGAACCACCCCTGCGTCAAACGGTCAAGGATGATGGCAAGGATGACGACCGCGCTGCCCGCGACAAAGCCGCGGGATATTTCGATTCGGTTTACAGCGATGAGCACTTCGTTTCCCAGCCCACGCGCGCCGATCATGGAGCAGGTAACCACCATAGACATAGCCATCATCAGCGTTTGATTGATGCCGGTCATAATGGTGGGCAGCGCCTGCGGAACCTGCACTTTAAACAGAAGCTGCGCACGCGTAGAGCCGAAGGAGCACGCCGCCTCCACCACCTCGGCGTTCACCTGGCGAATGCCGAGGCTGGTCAGGCGAATGACCGGAACCATGGAATAAATCACGGTTGCAATCACGGCGGAGGCGGACCCCATGCCGAAAAAGATGACCGCCGGAATTAGGTACACAAAAACTGGCATGGTTTGCATCATATCAAGGATTGGCCGTACAATCCTGTTTGCATGCTCGGAGCCGGATATCAGTACGCCGATGGGCAGGCCGATAACCAGTGCAATGATCACACCCGCCAAAACGATGGAGAGCGTAAGGTTCATCAAGCCCCACAGGCCGAACGCGCCGATGACGCACAGCAGAAGGCTGTAAAAAATGCCGGAGCGAATGCGCCTATGCGCCTTCCATGAAAGGAAAAATACGATGCCAATCAGAGCAAACCAGGGGATATAGCTGAATACCCAGTTAATAGCGCCAACAAAATTCGTGAGCGCCGACTTGATCCCGTCGAAAAAGCTGGAATATGAAGCCGCAAAGCCGCGAACCGCCTGGTCGATTGCGTCCGTATCTAAATTTACTTCAAAAGGAAAATTAAAAAGCCAATCCATAATACCTCCCTTGTTTACAGGCTCAGCCTATGGACGAATATAGTTTTTCCACCTGCTCGGCAGTGAGCCAGGTTTCCACCATATCGCGGTGCTCGTTTAAAAACCATTTCGCCGCAGTCTTATAATCCGCGTTTGTCTCCTCCATATAGGCAAGCGCTTCGCTGGTTAAAGCAGAAGAGGTTTGATAATGGGATAGGAATTCGCAAAACGCCGGATCGCTTTCATAAAAGTCATTGCTGACGCACACCGTGACCCTTACGGAAGGGCACATGCACTTGCCCTCATAATATTGGGCTTCGTCGTAAGGTTCATCCTCCAGGAGGACAAAATCATATTTGCCCAGCAGCCAGGTAGGCTCCCAATAATATGCCACCACCGGATCACCCTTATCGTAAGCCGATACAAGCACGGCGCTCGTCGCGGCGTCGGTGCCCGGTTCCAGATAGTTATAGCCTTCGTCCAGGCCATAGTGCAGGTACTTTTTGTGCATAATATCCGTGATCTCCCAGCCCGCGATACCGCCATAGATAATGCCCTTGGACGGGTTCTCGGGATCTTTAAAGAGATGCGCGTAGTCCTTCAGATCCGCAACTGTTTTTAAATCCGGCGCCATCGGCTCTATGCCGCGCGAAGCGTCTCCTTCGATCACATAACGCGGCACATAAAAGCCCTGTGCGTTATCGCCAAAATTCACGCCAAGCTCCTTGAGCGACCCGGCAGCAATGTCACTTGCATAGTTGGGCAGGTTATCTGTCCATACCTCCATATGTACGTCTATTTCACCCTTCTTTACCGCCTCATGCGTGATGGGTGTGCTGCCGGATACCTCGGTCCAGTTATAGCCGAACACCTCCTCCGCTACGGTGCCCGACACAGCATTGTGAAACAAGATAGAATCCCAGCCGACGTCGGCAAACGTTATCGTCTTGGTTTTGCTCTTGGGGGAACATCCTGCAACGCAGCATATCAGCGCGGCAAATACAGAAAACAAGGCTATTGTTTTTCGGTTGTGTTTCATGTTTCCCTCCTTCTCTAAATTTAATAAACAACTTGTATTATATAACCAAGTTGTCACTTTGTCAAATCGTCCATTGTCCGTGCAAGATGGGCGCTTGTGCGCCACAATGTGCATCGAATTGTATTCCAGGGTATAATATGATATATTAGCTTTGCCGGGCCTGGGTCCGGCTAAAATTGGAGGCTTATTGATGGTACAAATCGAACGAAACCGGGATAATACATCTATCTATGCGAAAATCGCCTATGATATCGCGGCGCGCATCGCATCCGGCGAGGTGGCCGAGGGCGCGCGCTTTTCTGGCCGCTCGCTGATGGGCTCCTCCTACCGCGTTTCCCAGGAGACCATCCGCCGGGCCATGAAGCTGCTTTCAGATATGAACATCATCGAGATCAAGCAAAACAGCGGGGCTATGGTCGTCTCCCGAAAAAAGGCGGCGGCTTACCTCGAGAAGCGCCGCATGGGCAGGGATATACACGCGCTCAAAACAGAACTCAAAAACCTGATGGAGCAGCGCGCCACGCTGGATATCCGTATACAGAAGCTGGTTTCCGAAATTCTTGACCTGAACGACCGCTTTGAGAAAAGCAACCCCCTGCGCAATTATGAGTTTCGCCTGGGCGAAGGCTCGCCCCTCCTCGGTCGTACAATCCGCGAGTGCGAGTTCCGCCGCCATACAGGCGCCTTGATCGTGGCGCTCAAGCGGGGCGAGGAGGTCTTCCTCCCGCCGGATCCGGATATGGCGCTGGAGGACGGCGATACGCTGATGATTGCGGGCAGCCCCATGGGCGCCCTGCAAGCCGATGCCCTCATCAAAGGAGAAGCGTTATGATCATCCTGCAATGCACGGATTCCTTTTTGCCCATTGTGGACGGCGTGGGCCGCGTGGCTTATCAATATGCCAGGACGCTGGCGGAAAAGGGGCATGAGTGCTACGTATCCGCGCCCATGTCGGATGCCGGCTTCCGGGGCGGCTGGCCCTTTGATCTGGTGGATTTCTGGGGCACGGCCGTGCCGGGCTCCCCCCAATACACCATGGGCCTGCCCGTGCTCGATAAGCACTACCACGCCCGCATGAGCCGAATTGCGCCCCAGATCGTGCATGCGCACACGCCGTTTTTTGCCGGCCAGGAGGCCATGCGTATGGCCCTTAAGCACGATGTGCCGCTGGTATCCACCTTCCATTCTAAGTATTACGACGATTTTTATAAAGCCACCCGCGGCAGCGGCCGCCTGGCCACCCTGGGCGTGAAGCTGGTGGTGGAATTTTACGAGCATTGCGACGAGGTTTGGGCCGTGAGCCAGCCTTCTGCGGATGTGCTGCGCGATTACGGCTTCAAGGGCGACGTCGTAGTGATGGATAACGGCACGGATCCCTGGCCCGTCAGCCCTGCGGATAAGGCCAAAGCGGCGGAATCCATCCGTTATGCAGAGGGCGAGCCCCTACTGCTCTATGTCGGCCAGCTCAACTGGAAAAAAAACATCCTGCACATTCTGGAAGCCTGTGCCCTGTTGATGGAGCACGACCGGCCCTTCCGGCTGGTGCTGGTGGGCCAAGGCCCCGACGAGGCCGCCATCCGCGGCAAGGCCGATGCGCTCGGCCTTACCGAGCGTGTAGTCTTTACCGGCCACATTCTGGATGCGGGCCTTTTGGGCGGCCTCTACCAGCTGGCCGACCTGTTCGTATTTCCCTCCATTTACGATACCTCCTCGCTGGTACTGCGCGAGGCTGCGGTCATGGGCACCCCGGCTGTGGTCACGGCGGGCAGCTGCCCGGCTGAGGTAGTGTGCCACGGTGTAAATGGCTTCCTCGCGGAGGACGACGCCGCCGACCTTGCCCGCGTCATCCAAAGCGCGCTCGCCTCTCCCGATCTTCCCGCCATTGGCCGACGCGCCCAGGAGACCATTCCCGTACCTTGGTCTGTCATCTTGGACAAGGTGCTAGAGCGCTACCAGGCGCTGATCGACGACTACGCCCGCGCGGAAACCAAGCCCCGGCACGAGCTGCTGCGCGAGCGCCTGCGCAGCCGCCTAGCCCTGCAGCAAAAAACCGATTGATACAAATAAATCTGTTGACTTTGATCTGAAAAACTGTATAATGGAATGCGTAGCGTATTTTTCGCTCGGTTCGTCTAGTGGCCTAGGACACCGCCCTCTCACGGCGGGAACAGGGGTTCGACTCCCCTACCGGGTACCAAAACCAAAGGCTCATCCCGTTAAGGATGGGCCTTTGGTTTCCTTTGATCAAGAGGTAGGGGAGTCGAAGGGTATGGCCGAGCCGCGCGAGGTAAAAAGCAGTCCGGTGGACTGTTTCTTAGTACCCCGGGCTGGCGGCGGCACTGCACCAGTGCCGCCGGGGCTCCCCTACCGGGTACCAGGTAATGGCTCAGTCATTGAGACAATGAAAAAGTCCAGTCCATCTGGGCTTTTTCACGTTTTGGGAGTGATTCCACCAGCCCGGAATGACATGCTTTTGGCCTTTGGGTATGCGCCGGGCGGCAATTTGAACCCACCTGAACCCCCCTCAAGAAAAATGAACCCCCTCCGCAGATTTGCCCCCCCCTATGCTCATTTGGCCGGGGGGTGCATACCTGATAACGAAAAGCTAGTGGACATGTTTCCGGAGACGGGGCTATCGTTTTACGGTATAGTTGTCACGCCAACGGATGTGCCGTCTTCAAATTGACAAACGCTGTATATAATGTTAAAGTAGATTATAACCTTAACAAGGAGGATTACCGCATCTATGACGGCCAGCATGCGTTTAAAATGAGTAAGCAATAAAAAGAACAGATTCCATCTGGGATGATGGGCTTTTTGTTGCGCTTATTTACGAATGCTGCGGATATAGATGGCGGTGCGGATTGGCCTTTCAGGCTAAACCCTCTGTTGCTATATTCTCATTCGTATGTATGCAGACCAGAGCCCGCATAACGGACTGTGGCCTGTTTTTTTATTGCATCTATACGAAGTTTGACAATAGAAAATACAGGAGAATTCTTATATGGAAAAGCAAAATTGGAAACGAAGTTTTTTTACGATATGGGCAGGACAAGCGGTTTCGCTGATTACGAGCGCTGTTCTGCAAATGGCGATCATCTGGTATTTGACGGACAAGACAGGCTCCGCCCTCGTGTTGTCCATGGCGACTATGGTAGGCTTCCTGCCGCAAGCGGTCTTAGGTACGATGATCGGCGTGCTGGTTGACCGCTGGAGCAGAAAAATCGTCATGATAGGTGCCGATCTCATTATAGCGGCGGCTGGCGCTGCGCTTGCAATCGTCGCGATCACGACAGAATTGCCGGTGTGGGTCGTTATGATGGTGCTGTTTATCCGTAGCGTCGGAACAGCTTTTCATTCACCCGCTTTGAATGCGGTAACGCCCCTGCTGGTACCGGAAGATCAACTGACGAGGTGCGCTGGGTACAGTCAATCCGTCCAATCTGTCAGCTATATCCTAAGCCCTGCTATTGCAGCGTTTCTATACGCGGCATGGGATTTGAACGCTGTAATTGCGCTTGATGTGTTGGGGGCGTTGGTCGCCTGCGCTACTGTCGTAGCAGTTGCTATCCCTAAGCAAAATGCAGATACAAATATCGCTCAAGGCAGTATAATTCAGGAGGCTAAAGCGGGATATAAAATCATCGGGCAGAACAAAGGGCTGTTCGCGCTTCTGTGGATAGGGGCGGTATATTGCTTTGTTTACATGCCGATCAACGCATTGTTCCCGCTCATGAGCATGAGCTACTTCGGCGGTACGACAACGCATGCTTCTATCGTGGAGATTGCCTTTGCAATCGGTATGCTGGCTGGCGGGCTGCTGCTCAGCACGTGGGGTGGCTTCAAAAAGCGCGCTATAAGCATTATTGCCTCTCTTTGCGCAATGGGGGGCGCACTTGTCGTATCGGGGCTGCTGCCGACGCATGGGTTTTTAATCTTTCTGCTTTGCAGCGCTGTCATGGGGCTTTCCGCGCCTTTCTATAATGGCGTACAGACGGCATTGCTTCAGGAAAAAATCCAGGCAGAATTTTTGGGTAGGGCGTTCGGCCTGCTAGGAAGCATTATGTCATTGGCAATGCCCCTCGGTTTGATTGTGTCAGGTGTTTTCGCGGATCAAATCGGAATTAATCATTGGTTCGCGCTTTCAGGGGCTTTCATTTTGGCGCTGGCACTATTGAGCGCCATGCTGCCGCACATAAAAGAACTCGACCGGTAATAGTATCCCGGATACCGTCCCGCCAAATGAAAGGGGTGAGGATTTATGCAGAAAAGTACCGTCAGTGAAACAATTGAGACGTTAGCAGCAGCTTATTTTCTTTCTGAACATGCAATTAGAAAGATCATCTACAACAAATAGTAAGAGGCGCTGTAGTCGAATCGATCAAAGAAGGCACTTTACTGAGGTTGAGTTGACAGAAAAGATATGCACCCAAGGCTTTCGGCATTTAGGGGAACATGTCGAAAGCTTTGGGCTTTTCTGAAAGATAGTTGCGTTGATGGAATAGATGTCTTTAAAGTGCCAGTAAAGGGCATATCACATAATATTAATTTCTATTTTAAAATAATTTAATAAGTATTATTTGCGGTTTGAAATACATCTACAGTGCTTGAGTTAGCGTGCCAGTATTTCGTTATATTGGGCCTGAATTCTATCAAAGCAGGCTTGCATAGCATCTTTACTCAGTCCCGATAATGCCGCTTCCACGTCCTTGGCAAAATCTTCTGGAATATATGCGCCCTTGCGCCTGAGCAGTCGCTCCAAGCCGCCTTTTTCATTGAGCATATACATTCCATTTATGGCATACAGAACTTGAAGTAAGCTAATTGCGCACCGAAACAGTGAACCGGCAGCATAGAGAATATCTTCTTTTCCGATTGCCTTCCTCCCGCACTGTTGAGAAAACTCACATTCCCAGAGGAATTTCTCTACGGCAGCTTTCCGATAGCTTTCCGGGAATTCTGTAAGCCTTTTTTTCTGTTCTGAGATTATGCTATTATTGCTGCTCAAAATTTTGCAATACGCAACCTCGCCCATGTATATAGAGTTCACGAACCCAAAGGGATGACCGCATTGATAATCTATTGAGATTATTCCATTGATGCAATTATCGATCACGGTAATAACTTTTCGAGTATCCCTAAAAAGAATATCTACAGCAATGCCATTAACCTTTAACCATCCTCCGCCATTGATCCACGGCCCCCAATCGCCTGGATTGGTTATTATATTTTTTCGGTGTTC
>DHOI01000055.1:21220-21521 GCA_002409725.1 Christensenella sp. UBA5394
TTTTTTCGGTGTTCATCATCAAGTAAGGCTGCTTTCTGCTTGAATAATGAAAGGTCAAACGAAGCCTTGTCATAGTAGATACCGATATCTATGTCGGAATCCTCGCTTGCCGTACCAGTTGCGCGTGAACCGCCCAAAACGATAGCATCAATACCGGCAATTCTATGAAAGGCATATATGATTTGTGTCAATATGCTTTCTGTTTTATCAGGCATATGATTTCTCCAAACTCTATTGCTTCCCAAAGTGTAAAAAAATAGTCTCAACTGATTGTTCCGGGGACTGTTCCGAGGTATCCAGC
>DHOI01000055.1:21743-22068 GCA_002409725.1 Christensenella sp. UBA5394
CCAAAAACCGATTTTTGGAGTCTCTTTCATGAAATCCGCATACAGGGCCTCTACCGTAAAACCGGTATAGCCGATCTTGCCACGCATCTTTTCACGCTTTTTTACTGTCTCTACATTGGGGCAAAGGACTACTACATGAACGGGATAATCCCTCAACATATTCAATATATAGGAAAAATCCTCACCATAATAGTTATCCTGCAAAATAACCGAAAATCCGTTATCATAGTAGGTTTTTGCCGCATCGGCGGCGAGGCGATAGCGTAGAAGCAACTGCCGAATAGCCTCATCGGACGGCTGCGCGGACATCTCGGCACGTCCTGAT
>DHOI01000055.1:22321-22796 GCA_002409725.1 Christensenella sp. UBA5394
TGTTGATTTTCCAGACGCCATAACGCCGGTGATTAAATATATTGCTCTTTTCAAGGCAGAGCACCTCCTCTTTAACGCACTATATAAATTAATCCAAATAGATCTAAAGACCAAAAGCCACGCAATAAATCTATTTGTATATTGTAGCAGTTTACCAAAAAACTGCAACAAAATAAAGCTCTCTACTCTTGGACTATTATAGTCATTTATGTTTCCGCCGTATCGTATTTATTTTACATCCGTGAAGTATGGAGAGTTGAGAATTCAACAATTAAAGCATACGGATTTCTCGATGTAGGTCAAAGTGGCGCATCATCACAATATTAAATGCTAATGTCTGGAACGCGCCGCCGAAGAAAAACGCCGCCAAGCGCAAAAAATGAATAAAAAAGCAAAGGGAGCGATGAAATCCAACGAAAGCACCGGAAGATTAGGGCACGGCGGTATACGCGTGTGTGCGCATCCTGGCCGAGGT
>DHOI01000055.1:22978-23276 GCA_002409725.1 Christensenella sp. UBA5394
GTGGCGGGCCTGCCGCTACACCTATATAAGCCTATGGGTACTTCTTTTTATACATTTTGAATACTTTGTCGAAAAATCGAGTAAAAAATAGAAAGCCTACCTTGTGTTGCACCATACCATACGTTATAATGAAATTAATGGAGGTGGATTAAAGTGACCATCGACGTAATTTTGAAAATATATCTCGCAACCTTTCCAAAAAGTTAACTAATATTAATAATGACCAAATTGAAGCAAGCAATATAGAATTTGATTCGCAGTTATAGATAAGTTTTCATAATAACTCCCCGCTGCCGCG
>DHOI01000016.1:0-1697 GCA_002409725.1 Christensenella sp. UBA5394
TGCTCGGCGCCGAGCAGGAACACATGCTGGCCCTGCTGGCAGATGCCGCCCAAACCCCGGATAACAGCTTCACCATGCTGGCCAACGTGGATATGACCTTCCCCGAGATCGAGGATGAAAACGGGCAAAAGGCGCAGCTTACCCACGGTAATTATAATGTATTCCGCGAGAGCCGCAACCCTGCCGTGCGCAAGGCCGCCTTCGAGGCCTACCAGGGGGAATTCGGTAAGTATATCAACACCTTTGCCGCCCTTTATGCGGGCAGCGTCAAGCTGGATGGCTATTTCGCCAAGGTGCGGCGCTATGATAGCGCCCTCGACCAGGCTCTCTTCGGCAACGCCGTGCCCGAGGCCGTGTATCACAGCCTCATCGAAGCCGTACACCAAAGCTTCCCGGCCATGGAACAATACCTTACACTGCGCAAAAAGGCGCTCAACCTTTCCGAGCTGCACATGTACGACCTCTATTGCCCCATGGTGGAGGGGGTGGAGGCTTCCTATACGTTGGAAGAAGCCCAGGCCCTGGTGAAGGAAGCGCTGGCCCCGCTGGGGCCGGAATACGGCGCGCTGCTGGATAAGGCTTTTGCGGGCCATTGGATCGACGCTTACGAGAATAAGGGCAAAACGACAGGCGCTTTTTCTTGCGGGGTCTATGGCGTGCACCCCTATGTGCTTCTCAACTTCACCAATACGCTGGATGACGTTTTTACCCTGGCGCACGAGATCGGCCACGCCCTGCACTCATATAAGTCCGACGCGGCCCAATCCTATGCCAATCACGATTACGCCATCTTCGTTGCCGAGGTGGCATCCACGGTTAACGAGGTGCTGCTCACCCTACAGCTCTTGGATACGGAAAAGGATCCCCGCCGGCGCGCCTATTATCTCAATCACTTTTTGGAGGGCTTCCGCACCACGCTGTATAGGCAAACGCTCTTTGCGGAATTCGAGATGGAAGCCCACGCCATGGCCCAGCGGGGCGAGGCCCTCACGCCGGATGTGCTGAGCGGCCTTTACCGGCGGCTCAACGAGGCTTATTATGCGGGAGCCGTGGTGGATGAATTGCAGGATTTGGAATGGGCGCGAATCCCCCATTTTTACAATGCCTTTTACGTATACCAATACGCCACGGGCTTTAGCGCGGCTGTGGATATCGCCACCCGCATCCGCAAGAGCGGGGACGCCTCTGGCTACCTCCGCTTCTTGGCTACGGGCGGCAGCGATTACCCCATCGAGGAGCTCAAGCTCGCCGGGGTGGATCTGAGCAAGCCGCAGGCCGTGGAGGGCGCGCTGGGCGTATTTACACGGAGCGTAGCGGAGCTGGACGAGCTGCTTCAAAAGATGATATAAGCAATACGAATAACAAAGGAGATGACCGCCATGACCTATGATGTGGATCAGAACGAAATGCGGGACTATATCTTGGATAGGTTCAAACAAGAAGGGGATTTTCGCTTCCTGAAAGAGGGCGAGATGGAGACCATTGTGGACGCCATGCGCGCCGTGGACGCGGCCTACATGGCCACCCTGCCCGAGGATGGGGAATACGACGACGACGCTGCCTACGAGCGGCTTTTTGCAGATCTGAAGAGCCGTTTCCCGGATTATAAGACCTTCGCCATGCGCCTGGCCGAGGATTACCTCGATTTCGCCGAGCAATACCTCGTAAGCGTGGACGCGATCGAGTGGGATTGACCA
>DHOI01000016.1:1957-18528 GCA_002409725.1 Christensenella sp. UBA5394
TGCTTTATGGGTTTGTGCCCTCTTTCTGTTCCTTGAGCCGAGCGAGGGGGATCTTGTACCCATCCGCCCCGTAGACCAGGCATTTGTTTACCCGGGAAATGGTGGCGGTGGAAGCGCCGGTCTGCTCGGAGATGTCCGTATAGCGCTCCCCGTGATCCAGCATTTCCGCCACCTGAAAGCGCTGGGCCAGGGCCTGCGCCTCGCCGATGGTGGCCACATCTTCGAAGAAGCGATACAATTCTTCACGGTCGCGCAGGGTCAGGAACGCATCGAAGAGCCGATCCATTGCCGGGGACGCCATCTTGCTTTGATACATGAAACGACCGCCTTTCTTGAACGCACATCGGTTTTTTAAGGATATTATAACACAGCCTTGAGGAAGCTTTGCAGCCTTTCGCTCTTGGGCGCGCCAAAAATTTCCTCCGGCGGGCCTTCCTCCGCGATCACGCCGCCGTCCATGAAGATGACGCGGCTGGAAACCTCGCGGGCAAAGCCCATCTCATGGGTCACGATCACCATGGTTACATTGCGCTCCGCCAGGCGGCGGATGGCTTGAAGCACCTCGCCGGAAATCTCCGGATCCAGGGCGCTGGTCGGCTCGTCGAAGCAGAGGATATCCGGGTTGAGGGCGAGGGCCCGGGCAATGGCAACCCGCTGCTGCTGGCCGCCGGAGAGCTGATGGGGATAGAAATCCAGCTTATCCGAAAGGCCCACCTGTTCGAGCAGGGCGAGGCCGTTTTCCTGGATTTGGGCCAGGATGCGGGTCTTATCCGCGCGGAAATCCGGCTGCTCCTTGGCCAGAAGCTCGCTGGCCAGCGTCACATTTTGCAGGGCCGTATACTGGGGAAAGAGGTTGAAGGACTGGAAGACCAGCCCGAAATGCAACCGCTTTTTGCGGATGTCCGCCTCGCGCTGGGTGGCCGGATCCGCCGCGTCAAAGAGCAGCTCGCCCTTGACCGATATCTGTCCTTCGCTGGGCGTTTCGAGGAAGTTGAGGCACCGCAGTAGCGTGGTTTTGCCGCTGCCCGAGGAGCCGATGATGGAGAGCACCTCGTTTTGCTCCAGCGAAAAGCTGATGCCCTTGATCACCTCGGTGGCGTCAAAGTCCTTTTTGAGATCGCGTACCTCCAGGATAGGCGCGTGGGAATTTAACATATAATACCTCCTAAACCCGGAAATAGCCCAGCTTGCGCTCGGTATAATTCAGCAGCAGCGTGAGCAGGCCACAGAAGATCAGATAGAACACCATGCTGTAAAACAGAGGCCAGATAAGGCCGTAGGTGGCGATATACTCGTTCGCGATCATGATCAGTTCCTTCACGGCGATCACGCGGGCAAGGGAGGTATCCTTGACCAGGGTGATGACCTCATTGCCTAGTGGCGGCACGATGCGCTTGACCACCTGCAAGAGGATAACCTTGAAAAAGATTTGGTTCTTGGTCATGCCCAAAACCTGGCCCGCCTCATATTGGCCCTTGGGGATAGACTCGATGCCGCCTCTGAAGATTTCGGAAAAATAAGCCGCGTAGTTGATGACGAAGGCGGCCAGCACCGCCTCGGTGCGGCCCATGCTATCCAATCCCCAGAGCAGCCCCGGCCCGTAAAAAACCAGGATCACCTGCAGCATCAGCGGCGTGCTGCGGATGATCCACACAAAGGTTTTGGAGAGGTAGCGCAGGGGCCGAAAGCCGCTCATGGAACAAAAGGCGATAACAAGGCCCAGCGGCAGTGCGCACACCAGGGTGATGAGGAAAATCTCCACGGTGAGCCCAAAGCCTTCAAGAAGGCGCAGCGTAACGGAAAGGAAGCTCATAAATACCTCTTTACGCAGCGATAGGGCGGCTGCAGGCCGCCCCAGGCTGCGCATCATGCGCAATGGTTATGATTGGTTGGAAAGCAGGCTGTCTGTAAGCTCATAGGTGGCGGCGATGGCATCCAGCGTGCCGTCCTCGGTCAGCTCGGCGATGATCTTGTTGGCCTCGGGGATGATATTGCTGCCCACGCGGAAGCCGATGGCGTATTCTTCCACAGCCAGCTCCAGGTTGGGGACGATCATCAAATCGCTGTAATCGGTGCCTGTGCCCACCATGGCCTTGGCCATTACGTAGTCGATCACGGCCGCGTCTGCGGTACCGGCCTTGACTTCCATCAGCGCGTCCGCCTGCTTGGGCATGGCTGTGTAGTTCGCCTTGGCGAGGTTCGCGTCGGCGGCGACGGCGGCTTCACCCGCGCTGCCGACCTCGGCTACGATGTCCGCATCTGCGAGGGCGGCGGTATCGGCGTATTCGGCGGCCTTGCTGGCCTTGATCACCACGACCTGCATGTTTTTGATGTAGCTGTCGCTAAAGCCGATGTTCTGCTTGCGCTCCTCGGTCACGGTGAGGCCGTTCCAGATGCAGTCGATGTTCTTGGCCGCCAGCTCGATCTCTTTGGTATCCCAGTTGATCTCGATGAATTCGGGGGTTACGCCCAGCTTCTCGCAGAGGGCCTTGGTGAATTCGGTCTCAAAGCCAACCAGCTCGCCGGCTTCGTTGTAATAATTCATAGGGGAAAAGATGGTGATGCCCACCTTGAGCTTGCCTGTGCCTTTGATATAGGCCAGGTCGTCCTCGGCTGCGGGCGCCTCAGCAGGCGCTTCGGCCGCGGTTTCGGCCGGGGCTTCGGCTGTGGCGGCGGGAGCCGTGGCCGAAGGGGCGGCAGCGGGCTGCGGGGCGCAGCCAAAGGCCACAACGGCCAGCATCAGCAGGGCAAGGATGAGTGAAAACTTCTTCATGATTATATCTCCTTAAATAATTAAATATTGTGCCTTTCAAGGGGGTGTTCCACACCCGATGGATAGATGATACCACATCACTTCATCGAAGTAAAGTACTAAATTGAAAAAGTTCCAAAAAATTTTTGCCAAGGCCTCATTTTCATTGTATGATATATAATAGAAAAAGCTGGGCAAGGCATACGCGCCCTGAATCCTTCCCGCGAGGGAACCATAAAATCATCAACCAATGGGAGGCAAGCATATGACCAAATACGCAAACCAGATCGGCGTGAAGGTGCCGGAGCTGCTTTTGCCCTGCGCCAAGGTGGATATGTCCAGGTGGGCCGTGGTCGCCTGTGACCAGTATACCTCGCAGCCGGATTATTGGAACGAAACCGAACGCCTGGCCGGGGATGCGCCCAGTGCCCTGCGCATCATGCTGCCCGAGATCTACCTCGATAAGCCCGATGAAGCGGCCCGCATCGAAAGCATCAACGCGCACATGAGGCAATATATGCAGGAAGGCGTGCTGGAAAACAAGGGCGAGGGCTTCGCTTATGTGCGCCGCACCGTTGATGGCAAAACGCGCCAGGGCCTGATCGTGGCGCTCGATCTGGAAGCTTATGACTATTCCAAGGGCTCCACTACCCTGATCCGGGCCACGGAGGGCACCATCGTGGAGCGCATCCCGCCCCGCCTGCGCATCCGTAAGGACGCGCCGCTGGAAATGCCCCACATCCTGGTGCTGATCGACGACCCGGGCCGTACCGTGATCGAACCCATCGGCAGCGCGCTTGAAAAGACGGCCAAGCTCTATGATTTCGACCTCATGCAAAAGGGTGGCCACATCACGGGCTATTTGGTGAACGACCCAGGCCAGATTCAAAGCGTGATCGACGCCCTGGCTGCGCTGATCGAGCCGCAAGCCTACGCCAAGAAATACGGCACGGATCAGCCCCCACTGCTTTTCGCCATGGGCGACGGCAACCATTCTTTTGCCACGGCCAAGGCCAATTGGGAGCGCATTAAGGCCGAGGAAGGCCTCACTGCACAGGACGAGCACCCGGCCCGCTACGCGTTGGTGGAGCTTGAGAACGTGCATGACGCAGGCATCATCTTCGAGCCCATTCACCGCGTGCTCTTCAACGTGCCCGAGAATGCCATCTGCTGGTTGGAAGAAAAATTGGCAGCGCAAAACGGCGGCTGCGAAAAGCTTACGTTCGATTCCATGGAAGCGCTGCACGCGGCCCTGGCGGGCAAGCCCGGCCACGCGCTGCCCTGCGTTTCGCATTTCGGCATCGGCTGCCTCTATGTGCCGCATCCCGCGGCCCAGCTGGAGGTCGGCACGCTGCAAAACGCGCTGGATGAACTCCTGAAGGCCTTCCCGGCCTGCTCCATCGATTATATCCACGGTGAGGACGTGGTGCATGAGCTGGGCGCGAAACCCGGTAACCTAGGCTTTTTGCTGCCCCCCATGGATAAGAACGCCTTCTTCCGCACGGTCATCTTCGATGGCGCGCTCCCCCGCAAGACCTTTTCCATGGGCGAGGCCAACGAAAAGCGCTATTACCTCGAGTGCCGCTGCATCAGCCGCTGAAGGCGCGCCGCTCCCACCGCACATCCCTTGGGGGCCACGGCCCCCGGAGGTTTAATCCGGCTTCGGCGGCGTGTACACTGAAACGGATGAAAGCCGCAATCTTTCGTTCTTCGCAGGGCTTGCTGGCCGTGCCGCCAGGCACAAGCAAGCCCTGAAACCTCAAAAAAGTGGCGCAGTCACTTTTTTGATAGACTAAGCGGCGGATGCGTTCAGTATCCGCCGCCCCTTATGTGATCATGCAAACCTTTTTTAATTCCGTGTCCGCCGTGTTGGTGATCTTGCTGATGACGGCCACAGGGTATCTCCTGGGCCGCATCGGCTATATCCGCGCCGAGCACAAGGCCATGATCACCAAGCTGGCGGTGAATGTGGCCCTGCCCTGCATGTGCCTAAGCAGCCTGACCAGGAATTTCACCCGCGCCTCTTTGGTGGAGGCGGGGACGCTGCTGTTGGTATCCGCGCTGGTGCAGCTGGTGGGCGTGCTCATCAGCACCGCCATCGCGCGCCTCTTGCGCCTGCCGCATAACCGGCGGGGGGTGTTCGTGGCCATGGGGGCCTTTTCCAATTCCACCTTCATCGGCCTACCCATGTGCGTGGAGCTTTTCGGCGATGCCGCCGTGCCCTATGTGATGTGCTATTATCTAGTAAATACCACGCTCTTTCAGCTTTTGGGCGCGGGCTTTATCGAAAGCTCGGGCCGCCCCAAGGGCGAAAAGACCGGCTTTTTCAAGCGTCTGAGCAGCCTGCTGGTCCGCCCGCCGATGCTGGCCATCCTCGCCGCCATGACCCTGATCTGGTTCGAGCTGCCGTTGCCCCGCGTGCTGCAAAGCTACACGCAGTATATCGGCGATATGGTAAGCCCCCTGGGCCTGCTTTACACGGGGTATATCATCTATGAGCACGGCCTTAGCAACCTGCGGCTGGAAAAGGGCTTTCCGGCCCTGCTGGCCCTGCGCTTTATCGCCGCCCCGGCCCTGTGCCTGCTTTTCTGCGCTCTACTGGGGGTTGAGGGCTTGGCCCGGGGCGTATTCACCGTGGAGGCAGCCATGCCCACCATGACGCAGACCGTAGTGCTCAGCACCATGCTGGGCGCGGATGAGAATTACGCGGCCCAAGGTGCGGCCATTTCCGCCATCGCCTGCTTTGGTGTGGTGCCCATTTTGATGTTGATTGTATAAGTATAAGGGGAGCGCGTTAGCGTTTCGCTTTGATGTAACGCTCTTCTTCGCTGAAGATGCAGCCGCAGTATTTTTGCATGTAAAGGCCCGCTTCACGGGCCTTTTGCTGGCCCTCGCGAAAACGGGGGCGGAAGTCCCGGTAAAGGAACTCCACGCCGTGGGCCTCCGCCGCCTTTTGCGCCTTGGCCTTTAAAAGCTCGTGGTTCTGATAGGGGCTGATGAGCAGGGTGGTGCTAAAGGAGGCAAAGCCCTCCGCCGCCGCATAAGCGGCCGCCGCGTTTAGCCGCAGGGCATAGCAGGCGGCGCAGCGCCTGTCGTAGGCGGGGATGGCGTCCAAAAAGGCGCGCAGGCCGTAATCGTCTTCTTCGGCCAGGGTTACGCCGATGTCTTTTAAATAGGCGCGGGCCGTATCCCTGCGGGCGCGGTACTCGGTGAAGGGGTGGATGTTGGGGTTATACCAAAAGGCCGTGGGCTCGACGCCTTCCTCCCGGAGCTGCTCGATACAGGCGATGGAGCAGGGCGCGCAGCACACATGCAGCAGCGTGTTCATAGCCGAATTGCCTCCCGTGTTTTGTCGTATCAAGTAAAGCACAGGGGCGCTTGAATGTCAATGCAAGCGCCACGCAAAAGGCGCGCACCCATGCGGATGCGCGCTCTTGAAATGTTGCGAAGGAAACGTCGTTAATTGACCGCGCCGGCTTTTGCCCGCTCGAACTCGCGCTGGATCTCGGCGCTGGGCTCCGGGGTGAGCAGGGAGACTGCGAGGATGGCCAGGCAGCTGAGCATAAAGGCCGGGAACAGCTCGTAGATGCCAAACACGCCGCCAATGGGCTTGAGAAGCAGCTTCCACACAAAAACCATCGCGCCGCCGGTTACCATGCCAGCCACCGCGCCCGCGCGGGTGGTGCGCTTCCAGAAGAGGGAGAAGAGCATGATGGGGCCAAAGACCGCGCCAAAGCCGGCCCAGGCAAAGGAGACGATGGTGAAAATGACGCTGTTCTCATCCAGGGCGATGAACATGCCGATCACGGCGATGACGAGCAGCACGATGCGGCTCATCTGCATAACCTGCTTATCCGTGGCGTCCTTTTTAAGGATGCTCTTATAAACGTTGAGCGAGAAGGCGGAGGCGGCGATCAGCAGGTAGGAATCCGAGGAGCTGATGGTGGCCGCCAGGATGCCGGCCATCACCAGGCCCGCTATCAGCGGCGGCATGAGGTGCTGGGAGAGCACGATGAATACGTTCTCCGCGCCGCCGGCTGTGCTGAGGGCCTCATGGAAGGGGAAGAGGGCGCGGCCCACGATGCCGATGAGCACGGCGGAAAGCAGGGAGATGACCACCCACACCGTGGCGATGCGGCGGGCGCTCACCAGATCTTCGGATTTACGAATGGCCATGAAGCGCAGCAAAACCTGCGGCATGCCGAAATAACCGAGGCCCCAGGACATGGTGGAGATGATGGTGAGCAAGCCGTAAGAACCCGCAGCGCCAAAGAGGGGCGCGCCGTTTGCCGCCTGCTGCACGCCCGAAGCATCCACCGTGGGGCTGGCGATGCCGAAGAAGGTGAAAAAGCCGGGGATGGCTTTGGCGTTTTCCACCACCGCGCCAAAGCCGCCCGCGGCCACGGAGCCGGCGATTAGCACGAGAGAGAGCGCAAAGATCATCACGATGGCCTGGAGAAAATCGCTGGCGCTCTCCGCCAGGAAACCGCCCAGGAAGGTATAGATCACCACGAAAATGGCCCCGGCGATCATCATCGAGCGGTAGGAAAGGCCAAAGAGCGTGCTGAACAGCTTACCGCAGGTAACGAAGCAGCTGGCCGCGTATACCGTGAAGAAGATGAGGATGAACATGGCCGCGATGGTCATGATAACCTTTTTCTTTTCGTGGAAGCGATTGGAGAAGAAATCCGGCACGGTGATGGCATCCCGGGCGATGAAGGAATAATGCCGAAGGCGCTTGGCCACGATCAGCCAGTTGATATAGGTGCCCAGAGCCAGGCCGATGGCGGTCCACACGGCGTCGCTTAGGCCGCACCAATAGGCCACACCGGGCAGGCCCATCAGCAGCCAGCCGCTCATATCCGAAGCCTCGGCGCTCATAGCCGCCACCCATGGGCCCAGCGAACGGCCGCCAAGGAAGTAGTCCTCGCTGCTCTGGTTGGCTCGCTTGGCGAAATACAGGCCGATGCCGATGACCACGGCCATGTAGCCGATCATGGCGATTAGGGTCTGCAAGGTGTCGTGTGACATGGTAGTACCCTCCTTATGGATGTATGGATGAGAAACGGGTAACCAGCAGCCCTCCCTAAGGGCGGGCTGGTGAATACACGTATACAATTGATTTATTATAACAAAAACTATCCGCTTCCACAACCAAGCAAAAAAGAAAAGGCGCTTTTTGCCGCGCACGGGCGTATTTGCGGGGCAGCCGCATCGTCATGGGTTACTGTGACCACGCGCTTTTTGCCGCGCACGGGCGTATTTGCGGCGCTGGGAATCCGTTGCGCGGGATGGAAAATGCTGATATAATAAAAAACGTATACTGTTCATACACGGTAGTAAATCTTGCATCACCCCGAAGGAGACCAAGAATGAAAAAGATCGTCGCGCTCGCGCTGATTCTGCTGCTTTGCCTGCCTTCTGCCGCCCTGGCCGAGGGTATGGAGCTTACGCTCCAGGCAAGCAAGCTCACCCTATATCAGGAAGACGTGTATGCGCTTTCCTATTCCCTGGAGCCGAACACGGGCACGCGCATCTATTGGACGAGCTCCGATCCGGAGGTCGCCCAGGTAGACGAGCAGGGCGTGATCACGGCCCTGCAAAAAGGCAGCGCCAAGATCACCGCCTTCACCGAGGATGACGCGGCCAAGGCCACCTGCAAGCTAACGGTCAAAAAGCTCAATATTACCCCCATTTCGGCCACCATCGAGGGCAACGTATACGACGGCAATTATAACCCCGTGAGCAGCGGCGTAGAGGCGGCCCTGCGTAGCTACTGCGAGCGCCTGGGGGATAGCCGGGGCGCGAAAATCGCCCGAGCCGCTGTCGAAAAGCTGGGCGTCAGCTATGATACCATGGATTGCAGCCAGATGGCCCAGGCCATCTATAAGGCCAACGGCATCCGCATCTCCCGCACCAGCGGCACCCAGGCCGAGGATATGGCCAAGTACGAGCGGGCGGATGGCAAGCCCCGCGTGGGCGATCTGATCTTCCTCTCCTTCCCCTCCTGGCGGACGTGCAGCTGCGGCGAAGTCTGCCGCCGCTACCGCCAGGTGCACCACACGGCCATCTATCTCGGCAATGTCGATGGCACGGATTACGTAGTGGATTCGAGCAGCTATTTCGGCCACGTCATCCTCCGTGCCTATAGTGGCGGCACCGTCGCCGGCATGAACATCGTTTTTGTGGCAGGCAAGTAAGCAATATTATTTATGGAAATGGGGACGCGGCCTATGGAACGGCATGCGGGCGATAGAAGCTGGCTATACGGCATGTTCATCCTGCTCCAGAGCATCCTGTACGGGATCGGCAACCCCCTTTCCAAGATCGCCTTTGAAAGCATTTCGGCCCTCTGGTGCCTTGCGGTGCGCTTTGGCCTGGCCTTTGTGGTTTTCGCCCTGCTCTTTTGCAGACGGGCTGCGATCCAGCTTCGCGTGGCCAAGCCCGTGGATTACCTGCCGGCGGGCCTGAGTATGGCCCTGGCTTATATCACTAGTAACCTCGCTTTGGAGCGTACCAGCGCCACCAATGTGGGGTTTCTTATGTCTCTGCCCGTACTCTTTGCGCCGCTGCTTTCGAGCTTTCTGCTGCGCAAGCCCTACAAATGGCTGCACCTGCCCGTGCAGTTGGCGGTGGTGCTGGGGCTGTACCTGCTCTGCGCCAATGGCGCTGCCTTCCGCCTGGGCACGGGCGATCTGCTGGCCCTTTGCACGGCCCTGTGCGCGGCCGGCGGGCTGGTCTTTGGCGAGCGGGCCCTCAAAAAGCTGGATGCGGTGGTTGTCTCCACCGTGCAGTTGGGCGTGACCGCCCTCCTCAGCGCCGTATTGGCCTTTGCCCTGGATGACGCCGCCAGCCTACGCCTTGTCACCCCGCAGGCTTGGGCCGTGGTGGCCTATCTGGCCATCGGCTGTAGCTGCATCGCTTATGTGCTGCAAAATTCCGCCCTGCTGCACCTCGAGAGCCGCCTGGTATCCCTGCTGCAATGCACCCAACCCGTGCTCACCGCCCTTTTTGCTTATCTCCTATTGGGCGAGACGCTACGGCCCACCGGCCTCTTTGGCGCGGCCCTCATCCTGGCCTGTATCGTGGCCGAGAATGTTATTCCGGCGCTGCGGGAGGGATAAAATTAGCTTTTGGGCGTGTTCTGCCCCCGGACTCCCGACTTGCTTCTTTCTCGAAATGCCTAGCGTTTTGAGACTTCAATAAGGAACTATGTGCTGGCCTTGCAGGCACAAACACGAACTTAAAAAGTAAGCCAAATACCATTGCAGACTTATTAATAACGGCCCGGCGCATGATTGCGCCGGGCCGCATAGCCCATAAAGCGGGGCTGGCTTGTGCGGTCTTTTTAATACTGCCATTTGCCGGAACTCATCGCGAGCCTCGCCAGCGCCTCCGGGCCCAGGCTTTCGGCCCGGGCGGCGGGGGGGATGCCGCAGCATGCCAGAGCTTCAGCCGCGCCGGGTAGGCCCTTGAGGTTGTTAAGAAGTGTCTTGCGGCGCTGGCTAAAGGCGCGCTGGAGAAAATCGGCAAAGCCCGGGATCAGGGCCGTATTCCGCCGGATCAGGAGCGCTACGCTGGAGCTTACATCCGGTTGGGGATAATAATCGGCCGGGGATAGCTCCATGAGGCGGGTGGGCTGGTAATAATACTGCGCCAGCACGGCCAGCAGGCCGTATTGACGGGTGGATGGCTGGGCGAAGAAGCGCTCCGCCGCCTCCTTCTGGGCCATCAGAGCCATACGGGGGATAGGCAGGCCGCAGCTTAAAAGCCGCAGGCAGATGGGAGTGGTGGCATAATAGGGCAGGTTGGCGGCCACGGCGAAAGGAACACCAAGCTCGGCCTGGACAAGGGCAAGGTCGGTTTGGAGGAAGTCCTCATGCAGGATGCGCAGCTTTGGCTCATCCGCGAAGAGGCTGGAAAGGGCCGCGGCCATGGCGGCGTCGATCTCCACGGCGCATACCTTGGGCGCGTGGCGCAGCAGGGGGCCGGTGAGCGCACCGAGGCCCGGGCCGATCTCTAGGGCGGGCAGGCCGCCTTGGCAGGCGGCCGCCGCGATGGCCTCCGCCTTTTCCGCATTGGCCAAAAAGTTTTGCCCCAGGGCCTTGTTGGGCCTGAGGCCGAAACTTTGCAGCTGCTCTTTGATATGATCCGCGCCGCTCACTTTTTCACCCATACGGTCACGTTGTACTTGGTGCCCCAGCGCTTAGCTTCCTTTTCGGTGTTGAACCAGATGTCGAGCTGGTTCATTGGCTCGCCTCTGCTATTCTTATAGTTGCGGAACGCCCCCGTATCCTCGGCCTTGCCGTAGCCGTATTTGCTGATGTAGATCCGGGTGCCGTATTTGATGTAGTAAGGGTTCACGGCGATAGTGCCCAGCTTAGGCCGGGTGCCGGTGGCCGTGCGGCTGCCTGTGCAATAGGCGGTGATCTTATCCACCGTCATCTTTACCCAGCCGTCTTCGCCCGCGACCGGGGCTTCCTTCCAGCGACGGGTCTCGCCCACGTAGCTGGTTTGGTATTTGATCTTGGTGCCCACGCGGGTCACCTGATCCACCGCGGCGGAGAGCACCACCTGGTCCGCTACTTCGCGGGATACCTCTACGCCGTCCTTGACGATGATGCGCTGGATCACCTGCTTCTTCCCGTCCACACCCTCGACTTCGATCTTTTTGTAATTTTCGTATTCGGTATCGTCCTTGACGGTGACTTCGTCGTATTCCAGCGTTTTATAGCTCGTTTGGTAGGATACCTCCACATCCGTGTGGGTGATTTGCATACCCGGCTCCACATCCTCAAAGGGCAGGTGGGAAAGCTCATCACCGGAGGAATAAGCCACCTTGGCGTGGCTCAAAGCCTCACCTACGGTGCCCTCGCTCATGTGCAGCACCTGCACCTTGCCGCCGGATTTCACAGCCACCGGATACGCCCGGCTGACCTCCACCCTTAGGCCGGGCTTCAAGGATTCGCCGGAGGCGGGGAATACGGAATCCCCGGCATGGAGCTGCACACCCGCCGCGTCCAAGAGGCCCCCCACCGTATCCGCCCGCACATAGTAGGCCGTTTCGATGCCGTCTACGGAGAGCGTCACGGGGATGCGGGGATCCGGCAGGGTCAGGGCATAGCCGAAGCAGCCCGCCGCTACCAAGAGGCCGAAGAGCAGCGGGGCCAGCAGCCAGGCTGGCGCTGCCGCGGCCTCGCCATGAACCTGCCCGCGCCTCCCCCGGCGGGGCATATGTCCCTTAAGGCGTTGGGCGATATGCAGAAAGAACTCGGCTATGCCCGCGCCGAAGCGCTGCAGGCCGGACCGCAGGTTATAGAAGAAGTTCTTGCGCCTTCGTCGTGCCATAGATTGCTCCTTTGCCTTGCTATAAGCATAAATATTTTATCAGCATCGGACCACCCCTGTCAATTTCCCCGCCTGTAAACAAACTGTGGCCCCGATTTACAATAGAAGGGTAACCACGTTATAATATACGTATACTTGTAAATTTGGAAAGGTTATCCACCAAATGAAACGCGCTCTCTGTATTTTCCTGTGCCTGGCCCTGCTTTTGCCCGCCCTCGGCTGCTCCGCCCTGAGCGGGCGCGAGCTTTGCCTGGAGTTCCTCACCGCCATCTCCCAGGGCGAGTATGATCTGGCCTACGATATGCTGGACCCGGCCGTGCAGGCCGAGCCCATCCCGGCGGATAGCGAAAACGAGGTGGATATCGCCGCGGCCAAACAAGCGGAGGCGGAAAAAGAGGCCAATGGCCGCATCACCCGGGAGCGCTTCAAGCAAAAATACACAGCCGTGTTTGAGGTGCTGGGCATCACGGCCGTGGCCTATGAAAACGTAGAGATCGACGAAGGAGATATTTTTACCACCGCCACCTTTACCGGCGTTTACACCAGCGAGCTGGCCGGGGATATGGAAGAGCGCTTCAAGCTGGTGGCCGTGCGTTCCGGCGGCCGCTGGGTAATCGAATGGGAGCCCGGCCTGATCTTCCCGGATATGGAGTGGGGGGACACGGTGCGCAAGGCGGCAATCCGCGCCCAGCGCGGCGAGATCGTGGCAGATGGTCAGCTTTTGGCGGCCACCGTTGGCAAGCTCTCGGTTTATGCCGTGCCCAGCCGCATCAAGGACGTGCCTTTGTTTGTATCCCAGGCGGCCATCCTTTTGGGCATGACGGAGAGCGCCGTGCAAAAGCGACTGGATAAGGCCTATAATGACCTCGCCGTGCTCAAACAATTCTATATGGATGAGCTGACCGCCACGGTGCGCGAGCAGCTGCTCTCCATCGAGGGCGTAGGCATCGACGAGGGCAACTATGCCGAGGCCCGGCAATACCCCTATGGCGATATGCTGGCCCATATCCTGGGCTATGTGGGCATGGTGAGCGCGGAAACGGCAGACAAGACCGAAGCCCTGGTGGATGAAATGAACCAGGGCCGGAATCCGGACGACGGCCTATATGCCACGGACTCCCAGGTGGGCAAGCTGGGGCTCGAAAAACAATACGAAGAGGTTCTACGCGGCAAGGACGGCTATTGCGTTTTCATCCAGACCGGCGAGGGGCTGAACCGCCGCACCCTCTACACCAAGCCCGTGGAGGATGGCTACGACCTGTGCCTCACCATCAACATGGCCTTACAGGAACGGCTGGATTTCATCCTGGAATGCGAATTGATGGATGAAGAAACGGCTGGAGCCGTGGTGGTCATGGATCCCAAGACCGGGGCCATCCAAGCCATGGCCAGCTGGCCCAGCTACGACCTCAACCTTTTCGCCCGCGGCATCTCCAGCACGGCTTACGCCAAGCTCACCGGGCAAAAGAACACCCCGCTCTATAACCGGCTTACCCAGGGCCTCTACCCCCCCGGCTCCGTGCTCAAAGCCTTTACGGCCGCGGCGACCCTCGATACGGGCACGATAGATGAAACCTACGAATTCAAGGGGGAGATTGAGGATGATTACTGGCTGCCCACGGAATTCGGCCCCTGGATGGGAAGTAAGATCAAGCGCGCACAGGTGCGGCACCGCTACCTGCCCACGCTGAACCTGCGCAGCGCCATCGTCTATTCCGACAACATCTTTTTTGCCAACGCAGCCCTTTTGATGGGCTGGGATAAGTTTGCCCCCTATATGGAAAAGGTCGGCCTCAATTCGGCCGTTCCCTTTGACCTCAACGTGGCCAACCCGCAGCTTCACAACGAATCCGATACCGACCTGAGCCAGATGCTCCTGGCGGAAAGCGGCTACGGCCAGGGCCAGGTGCTAATCACGCCCTTACAGATGGCCGCGATGTTCTGCGCCTTTGCCAACGAAGGGGATGTGCCCACGCCCTATTTGATAGAAGGGCTATATAAGGAGAACGGCATCAAATACGACACCGTGAGCCTTACCGTACCTAAGACCTGGCGCGAGGATGTAGTGAGCGCCCATGCGCTGGATATCATCCTGCCCTATTTAAAGGATGTCGTACAAAGGGACCTCAACGGTACGGGCCGAGGCTTGCGGGTGACGAGCGTACAGGTGGCGGCAAAAACCGGTACCGCCGAGATCGGCAACGACAAGAGCCGGGAAATTGCCTGGTTTGCCGGTTTCCGCTGCGATGTGGAGCCGGAACAGGAACGCTTGGTGCTCGTCATGCTCGAAGTGCCCACCAACGGCCCCTATTCCGATACTAAATTCACCATTGCCCGCGACCTGCTGCGTATGGACGCGCCCTAAATATATAGGAGGTATCACACCATGCGTTATCCTGTAGCACTCAAGCAAAATGCCTTTTGCTACCTGGCCGTTGCCCTGATGGTTGCGGCGATCATCTTGCGTTGCGCCTACTTCCTGCCCCGCTGGGCGGAAACGGACGCCCTGGCGCTGGCGCTGCAATTCTTCCTGCCCCTGCTCAGCGGCCTGATCTATTGCGGGGCTATGCTGGCCAAAGGCGGTAAGCTCTATTTGCTCACGATCCTCTCGGTGTTTCTGGGGATGACTTTCTTTATCGCCAAGGCCCAGGGCTTTGAGCATGCCTGGCACACGGTGCTTTGCACCCTGCTTTACCTCGCCGTGTTTATCCTCTACACCCTCACGGCTCTGGGCGTGTTGCCCTCGTTGCTCTTCCAAAAGCTGGTCTTCGGCCTGCCCCTGATTTTCCACGTTATCCAAGATATATTCTTCCCTTCCGCCAATCTGCAAATTAGCCCCCTGCCCGAGCTTTCGGTGCTGTGCATTATGGCCGCTTTACTCTCCGGCACCTTTGCCCTGGAAACGGTCAAGACCGGCTGCTGCAAAGATCAATAGCCATTCTCGTTCTTGACTTCTTTTCTGCCAAGCACTACAATATGTGGTAGAGAAAAGCAACAGGGCACACGATATATGCCCTAAGAAGGAGTGTATATGAATATGCAGGTAAACGTAACGGGGGGCGAGCTGCCCCCGGCGGAGATCGAGGCCTATATTGCCCACGGCCGCGAAAGCTATCCGGGCCGGCAGATCGAGCGCATGGATATAACGGTGGATGGCGAATATGTGGATATCAACTATTTCTTGGCGGATGCGCCCTTTACCCGCATCCGTCGCATCACGGGCTATCTGGTTGGTGATATGAGCCATTGGAATAACGCCAAGCGGGCCGAGGAAGCGGATAGAGTTAAGCATTCGATGGAGTAGGCAATAGATGAAGCGGCCCGGCGCATGATCATGCGCCGGGCCGCTGTTTATCAGACTGAAATATGGTTCTGCTTACTTTTTTATATTTTTGCGTCCCGGTATGTGCTTCGAACCATATATTTCCGCAACGAAGGTGTCTACAACAAGAAGCGCCACCAGCGTGATGCCGCCGATAGCGCACGATGTGGTGCATTTGCGATTTTTAATGGTCACAAGATCTTTGCTATGTTAGGCAACGATCTCAATAAGGGTGTTAATTATTCGGCATTGTGATTCTATTTAGAGTAATCCAAGATTGCATGAAAGATTATTGGAATAAAAATAGTATTGCCTTTCAATAAAAGATAAGCAAAACCCGCTCCCGCAAGGGCACCACCAGATATCTCACTCAAAATGGCGCTAATCCAGTCAGCCAGCATATAATTGTGCAAGACTGCGCGCAGGGGTACGTGCATAATCCCCCATATAGCGCCACTAATAATGGCCGCAGGCCAGAAATTTAAAGATAAGTTTAAAGTGGTAAATAGATATCCCCTGATCAACAACTCTTCAGTAAAAGCTATAACAATTAAGTAAAAGATAAATATATATACACCTTTTACAGAGTAATCATCTTTAATAAAAAATAGAAGAATATAAATGCATGCTAGAAATATCAGGAATCTAACATTACCTAGTTTAAAGCTACATTTAATGTTTAAGTATCTCTTAGATTCAGCGAAAATGAAACAATAAGGAAAGATGATCAAGCCTAAATCTGCGAATACCTTTTTAAAAATATTCGATGTGGTTATTTCTCTAATACTAATCAGCAAGCCATGTGACTTTAAGTATAGGTTAAAATAATATATGTATATACAATATAACAAGCAAAAAAGGATTGGCACTATGTCTATACGAATTTGTTTCTTCATTTACCATAAATCCTTTCTAGCATGCTATATTAAAAAAGCTATAACAATCCCGTCTAGAATTAATTATGTCATCTAGACGGGATCATAATAAGGGTAAGTCAGAGGCTTAGGGGCGGATAGCCCCCAAAATCATACCTTCTGTACGCCCAGCGTTACGGCTTCACCGTTGATATCCCACTCCTTAGCATAGCCAGCGGGCTCGCCTGCGCGGACTTGGTCGGCCAGGGTATCGGCGGCGATATCGGCCTCGAAG
>DHOI01000016.1:18739-22772 GCA_002409725.1 Christensenella sp. UBA5394
CGTTGCCCTGGTGGGTGATGACGATGTGGTCCACCACCTCAAAGCCCGCTTCCTTGCGCATGGTTTGCACCTTGCTCACAAGCTCCCGCACGAAGCCCTCGTCGATCAGTTCGGGCGTGAGGCGGATATCCAGGGCCACGGAGCGGTCGCGCCCGGCCTCGGCCACAAAACCTTCTTTTTGACCGGTGGAGACCAGTACATCCTCCGGGGAGAGGGATACGGCCACGCCGTCCAGCTCGAAGGTATAATCATGGCCCTCGTTATGGGCCGCAACCACCGCGTCGCCAATGCCGTCTTCGGCAAGATAGGCGTTGATCTTGGGCAGGAGCTTACCGTAGCGCGGCCCCAAGGTTTTGAGCTGGGGCTTGACGCGGTAGGAAATGAAGGAGGACGCGTCGCTCACATATTCCACCAGCTTTACGTTGAGCTCCTCGCTGATGATGCTGGTGAACATGGCGGGCAGCTCCTCGCCCTGCACGTGCATGGCGGGGATGGGCTGGCGATTCTTGATAGCTGCGGTATTGCGGGCGCTGCGGCCCAGCACCACGACGGAAAGCACCTCGTCCATGTGGGCCTCGAGGTCTTTATCGATGTAACTTTCATCCACGGCAGGCCAATCGCATAGGTGGATGCTGTCCGGCGCGGTTGTATCCACGCTGCGCACGATGTTCTGGTAGATCTCCTCGGTCATAAAGGGAATAAAGGGCGCGGAGATCAGGCAGAGGCTCTTGAGCACGGTGTAGAGGGTCATGTAGGCGGCCTCCTTATCGGCGGTCATCTCCTTGCCCCAGTAGCGCTCGCGGCAGCGCCGGACATACCAGTTGGAAAGGTCGTCCGTAAAGCGCTGTAATTCGCGGCCCGCCTCGGTGATGCGGATGGCGGCCATGTGCTCATCCACGGTGCGGATAAGGCTATTGAGCCGGGAGAGGATCCACAGATCCATGGGCGTGAGCGCTTCCCTATGCAGGGCGTGGGCCATGGGGTCGAAGCTGTCGATCTCGGCATAGAGCACGTAAAATGCATAGGTGTTCCAGAGGGTGCCCATGAATTTGCGCTGGGCCTCGGAAACGGCCTCCGGCGAGAAGCGGCTGGGCAGCCAGGGCATGGAGCCGGTGTAGAAATACCAGCGTACGGCGTCGGCGCCCTGATTATCGAGGACCGTCCAGGGGTCTACCACATTGCCCTTGTGCTTACTCATCTTGAGGCCGTCCTTATCCTGCACCAGGCCGAGGACGAGGCAATTTTGGAAGCTCGGCTCGTCGAACAGACAGGTGGAGATGGCCAGCAGGGTATAGAACCAGCCGCGGGTCTGATCCACGGCCTCGCTGATGAAGTTGGCCGGGTAGCGCCGCTCGAACAGCTCTTTATTTTCAAAAGGATAGTGCCATTGGGCAAAGGGCATGGAGCCGCTGTCGAACCAGCAGTCGATCACCGCGCCCTCGCGCTTCATCTTGCCGCCGCATTTGGGGCAGGGGAAGGTAATGGGATCGAGGAAAGGCTTGTGCAGCTCGATATCCGCCGGGGTGGAAGGCGCAAGCTCGCAAAGCTCCTTGCGGCTGCCCACCACATGGATGTGGCCGCAATCCTTACAGAGCCAAACGGGCAGGGGCGTACCCCAATAGCGCTCGCGGCTGATGCCCCAATCGATTACGTTCTCGAGGAAGTTGCCCATACGGCCTTCCTTGATGGTTTCGGGGATCCAGTTGATGCGGCGGTTATACTCGATGAGCCTGTCCTTGATGGCGGTCATCTTGATGAACCAGCTCTCCCGGGCGTAGTAGATCAGCGGCGTGTCGCAGCGCCAGCAGAAGGGATAGCTATGCTCGAACTCCGGCGAGGCGAAAAGCTGGCCCGCTTCTTTTAAATCGCGCAGGATGAGCTTGTCCGCTTCCTTCACGAACACGCCGTCCCAGGGGGTGTTGCCGGTCATTTCGCCGCGGGTGTTGACCAGCTGGATAAAGGGCATGCCGTGCTCCTTGCAAACGCGGGCGTCGTCCTCGCCAAAGGCGGGCGCGTTGTGCACGATGCCGGTACCGTCCGTGGTGGTGACGTAATCGTCCGCGATTACATAATGCCCGCGCTTGCCGGTCTTTTCGCAGGCCACAGCGGTGCAGTCGAAAAGGGGCGCGTAGGGCCGGTCCACCAGGGTGCTGCCGGGGAACTCGTCCAGGATTACGGCCTCCTCGCCCAGCACGTCTTTAACTAGCTCTTTGGCCAGGATGAAGGTTTCGCCGCCTTTTTTGGCATGGCAATAGGTGACGTGCGCATTCACGCAGAGGCAAACGTTGGAGGGCAGCGTCCAGGGCGTGGTCGTCCAGGCCAGGTAGGAGGCGTCCTCATCCAAACAGCGGAAGCGCACCGTGGCGCTTTCCTCGCAGATATCCTTATAGCCCTGGGCCACCTCGTGGGAGGAAAGAGCCGTGCCGCAGCGGGGGCAATAGGGCACCACCTTGTGCCCCTTATAAAGCAGGCCCTTTTCGTTGATGGTTTTGAGGGCCCACCATTCGGATTCGATGTAATTATCCTCATAGGTAACGTAGGGGTCGTCCATGTCGGCCCAGAAGCCCACACGGTCGCTCATCTCTTCCCATTCGCTTTTATATTTCCAAACGGATTCTTTGCACTTTTCGATAAAGGGCATCACGCCATAGGCTTCGATCTGCTCCTTGCCGTCGAGGCCCAGCTGGCGCTCTACCTCCAGCTCCACGGGCAGGCCGTGCGTATCCCAGCCCGCCTTGCGCAGCACGTCGTAGCCCTTCATGGTGCGGTAGCGGGGGATGATATCCTTGATGGCCCGGGTGAGGATATGGCCGATGTGGGGCTTGCCGTTGGCCGTAGGCGGCCCGTCGTAGAAGGTATAGGCCGGCGCACCGCGGCGCAGCTCCACGCTCTTTTCAAAAATGCGCTGCTCTTTCCAAAAGGCCAGCGTGGCTTTTTCGCGTTCTGTAAAGTCGAGGGATGTGGAAACCTTTTTATACATATCGTATCTCCTGCCGTATTTTTATGCTCCACCCTTTATATTAGAGAAAAGCGACGCTTTTGTAAAGCATCCGTCACGGATTTTTCACCTTTTTCAAAGGATTTGGGGTTTGAAGTAGATATTCTTTTGTGCTACTATGATAGGGATACGATATGCTCAAGCGTGGCATGCTTTTTTTGTAGCCTCGCGTAGGCATGCCCATGGAGGTATGATTTTGAAGAGAAACCTATCTACGCCGCTGATATACCTGGTATTATTGGTGGTTATTATAGCCCTAGTGTCTGGATTCGACCCCATGGGCACCCCCACGGAGGAGGTGAGCTATAACGAGTTCATCCAGCTTGTGCGGGAAGGCAAGGTGGCCAAGGCGGAGGTGACGGACCTCAAGCTCCTGGGCCTTTATAAAGACAGCAAGCTGAGCGAGGATACTTTCCCGGCCAAGTCCGATTTCTATACCTATATCCCCTCTCTCGAAGCCTATACGCAGGATATGGCCATCCTCACCGAGGAACTCAAAGGCATCCCGGCAGACAAGGTGACCAATGCGGATTACCCCTTTGAATCCCAGGCCAACCCCACGCCGCCCGCCTCTCTTTGGGAGATGATCCTGCCCTATATCATCATGATGGGCGCTTTTGGGCTGCTGTATTATTTCATGTTCCGCTCGCAGGGCGGCGGCAGCAATGTCATGAACTTTGGCAAGAGCCGGGCCCGCACCCAGGTAGACCCGGGCCAGAAGGTGACGTTTGATGATGTTGCCGGCGCCGACGAAGAAAAAGAAGAGCTGCGCGAGGTCGTGGAGTTCATGCGCGCCCCCAAGCGCTTCATGGAAATGGGCGCACGCATCCCCAAGGGCGTGCTGCTCGTGGGCCCGCCGGGCACGGGCAAAACCCTATTGGCCAAGGCCGTGGCCGGGGAAGCGGGAGTTTCCTTCTTCTCCATCTCTGGCTCCGATTTTGTGGAGATGTTCGTGGGCGTAGGCGCGAGCCGCGTGCGCGATCTGTTCAGCACGGCCAAGAAGGCCGCCCCGGCCGTGGTTTTTATCGATGAGAT
>DHOI01000016.1:23012-34208 GCA_002409725.1 Christensenella sp. UBA5394
CGCGAGCAGACCCTCAACCAGCTCCTTGTTGAGATGGACGGCTTTGCCGTGAACGAGGGCATCATCGTGCTGGCAGCCACCAACCGCCCGGATATCCTGGATCCGGCCCTGCTGCGGCCCGGCCGGTTCGACAGGCAAATCACCGTGAATTATCCGGATGTGAAGGGCCGCGAGGAGATCCTCAAAGTCCACGCCAAGGGTAAGCCCCTGGCCGAGGAGGTATCGCTGGCGGTGCTCGCCAAGCGCACCAGCGGCTTCACCGGGGCCGATTTGGAGAATGTGCTCAACGAAGCCGCCATATTGGCAGCCCGCTACAAGAAAAAGAAGATCTCTATGCTGGAGCTCGAAGAGGCCATCACCCGCACGGTGGTGGGCCCGGAAAAAAGAAGCCGCGTAGTCACGGAAGACGATAAAAAGATCACGGCCTACCATGAGGCGGGCCATGCCATCGTAGCCCTTAAAATGCCCCATTGCGACCCCGTGCACGAGGTATCCATCATCCCGCGCGGCGCCGCCGCCGGCTATACCATGACCATGCCCGATAAGGACGACAGCCATGTGGCCCGGGGCAAGCTGCTTGATCAGATTTGCATGAGCCTGGGCGGCCGCGTGGCCGAGAGCCTGGCCCTGGACGATATCTGCACAGGCGCCATCAGCGACCTTAAGCATGCCAGCGAGCTGGCGCGGCGGATGGTGATTGAATACGGCATGAGCGAGGCCATCGGTCCGGTGTTCCTGGGCGGGGATACGGAGGTGTTCATCGCCAAGGATTGGGGCCACCAACGCAACTATTCCGAAGAGGTCGCCGCCAAAGTGGATGCGGAGATCCGCCGCATCCTCGAGGAGCAGTTTGAGCGGGCGAAGGTGGTGCTCAGCGAGCACCGCGAAGCCCTGGAGCGGGTTGTGGAGGCGCTGCTCGAATACGAACGCATCGACGGCGAGCAGTTCGAGAAGATCTTCAACGGCGAATCCATCGAGCTGAGCAGCTTCCGCGAGCGCAGGGAAGCCCTCGAAAAGGCGGACGATGAAGTCCTAGCCGAGGAGGAAGCCCAGCGGCAGGCTGCGCAGGCGCAGGTGGCGCAGGATGAAGGCAACGAATAAGTAAATACGATAGCGGGGCGGCTGGGCCGCCCCATTTTATTAGAAAAATTAATTTTATTTGGAGCATTTGGCACATTATGGATAGATTCGATCTGCATACCCATTCCAGCCTGTCCGACGGCACGCTGCCGCCCAAGGCCCTGGTGGCCGCGGCCAAGGCCGCCGGCCTTGGCCTGATGGCCCTCACCGATCACGACTGCATCCTGGGATTGGTGGAGGCCATGGAGGCGGGCAGGGAGCTGGGGGTCAAGGTGATCCCCGGGCTGGAGATCGACACCGAGCACCCGGCCAAACTGCACATGCTGGGCCTGGATATCGACCCCGCAAACGCGGAGTTGGCGGTCTTTGCACAAGAGAATGTCCTGCGCCGCAGCCGCCGGGGCAGCGCCATGGTGGCGCAGCTGGAGGCGGCGGGGGTGCATATCTTGCCCCATATGCCGCAAAGCCGTGGAGCCATGACCCGGCTGCACGTGGCCGTGGCTTTGGTTGCGGGCGGCTATGCGCAAAGCGTAAATGAGGCCTTCCAGAATTATCTGCGGCCAGGCCAGGCGGGCTATGTGCACAGCCGCCGCATCGAACCCGAGGCGGCCATCGAGCTGATCCACCGGGCGGGCGGCTTGGCCGTGCTGGCCCACCCCTGCAAGATGAATTGTGATATCCACAGCCTGGTGGATAGGCTGGCCAAAGCCGGGCTGGATGGCATTGAGG
Source organism: Christensenella sp. UBA5394 (assembly GCA_002409725.1). GTDB lineage: Bacteria > Bacillota > Clostridia > Christensenellales > CAG-138 > Pelethousia. The sequence goes on from DHOI01000016.1 coordinate 24,822, forward strand.
CCTTTTACCCCACGGCCACGCCGGGGCAGAAGGCGGTCCATCTTTCGCTGGCCCGCCAATATGGCCTCCTGGTTTCCTGCGGCAGCGATTTCCACGGCGAGAACCGGGCCGTATCCCTAGGCGACGCCTGGGAGGATGACCCGGCGCTTATACCCATCTATGAACGACTGGCCTAGCGGATAACGAAAGCCCGGCGCCTCTCCTGTGCCGGGCTTCCGCGGACGAGCGCTCCCCTCCCCAGGGGTTCGGGGGCCGAAGCCCCCGGAGGTTTAATTCCGGCTTTGACGACATGCGCGTTAAAACGGATGAAAACCGTAGGTTTTCGTTCGCCGTAGGGTTTGCTGGCCGGGCCACAGCACAAGCAAACCCTGTAAAATCAAAAAGGGCGGCCGCAGCCACGTTTTGACTATTTCACCGTGGCCCCGAAAGGCATGAGCGCCAGCTTGGCATATTTGAAAAATTGCAGGCCCCAGGGGATGCCAACGATGGTAGCGCACCAGAGCGTGCCGAAAACCAGGGCCTCGAGGGCCAATGGCAGGCCGCTGATCAGCAGCCAGATGATATTGGCCAACAGGGAGAACACGCCACCGCCGTAATCCACCTCTTTGCCGAAAGGCCAGAAGATCAGCTTGGCGAATTTAAAGCATTGGCGGCCCAAGGGGATGCCGATGATGGTGATGCACCACAGCAGCCCTGCCAGCCACCAGCTTAGCCCCAAAAAGAAGCCGCCGAAAATGAACCATAAAATATTGCCGATCGTGCGCACAGATTATTTTCCTCCTTGCAAGCGGTCTGCGTTATTATAACATGGCGCGCCATTTTTCGCATCCCTGTCCTTTGTAGGCCCTCCTCTTTTTTTCAGGGATACCTTTTGGGCTTCAGTTCCCTGGCTTTCCAGCCTGAGGGCCATAAAAGTTTTTGCTTCTCCCTCGATCTTTTTCTGACGGCAAAAAACAGGGAAGGGCGGAAAAAGCCCGGTTGGCTAGGGCGTTTGATTAATATCAAAACAGCTTCACATAAAGCTACCTTATGGCGGCTGAAGCGTTTCCTGCAAATTCCGACAGGATGCGCATTGCTACATGCAGGGCATTCTGATATACTCAAAGCGGGCCGAAAGGCGCGCAAATATAATACGAAACAATAGGGGGATGACTGAACATGTCCGGTACAGACGGAATAATCCGCATCTTCGCGGGCACGGCGAGCAAGGATTTTGCCCGGCAGATGTGTGATTATCTGGGTACGCAAATGGGCGATTGCACGACCATCGTATTTTCCGAAGGGAATACCTTTGTACGCATCAACGAGAGCATCCGCGACAAGGATGTGTTTTTTGTGCAAACGCTAGGGTTGGATCCCAACAACGAATTTGCGGAGCTGCTGTTTTTCCTGGATGCTTTCAAGCGGGCCAGCGCCAACTCGGTGACAGCCATCATCCCATATTTCAGCTATGCCAAGGGCGATAAAAAAGACGAACCCCGCGTATCCATCCGCGCGCGGGTCTGCGCGGAATGCATAGAGCTTGCCGGGGCGGACCGGGTCATTACCATGGATCTGCATGCGGCGCAGGTGCAGGGCTTTTTCAAAAAGCCGGTGGATCACCTTTACGCCCAGCCCCTGCTTTGCGCCTATGCGCGGCGCATGGGCATTGTGGATGACAATCTGGTGGTCGTATCCCCGGATGCGGGCAGCGCCAAGCGGGCGCGGGGCATGGCCAACGAGCTGGGCTGCGCGGTGGCCATTGGCGATAAGATGCGCGCCGGCCACGATGAGAACGCCAAGGTGCTGGAGATCATCGGTGATGTAAAGGGCAAGAACTGTATCGTGCTGGATGACTTCACCATTTCCGGGGGCACGCTGGTGGATGTGGCCCATGGGCTTAAGGATAAGGGTGCCAAGGACGTATATGCCTTCCTCTCCCATGTGGTTTTAAATGAGAAGGGCGTGAAAAAGATCGAAGAGAGCCCCATCAAGATGCTGGTTTCCACGGATACGGTGGATTGCCCGGCCGCGCGCCAAAGCGAAAAGATCAAAATCCTTTCCGCCGCGCCCATGTTTGCAGAGGCGGTGCGCCACGTGCACGACCGTATCCCCATGAGCAACCTTTTCGTAAAGCCCAGCCGCCGTATGCTGGCCATGAGCTTTGAACGCCAGCTTTGCCTGGATGATATTAAAAAGCCTATTCTCGACTAAAAATTAATAAGTGCTTGAAGGCGCCTCCATGCGGGGCGCTTTTTGCGATTTTGGTTGTCGAAAAATGGGGGAAAATGGAAAAGTTCGTATCTTTTTTCGCCTTTGCTTGCATCTTGCCGGGAATATGACAGAATATAAAAAGAGCCGAAAAATGAAAAAAAAGGAAGAAACAGCATGGGACGATCTGATTATTTAGAAATCCGTCTTTTGCGGGCAGGCGCAACGCCGGATTATGTGGGCTATCCTTATTTAGTGGAGAGCATTCTGCTGGTTTGGGAGAAGCCGGAGGCCGGGCGGAATATGTCGCACCTGGTCTATCCGCAGGTGGCGCATAAGTTCGGCGTAAACCCGGCCAGCGTGGAGCGGGGTATCCGCACGCTGATCGCGGCGCTGTGGCAGACCCCGGATAAAAAGGCGCTCGTGCAGCTGTTGGGCCGGGATTATGACCGGGCGCCGGGGAATTCCAAATTTATCGGCACGATCGCCCGCCGCATGAGCATGAACTATAAGAACGCGGATGAAGCGTAAATAAAACATAACCTTGGCGTTCTTCGGAACGCCTTTTTTATTTGTCCGTAAAAGCGGGGGACACGATAAACGGCCATCTCCTCAAGCAACCACCGCAAAGGCCGGGCCCCGAACCCGCCGCCCGCGTAGGGCCTTTGCAGAATTTTACATGGAATTAACGCGGCGGGGATTTTCGATTTAACCCGCGTGCATTAAATTGGTATCGTAAGAAGAAAAGAAGAAGGAAGAATATAAGGAGGAGAATGAAAATGAAGAAAATGTTTGCGTATATTATGGCGGCGGCCCTGCTGGCCATCGGCCTCACGGGCTGCGGCGGCGCCAATACGGAAGGCGGCGGCAAGATCAACGTGGTCTCCCGCGAAGATGGCTCAGGCACCCGGGGCGCTTTCATTGAGCTATTTGGGGTGGAGGAAAAGGACGCCAATGGCGAAAAGGTGGATATGACGCTGGATGCAGCGGAGATCACCAACAGCACCTCGGTGATGATGACCTCGGTGGCTGGCAGCAAAAGCTCCATCGGCTATATCTCCCTGGGTTCCCTCAACGATACGGTCAAGGCCCTGAAGATCGAGGGCGTGGCCCCCAGCGTGGCGGCCATCAAGGACGGCAGTTATGCCATCTCCCGCCAGTTCAACATCGCGGTGGGCGCGAGTGTGAGCGAAGCCGCCAAGGATTTCATGGCCTTTATCATGAGCGCACAAGGGCAGGCCGTGGTGGAGGGCAAGGGTTATATCGCCGTGGAGAGCAGCGGGGCCTATAGCGCCACTGCCGCCGGCGGCAAGGTGGTAGTGGCCGGCTCCTCCTCCGTCACCCCGGTGATGGAGGCCTTGAAGGAAGCTTACCAGGCTGTGAACCCCGGCGTGGAGGTGGAGATTCAGCAGAGCGATTCCACCACCGGCATGAACTCGGTGATCGAGGGCATCTGCGACATCGGCATGGCCTCCCGCGAGCTGAAGGAGAGCGAGCTGGCGGCGGGCATCACCCCCACGGTGATCGCGCTGGATGGCATCGCGGTGATCGTCAACAAGGATAACCCCTTGGAGGGTTTGAGCAAGGAGCAAGTGAAGGGCATCTATACCGGCAGCCTCACGGACTGGGCCGAGGTGCAATGAACGAACGAAGCGGAAATCGCCGGGGCCAGGCCCCGGCTTCCCTGCGTCTATGGGGAACCAATCCGTTAAAGGAGCTTGCCATGAACCGTTTAAAGGAAACATGCCTGAAGTATGTATTTTTGCTATGCGCCTGCGTTTCTATTCTGTGCGTGGTGCTGATCTGCCTCTTTCTCTTCGCCAACGGCCTGCCCGCCATTGCCGAAATCGGCCCGCTAAATTTTTTGCTGGGAACCAGGTGGAAGCCCGGCAACGACATCTACGGCATTGCGCCTATGATTGTGGGTAGCTTGTATGTGACGGCCGGGGCCATATTGGCCGGGGTGCCGCTGGGCATCCTCACGGCTGTATATATTGCCAAGTTCGCCTCGCGCAAGGTCAACCGGGCGCTGTGGCCCGCCATTTCCCTGATGGCGGGCATCCCCTCCATCATTTATGGCTTTTTCGGCCTGGTGGTGCTGGTTCCCCTCATGGAAGCCCTTTTTGGCGGCGGCAAAAGCGTACTTACGGCCTCCATCCTCTTAGGCATCATGATTTTGCCCACCATCGTCAACGTATCCGAATCCGCCATTAGGGCCGTGCCGGAGAGCTATTACGAAGGGGCGCTGGCCCTGGGGGCCAGCCATGAGCGCAGCGTGTTCTTTGCCGTGCTGCCGGCTGCCAAATCCGGCCTACTGGCAGCGGTGGTGCTGGGCATAGGCCGGGCGGTCGGGGAGACTATGGCGGTAATCATGGTGGCCGGCAACCAGGCGGTGATCCCCGATAGCATTTTTAACGGCGTGCGCACCATGACGGCCAACATCGTGCTGGAAATGGGCTATGCGGCGGACCTGCACCGCGAGGCGCTGATCGCCACGGCCGTGGTGCTGTTCGTCTTCATCCTGCTCATCAACCTGCTGCTCTCTCTGCTTAGAAGGAGGGAGCGGGCATGAAGAAGGATTATCTATCCATCCTGCTCAAAGCCGCCGTGCGGCTGGCAGCCGTGCTGAGCGTGGCCGTGATCGCCTTTCTGGTGGGCTATATCTTGGTAAAGGGCTCGCCCCACCTCAAACCGTCCCTCTTTGCCCGGGAATATAGCAGCGAGAATGTTTCCCTGCTGCCGGCGCTGATCAATACCATATTTATAACCATTCTGTCCCTGCTGCTGGCTGGGCCGCTGGGCATCTTTTCGGCTGTGTATCTTCATGAATACGCACGCCGGGGCAATAGGCTGGTGAAGGTGATTCGCATGGCCGCGGAGGTGCTCGCTGGCATCCCCTCCATCGTATACGGCCTTTTCGGCATGATCTTCTTCGTGGTCACACTGGGCTGGGGCTACTCCCTCCTGGCGGGCACGTGCACGCTGACCATTATGATCTTGCCCCTGATCATGCGTACCACCGAGGAAGCACTGATGTCCGTGCCGGATGCCTACCGCGAGGGAAGCTTCGGCCTGGGGGCCGGCAAGCTGCGCACGGTGTTCGCCATTGTGCTGCCCGCGGCTGTGCCGGGCATATTGGCCGGGATCATCCTGTCCATCGGCCGCATCGTGGGGGAAACGGCGGCGCTGATCTTCACCGCGGGCACGCTGGCCAAGGTGGCCGGAGGCCTGTTCGACTCCACGCGCACGCTGGCCGTGCATATGTACAACCTCTCGAGCGAGGGGCTGTATATCGACCAAACCTATGCCACGGCCGTAGTGCTGCTGGCGCTGGTGGCGCTAATCAACGCCTGCTCGGCGTGGCTCGCCAAAAGAATGAGCGGAGGACGCAATGGATAAGATTACCATAAAAGACCTAAACCTATATTACGGCAGCTTTCAGGCCCTCAAAGGCATCGATATGGCCATCGGGCAGGGCGAGGTTACGGCTCTCATCGGCCCCTCGGGCTGCGGCAAATCCACCCTGCTCAAAACGCTCAATCGCATGAACGACCTGGTGGAGGGCTGTCGCATTACAGGCTCCGTGGCGCTGGATGGGGTGGATATCTACGGCGGCATGGACATCAACCTTTTGCGCAAGCGGGTGGGCATGGTGTTTCAAAAGCCCAACCCCTTCCCCATGAGCGTTTACGACAATATCGCCTTCGGCCCCCGCACGCACGGGGTGCGCTCCAGAATCAGGCTGGATGAGATCGTGGAAAGTTCCCTCAAGGCCGCGGCCATTTGGGAGGAGACCAAGGACCGGCTCAAAAAGAGCGCCCTGAGCCTTTCGGGCGGGCAGCAGCAACGGCTCTGCATCGCCCGGGCCCTGGCCGTGGAGCCGGAGGTGCTGCTGATGGATGAGCCCACCTCTGCGCTCGACCCCATCTCCACCTCCAAGATAGAAGACCTTGTGGCTGAATTGAAAATGAAATATACTATAGCCATCGTTACGCACAACATGCAGCAGGCCGCCCGCATTGCGGATAAGACAGCTTTTTTCCTGCTGGGAGAGCTGATCGAATACGGCGATACCGATCGCATGTTCTCCATGCCCCGGGATAAGCGCACAGAGGATTATATTACAGGGAGGTTCGGTTGATGAGAAGGCGTTTTGATGAGCAGCTGGAACTACTGCATACCAGCATGATCCGCATGGGCGCCCTCTGCGAGGACGCGATTGCCAGCGCCACGAAGGCCTTGCTCGAAGGGGACGCTTCCTTTGGCGAAAAGGCCATGGCATTGGAGCAGGACATCAACCTGCAGGAGCGGGAGATCGAGCAGGCCTGCCTGCGCCTGCTCTTGCACCAGCAGCCCGTGGCCGGGGATTTGCGCACCATCACCGCTGCCCAGAAAATGGTAACGGATATGGAGCGCATCGGCGACCAGGCCGCGGATATCGCCGAGCTTTCCGCCTTTATGCAGGGCAGCCCTGTGGGCAGCGATGTACACATCGCGGACATGGCCCGCGCCACCATTAAAATGGTTACGGACAGCATCGATTCCTTTGTGGCCGGCAACCAGGCTAAGGCCACGGCCGTGATCGCCTACGACGACGTGGTGGATGACCTTTTCAGCAAGATCAAGGGGGAGCTGATCCAGCAGCTGGTGCAGGACAGCAGCCTGGCCGAGGATTGCCTGGATCTGCTGATGATCGCCAAATATTTCGAGCGCATCGGCGACCACGCGGAGAACATCGCCGAGTGGGTGCTCTACGCGCTTACCGGCAGTAAAACAGGGAGCGGGCCGGAGGAAGGCCGATGATCTACGTGCTGGAGGATGAAGCCAGCATCCGTAAGCTGGTCGTCTATACGCTGAACAATTCCGGCCTGGAAGCGCGGGGCTTTGGTGCGGCGGAGGAATTCTGGCAGGCAATGGGGGAGCAAAGGCCCAACCTGGCGCTGCTCGATATCATGCTGCCCGGCGAGGATGGGCTCAGCGTTTTGCAAAAGCTGCGTTCCGCCCCAGCCACGGCCCGCCTGCCCGTGATGATGCTTACAGCCCGGGGTACAGAATACGACAAGGTCATGGGCCTTAATCTGGGCGCGGATGATTACCTGCCCAAGCCCTTTGGCATGATGGAGCTGGTGGCACGGGTGCGCAGCCTTTTGCGCCGCGCGGAGCCGGAGGAGAAACAGGAAGAATACCGCCTGGGCGAACTGTTCGTGAGCATCCCCAGGCACCTGGTGCTGGCAAACGGTCAAAGCGTCAGCCTCACCTTAAAGGAATTCGACGTGCTGGCCTATCTCTTGCGCAACAGCGGCATCGTTTTGACCAGGGATCAGATCATGTCCAATGTTTGGGGCTATGATTTCACAGGCGAAAGCCGCACGGTGGATGTGCATATCCGCACCCTGCGCTCAAAGCTGGGGGATTGTGCGGAGCTCATCGAGACCGTTCGCGGCGTGGGCTACCGCATCGGAGGGGCAGCATGAAGCGCAAGATTTTCCGCTTTGCAGCCCTGCTGGCCGCCCTGGCCGTGCTGATCAGCTCCGTGCTGATCACCGCCGCCGCCTATAATGATTTTTTTCGCACCATCAAGCGGGAGGTGGCTGCGCAGGCTTCCTACATCCGCTTGGGTCTGGAGCTGGGGGGCGAAGCTTACCTTTCGCAGATCGAGCGCCGCACCGGCCACAGGCTGACGTTGATCGCGGCGGACGGCAAGGTGCTTTTTGACAGCGTGAGCGACCCGGCCCAGATGGATAACCACCTCAGCAGGGAGGAGGTGCGGGAGGCCCTGGAAACCGGTGTGGGCGAGAGCACCCGCTATTCAAGCACCCTCAGAGAGCAAACCTATTATTCTGCCGTAAAGCTCTCGGATGGCTCCATCCTCAGGGTGGCCAGTTCCATGGATAGCGTGCTTGCCTCCTACAACAGCCTTTTCTGGTTGGTGGCGCTTATCGCCTTGGCCGTTACGGCCCTTTCGGCCTTGATCGCCTCGCTGGTAACACGGCACATCGTTCGGCCTATCAACGCGCTCGATCTCGACCACCCTGAAAACAGCGCCATCTATGACGAGCTGGTACCCCTGCTCAGCCGCATCAAGGAGCAGCGCGGCGAGATTGGCCGCCAGATGGCGGAGCTTGATCAGCGCCGGGCCGAATTCAGCGCCATCACGGAAAACATGGACGAGGGCTTCCTCATCCTCAACCGTGAGGGCAAGGTGCTTTCACACAATAAAAGCGCCCTGCGCCTGCTGGATGCGCAGCTATCAAGCCCTGTGGGTGTGCACATCCTGGCGCTCAACCGCAGCGAGCCCTTCCGCGATGTAACGGAGGCGGCCCTTGCGGGCGAAGCGCATGAGCGCATCGTGGAGCTTGCCGGGCGGCAATGCCAGGTATTTGCCAGCCCCGTCAAAAACGAGAGCGCCGTGCAGGGTGCGGTGCTGTTGCTGATGGATGTAACCGAAAAGCAGGAGCGCGAAAAGCTGCGCCGTGAATTCACAGCCAATGTATCCCATGAGCTGAAAACGCCGCTCACCGCCATTTCCGGCTATGCGGAGATTATGATGGGCGGCCTGGCCAAGCCGGAGGATGTGCCGGAATTCCTGCAAAGCATATATAGCGAGACCCAGCGCCTCATCGCCCTGGTGCGCGATCTGATGCTGCTCTCCAAGCTGGAGGAGGATGCCCCCCCCGCTCGTGAGCGGATCGACCTGCTGGCGCTGGCTGAGGAAACGGCAAGCCGCCTATCCGCCAATGCGGCGGCACGGGGCGTAGACGTATCCGTAGCCGGCAAAGCGTTGGAGATCATGGGTATGCGCTCCGTGCTGGAAGAGATGGCCTACAACCTGCTGGAAAACGCCATCAAATACAACAGGCCCGGCGGCTCGGTCACGATCTCAATAAAAAAGGCGGGGGAGCGCGCCGTCCTGACTGTGACAGATACGGGCATCGGCATACCCAAGGCCGAGCAGGCGCGCATTTTCGAGCGCTTTTACCGGGTGGAGAAAAGCCGCAGCCGCGCCATCGAGGGCACGGGTCTGGGCCTGGCCATTGTCAAGCACGGTGCATTGCTGCACGGCGCACAGGTATCGGTGAAGAGCGGCTCCGCAGGCAGCACCTTTACAGTACGATTCCCGATGTAGCCTTCAAGCAAAGCAAAAAGCACCGGCCCGCCTGGATGCCGATGCTTTTTTGTATCGTTTGCTGGTCGGCT
>DHOI01000016.1:34462-35141 GCA_002409725.1 Christensenella sp. UBA5394
GGGAAGCCGCCGCCCTTATCAGGTTGACCAGATCGGTGACTTGGGCACGCCTCATCGGGCCCTATCAAGCCGGCCCAAGCGGTGGGCAGGATGCATGATGGCCACGCGCAGCAGATGGAACAAGGGCCGGACGAAATTCGTCCGGCCCTTCTCGTATCGCGCCGCAGCGGGGTCTACGGCTGTACAGTTTAGTTTACGCGCGCTCTGCCAGCAGCGCCTTGACGGCCGCCTCCGTATCCAGGTTTAAGACCTTTTGGCCGAGGGCCCGCGCCTCTTGGAGGGTATATTGCGAGAGGGCGCGCTTCACATCCGCGATGCAGGCCGCGTTCATGCTGAACTTGCGCAGGCCCAGCCCGGCCAATGCGGGCGCGGCCAGGGCGGAGCCCGCCATTTCGCCGCAGACGGAAACGGGTTTATGCTTGGCGTTGAAAGCGTCCAACACCATTTTGATGGCGCGGAACATGGCAGGGGAAAAGCTTTGGTAATAGCCGGTGACTTGAGCGTTCATACGATCCGCAGCGTGTAGGTATTGGCACAGGTCATTGGTGCCGATGCTGGCAAAATCGCATTCGGCGGCCACGGCCTCCGCGATGAGGGCGATGGAGGGGATCTCGATCATAATGCCCACAGGCATGGCTTCATCAAAGGGGATCTGCTGGCCGCGCAATTGCGCGGCCAG
>DHOI01000003.1:0-5219 GCA_002409725.1 Christensenella sp. UBA5394
GTCCCAGAAACGACAGGTATCCGGACTGATCTCATCACCCAGGACAATATTCCCGTCTACATCACGTCCGTATTCTATTTTAAAGTCAGGGAAGATGAGTCCCCGGTCTTCCAGGAAGGTTTTAAGGGTACGGTTGATCTTCAGGGTGATCTGGCGTATTTCCTCCAGATCATCTGCTGTGGCCAGTCCCAGGGCTAGGATGATATCCTCGTTGAGCATGGGATCGTGGTATTCATCATTTTTGTAGTCCATCTGGATGATGGGTGGATGGAAGGTCTGACCGTCCTGGAAGGGGAACCTCCGGAGGAGACTTCCTGCGGCTAGATTTCGTGTGATAACTTCCAGGGGTATCATATCCAGTTTGTGGCAGAGCATGTAACCCGGTTCGGGCAGGTCGATGTACTGGGTTTTCACCCCCACCTCCTCCAGGAGCTGGAAGAATTTAGCGGAGATAATGGAGTTATAGTAGCCCTTCAAGCCCATAACTTCCTTCTTTTCCCCATCTCCTGCGGTAATATCATCTCTGAATTTCACCAATACTTGGTTAGGGTTACTGGTCTGGTACACATCCTTGGCTTTGCCCCGGTATAGAAGATTTCCCTTATCAATATTCATGTTAAACTCCGTCTTTTTATTTGGTGTCAAATGTTTATATAGATATTAAACTACATTAAGATAAAACTACATTAGAAATATTATAACTAAGGATTATAATAGATTGGCATTGTTACCATTTACCTAAACTTACCTTCTCAGGTGAAATTAATATGTGCGGAATTGTGGGATGTATACTTAAAAATGACAAAGCAGCACCAGTGCTTCTGGATTGTGTGCAGCGCCTGGAATATCGGGGTTATGACTCGGTGGGCCTGGCTACCTATTCATCATCGGGAATCAACATCAAAAAAGACCGGGGAAAAATCAACGAAGTTTCCCAGAAACTGCACCTGGATGAGCTTCCGGGAGAAATAGGTATAGGGCATGTTCGCTGGGCCACTCACGGACTTCCCACCCAGGAAAATGCCCACCCTCACACTGATTGTGAGGGGAAAATCGCCGTGGTTCACAATGGAATCATAGAAAACTACAAGGAACTCAAGGACCAGCTGATCAGTGAAGGACACCACTTCGTCTCCCAAACTGATACGGAGGTAATTGCCCACCTCATTGAAAAATATCATAAAGATGGCCTGGACCTGGAGGAGGCCATAAACAAGGCTATCACCAAGCTCCATGGGTCCTATGCCTTTGCAGTTATCAGTACTGATGAACCTAACCGTATCCTGGGGGTCCGGAAGGAAAGTCCGTTAATACTGGGACTGGGAGATGGTGAGTATTTCCTGGCTTCCGATGCCCCGGCCATACTGCAGCACACCCGGAGGATCATCTACCTGGCAGACCATGAGACCTTCATCATGGATGAAGAGGGCATCACGGTCAAGGATCGTGATGGCCTGGTACTGGATAAACCGGTTGAAACCATCCGCTGGACTCCGGAAATGGCTCAGAAGGGAGGTTATCCTCATTTCATGCTTAAAGAAATCCATGAACAACCAGAGGCCGTTCGAAATACTCTCTTTGAAGTTTCAGATATCAAAAAGATAGTCAGCCAATTCCCAGAATTCAAAAGAGTCACCTTCGTTGCCTGTGGAACAAGTTACCATGCTTCACTGGTGGGCAAATACCTGTTTGAAGGACTTTTAGGACTACCCACCGATGTAATGCTGGCTTCAGAGTTTGAATTCTCTGAAAAGGCCATTGACCCTCAGGCCCTGGTTATATTCATCAGCCAGTCTGGCGAAACAGCAGACACATTAAAAGCCCTTAGAATAGCCAATAAAAAGGCTAAAACCCTGGCAATAGTTAATGTACTGGGCAGCACAGCCACCAGGGAAGCTGATTATGTCATATTCACCAGAGCCGGGCCAGAAATCGGTGTGGCTGCTACCAAGACCTACATCAGCCAGTTGACCTGTATATACCTCCTGGCAGCTTGCATGTGCCAGGATGAGGAACTTTTAGAAGAACTTCAAAAGATCCCGGATTGCATGAAAGCAGTCCTATCCCTGGAGGACGAGATCAAAGAAATGGCTGGAAAATACAAGGACGCCCAGGATTTCTTCTTCATTGGCCGTGGATTCTCTTATCCCACCGCCCTGGAGGGAGCACTGAAGCTCAAGGAAATAACCTACATCCATGGTGAAGGATACGCAGCCGGAGAACTCAAACACGGACCCTTAGCTTTAATAGATGATGATGTGCCGGTGGTGGCAGTTGTACCTCCGGGTAAAAGTCACGATCGAACGTTGAGTAATGTGCAAGAGGTTAAAGCCCGGGGAGCACGGGTTATAGGTTTGGGATCAGAGGATGATCAGGTCTTAAGTTCGGAAGCTAGTGACATGGTAGAATTCCCCCACCAGATTCCGGAGCTACTTTCACCACTCCTTTACGTGGTTCCCTTACAGTTACTGGCCTACCATATAAGTGTTCAGAGGGGTATTGACCCGGATAAACCTAAAAACCTGGCCAAGTGCGTAACTGTGGAATAAAGTCAAATAGGTGACTGTGGAATAAAATAATACTCCCACCACCTCCATATTCATTTTTATACATTTCCCGGTGGAATAAAAATTCATAAATAAAAGGGAGAGTTACCCTTAAGATCATTTACACGGGTTAGGGCAGTAAGGCCATGATATTTAAAGGTGGTTGAAGATACATTTAATTGAGGATACTTCTTAAATCAACAGGTAAATTACATGTCCCCTAAAAAATCAGGAACTCTGTTTATTGTTTTAATGATTGCACTGGTTGCCTATGGAACTGCTTCCGCTGCCAATGCCCTGAATATAGGTACCGATATTGGAGTGGGGTTAATTCCATCAAATTTCAATTTAAACGGTGATCAGAAGATCAGTGAAATTGGTGACTCTAACTTCACCCCGGTGTACATTGTAAAGCATGTGCAGCTTAACACTACCAACGCCACCAACGCCACCAATAATACCACTTCCAACACCACACCAACCAATACCACAACTAAACCCTGATTAATCCAATTAAGGAATAAATACCATTTTTTTTAAAGATGAATGGAATCATTCCCCATTTTTCCACGGTATGATACTGGGATTTATAAAAGCTCATTATGAAATGAAAACCTTTTAGACACCAACTATCAAAACATATTTTTAGGGAATACCCTCCCTTGATTTTAGTGGATTAATTAAAAAAATGTTTAAGTAATTGATTATAATTGTGAATATGTTGGTGATATATTCAAATTATAGTTAAATTAATAGATAATTATAGATAATAACTGCGAGTTTGAGAACATAACATTCATAACAGGTGATTAAATGTCAGAGGAGAATAAAGTTGGAGCGAAGATCCGTCAATTACGGGAATATCGCGAAATGTCACAGGAAGAACTGGCAGATGCCAGTTTTAGCAGTGTAGAACTCATAGAAAATCTGGAAAGCGGAGCACTGGTACCCTCACTGACTCCTCTTTTGAAAATTGCCCGGGCACTGGGTGTCCGCCTGGGAACCCTGCTGGATGATGCCCCACAAAACGGTCCATTCATGGTCAAATCCGGAAGATCCGATAACATCATACGCTTCTCCGGTCAGGAAGGACTGGGAGACCACAGTAACAAAAGTGCACTGGAATTCTACTCACTGGCCTACGGAAAAGGGGACCGTCATATGGAACCATTCCTCATTGACATCCATCCCACTCTTAACCAGGACTACGAGTTATCCTCCCATGAAGGCGAAGAATTCCTGTACGTCATCCAGGGTAAAATAGAAGTACTTTACGGAAAGGAAAGCTACATCCTGGAACCAGAAGATAGTATCTATTATGATTCAGTGGTTCCCCACCATGTACATGCCAAAGAAAAGGATTCAAAGATGCTGGCAGTGGTATACACTCCCTTTTAAAATCCTTTTAAAATAAGGGCTTAAAAAACCTTTTTTTAGTAGGGCATAGTTTTCTTTATTGAGAAATTCTTATTGGGGAGTTATTCTTATTCTTGGAATATTTTGGCGGTAAAGGAATGAGTTCGAGGTTTATTGGGATTTAAATTGCCCCTTTTAAGAATTATATAAACCCTTTAGGGTAATTAATATACAAAAATACACAAAAAATAAAAACAAAAAATTTGGAGATATTTAGAATATGTACACGATTTCAGTTACACCCCGTTTTGGAGATGCCGATGGCTTAAGACACATAAACAACATAGTTCTTGCTGAATGGTTTGAACTGGCCAGAAACAAGATTTACCGGTTATTCACCCCTGACCTGGATCTCAGCTACGAGAAATGGAAACTGATAATGGTTAAAACTGATTTCGAATTCCTGGGACAGATGTACTACAACGGAGATGTGGACATAAAAACTAGCATTATTCGGATTGGTAACAGTTCCTACACCACTTACCATGAGGCCTGGCAATCAGGACACCTCAAAGCCAGAGGAACAGCTGTTCTAGTAAATTACGACTTCATACAGCAGAAATCAAGACCCATACCCGAGGATGTAAGGGAACAACTGGAAGAATTTTTGGAAGACGATCCACGGTGAACATTTTAGTCCAATTCTACGTTCTAAAAATCCATCAATTCCAGAAAACAGAATTATTAAAAAATATGGAAATTTAAAAACCAAATAATAGGGTTTGCATCTTAAAATAACATAAATGGGAGTTTTAAAAATGGTTTTTAGTGAGCTAACTATTGGTGCTTTCCTGGAGAAAATGGTGGAACAGGATCCTGATCAGGAATTCATGGTATATCCTGACCGAGATCTGCGTTTCACCTATCAGGAGTTTGATAATAGGGTCAACCTCCTGGCCAAGGGACTCCTGGAAATTGGAATAGGAAAGGGAGATCACGTGGGTATCTGGGCTAAAAACGTGCCAGACTGGCTTACTTTGCTCTTTGCCACCTCCAAGATCGGAGCGGTACTGGTAACAGTCAACACCGCTTACAAGAGCCATGAACTGGCCTATGTACTGGAACAGTCAGACATGAAGGCCCTGGCCATTATTGACGGATACCAGGATGTGGATTACTTAGACATAGTTTACGAACTCATCCCAGAACTTAAAACCCAGGAGAGGGGTAAATTAAAGAGTGAAAAATTCCCCTTCCTGGAAAGTGTTATCTACGTGGGCCAGGAAAAACACCGGGGAATGTACAACACCAACGAAA
>DHOI01000003.1:5371-16954 GCA_002409725.1 Christensenella sp. UBA5394
GGGGAATGTACAACACCAACGAAATCCTTCTCCTGGGAAAACACGGAAACGATACCGAATTCCAGAAGATCAAAGCATCAGTAGACAACAACGACGTGGTCAACATGCAGTACACCTCGGGGACCACGGGATTCCCTAAGGGAGTGATGTTAACCCACCGCAACATCCTCAACAACGGATACTACATCGGGGAAAGGCAAAAATTCACGGAAAAAGATAGATTATGTATCACTGTCCCCCTTTTCCATTGTTTTGGTATTGTACTGGCGGTTATGGCCACCTTCAGCCACGGGGCCACCATGGTGATGGTGGAACTCTTCGACCCCCTGATGGTCCTGGCTGCAGTCCAGAAAGAACGCTGCACCGCACTATACGGAGTGCCCACCATGTTCATTGCCGAGTACAGTCATCCCATGTTCGACATGTTTGACCTGTCCAGCCTGCGAACCGGGATCATGGCGGGATCCACCCCACCCATCGAGGCCATGAAAAGGGTGGTTAACGACATGAACATGACCCAAATAACCAGTGTTTACGGTTTAACTGAAGGATCCCCCGGATTCACCCAGACCAGTGTAGACGACCCCCTGGAAAAACGGGTGGAAACCGTGGGCAAACCCCTACCCGAGTGTGAGGTTAAAATTGTGGACCCTGAAACCGGAGAAGACCTGGGGCCCCATCAGACCGGGGAAATCTGCTGTAAGGGCTACAATGTAATGAAGGGTTATTACAAGATGCCGGATAAAACCAGGGAAGTCATAGATGATGATGGCTGGCTCCACAGTGGAGACCTGGCCTCAGTGGATGAAGAAGGATATTACTCTATTGTGGGCCGCATCAAGGACATGATCATCCGCGGCGGCGAGAACATCTACCCCAAGGAGATTGAGGAATTCATCTACACCCACCCCAAGGTGAAGGATGTGCAGGTGATCGGCGTGCCCGACGCGGCCCTAGGCGAAGCGGTGATGGCCTGCGTGGTGCTCAAGGATGGCGTAAGCATGGAGGAAGAGGAGGTGCGCGCCTTCGTACGGGCCAGCATGGCCAAGCACAAGGTGCCCCGCTATGTCAGATTTGTAGACGGCTTCCCCATGAACGCGGCCGGCAAAATCCTCAAATATAAAATGCGGGAGGACGCGACAGAAGAGCTGGCCGCCCATCCGTCCTAACCGCCAAGGCCCCGCGCTTGCAGAAAGACGGGGCCTTACCCATGCGCCAATTGACATTTCCCACCGCCGCCTTTAGACTGGATAGAAAGCAGAAACAGGCAAAGGAGAGATCCATGATCTATTTTCAATGCGATTACGCGGAGGGCTGCCATCCGGCTATCTTAGAGGCGCTCCAACGTACCAATATGGAGCAGACGCCGGGCTACGGTCTGGATGACCACTGCGAGCGTGCCCGGGCCAAGGTGCGGGCCGCCTGTGGTCGGCCGGATGCAGACGTGCACTTTCTCGTAGGCGGCACCCAGGCCAACACCACCGTCATCTCCTCTATATTGCGCCATCACCAAGGCGTGATCTCGGCGGACGCGGGGCATATCGCCACCCACGAGACCGGGGCCATCGAGGCCACGGGGCACAAAGTCCTGGCCCTACCCTCCGTGGATGGAACCATCACCGCGGAGCAGGTGGAGGCCCTTTGCAAGGAGCACTTCAACAGCCCCATCAAGGAGCACACCGTACAGCCCGGCATGGTGTATATCTCATTCCCCACGGAATCCGGCACGCTCTACAGCAAGGCCCGCCTTGCGGCCCTCAAGGCCGTTTGCGACGCCTACGGCCTGCCGCTCTTCATCGATGGGGCGCGGCTGGGCTACGGCCTTATGAGCCCGGCCTGTGACCTAACCCTGGAGGATATCGCCAGCCTCTGCGATGTGTTCTACATCGGCGGCACCAAGTGCGGCGCGCTCTTTGGCGAGGCCGTGGTCATCACCGGCGAAGCCTTGAAGAAGGATTTCCGCTATGCCATCAAACAACGGGGCGGCATGCTGGCCAAGGGCCGCCTGCTTGGCATCCAGTTCGATACGCTGCTCTCGAATGGCCTCTATTTCGATATCTGCCGCCGGGCCGTGGAGCAGGCTTTGGCTTTACGCCAGGCCTTTATGGATAAGGACGTGGCCATGTGGGGCAATTCCTTTACCAACCAGCAGTTCCCCATCCTCTCTGCGACGCAGATGAAATACCTTACGCAATGCGGCTATGTATACGAGGTTTGGGGCCCGGCAGATGCGGGCCGCACCATTGTGCGCTTTTGCACCAGCTGGGCCACCCGCCCGGAAAACATCGAAAAGCTGATTGCGGATATCAAGGCGATGTGATGGGTCCGCGCGAGCGGTACCAAAGAAATAATAGCAAGGAGGTTCCGTTATGCTAAGAATGGCAGACATGGCGGATAAGGAAACACTCAAAGCCCTGTGGAAGCTTTGCTTTAATGAAGAGCAGGGGTTTTTGGATTGGTTCTTTGAAAACCGCTTCTTGCCGGATTATTGCCCCGTATATGAGGAAGAGGGCGGCATCGCTTCGGCCCTGCATTCCTTGCCCGTATATATCAGCCTGCGGGATAGCATCCTACCCTGCGCCATCGTGGCAGGCGTGGCCACGCATCCGGACTATCGGGGCCGGGGCCTGATGAATAAGCTTTTGGCCTTTTTTATGGATAGGCTGCGGCAGGAGGGCATCCCCCTCATTGCCCACAGGCCGGTGAATCTCGAGATCTACCGCTCCGCGGGCCATTTCCCGGCCAGCGACAGCCGCTTTGTGGAGCTGGCCGCCTCGGCCCCCCGCCCTTTGACGGATGATTGTGTGGATTGGGATATCCCCGGCCATTATGCGGATCTATACCGCTGCTATAACCGCTTTGCCAAAAGCTATTCCGGTATGGTACAGCGCTCCTATGCGGATTTCGTGCTCAAATGCGGGGATTACCTCGCGAGCGGCGCTCTCTGCGTGGCCACGCTGGATGCACATGGCAATGTGGAGGGCTATTGCCTCTATTTTAAGGAAGAAGGGGAAGAGCCCGCCCTGCTGGGCGAGGAATGCGCGGCCCTTTCGCCCGAGGCCTATGGCCGGCTCTACGCCGCGCTGGCCCGGCGTTCTGCCGGCCGCCTGCTGAAGCTGCGCCTAGCCCCGGATGCCGGCCTGGCCCCCGAGGGCGCGCGGGTGAAGGTGCTGCCCAGGAGCGTTCTAGGGGTCACAGACGTATCTGCCCTGCTATCCAGCTTATGCCTCCCGGACGAGGGGGCCATCGAGGTAATCGACCCGCTGCTCCCCGCCAACCGGGGCGTATTCAGCCTGGTGGGCCGGCCCACAAGCGAACGGCCTCAACTACGCATCCCCGCCGGTCGGCTGGCCCAATGGGCCGTGGGTTACCGCAGCATGGCGGATTTGGTGAAAACGAGCCAGGCCACAGCCCCAGATCCCGCCATCGTGCCGCGGATGGACGAGCTGGGCATGCGGCCTTGCTTTATCATCGACGAATATTAAGCTATTGCGGCACGGCCGCTTGCAGGATTTCCCCAATGGGCCCCCGGATGACCAGGTTCGCCTGCCTGTCATAGGGGGTCTCTGTTTTATTGATGAGCACCAGGTTTTTACCCATGAAATATTGCAGCAAGGAGGCGGCCGGATACACGGCCAGCGAAGTGCCGCCCACGATGAGCAGATCCGCGCTGCTGATGGCGGCCATGGCCCCCCGCCAGACGATATCGCTCAGCGGCTCGCCGTAGAGCACCACCTCCGGCTTGATCACAGCGCCGCAGGCGTCGCAATGGGGCACGCCCTGGCTATGGCGGATGTAGTCCCCATCAAAGAGCTTGTTGCAGGCCATACAGCGGTTCCATTCCACATTGCCATGCAGGGTGTAAACCCGCTTGCTGCCCGCCATCTGGTGCAGGTTGTCGATATTCTGCGTAACAACGGCGTTGAGCTTGCCCCGCGCCTCCAGCCGCGCCAAGGCGTAATGGGCCGGGTTGGGCTGTGCCTCCATCATCAAAATGCTCTTGTAATAGGTGTAAAAGGTCTCGGTCTCGTGCAAAAAGAAATCATGGGAAAGCAGCACCTCCGGCGTGTAGCCGAAGCGCTTGCGGGCCGCCTCTGCCGAACCCGCGCTGCGAAAATCCGGTATGCCGCTCTCGGTCGATACCCCCGCGCCGCCCAGAAAGGCAGCCACGCGGCTCTTTTCCAGCATCTCTTTAAGCTGCTCCACAGCTTTCTCCATCGCAATCGCCCCCCTCTTTTTCTTTTATCATACCCCCGTAAGGGCGCGGGTGCAAGCGGCGGGCCGCCATACGGAGCGGTTGCGGCGCGCCTTATATTTTGCTATGCTATCAAAAAGAATCGGTAGATAAAGGAGTTTTTATGGATATACAGCTAAGGCGCGAACAGCCTGCGGACTATCGCGAAACCGAAAATCTGACACGGGAAGCCTTCTGGAACCAGTATGCGCCCGGCTGCGACGAGCATTACCTGGCGCACATCCTGCGCGGCAGCCCGGCCTTTATGCCGGAGCTGGATGCGGTGGCTTTACTCGATGGCAAGATCGTGGGCAATGTTATGCATACGCGTGCGCGCATCCAAGGGGACGATGGCAGCGAATATGGGGTGCTGGCTTTAGGGCCGATCTCTGTGCTGCCCGCATACCAGCGCCGGGGCATTGGCTGCCAAATGATTGAATACACCAGGAAGCTGGCCCGGGAGATGGGCTTTCGGGCGATCTTTCTCTATGGCGACCCGGCTTACTATTCCCGGCAGGGCTTTGTAGCCGCGGAATCCTTTGGCATCCGCACGGCGGAGAATATGTATGCCGTTGCGCTGCAAGGCTACGAACTGTACCCGGGCGCTTTGGCCGGAGCCAGCGGGCGCTATTATGAGGATGAAATCTACAACGTGGATAAACGGGCCTCCGCCGCATTTGATAAATCCTTCCCGCCCAAGGAGCTAATCAGCGACACGCCCAACCAGCGCCGGTTTAAAGAGATCGTCGTTCTGCAAAGGCCGGCGGAATAAACTCGACCAATAGCCCAAAAACAAACGAGGTGCATGCGCATCTCGTTTTGCTTACCCGCAGCTTATTTGCAGCGGCCGTACATTTTGGTATAGACGGCGATCTTATCCGCCAGGGCCGGGCTGGCCGCGCCGGGCCGCATGCGCCAGCGCCAGTTGTCGCCGATGGTACCGGGTATGTTCATGCGGGCTGCAGCGGGCAGGCCCAGGTAATCCTGCATCTGGGCGATGAACAGATCTGCCACGGAGCTCATGCCGCCCCGGATTAGGCCCCAGGCAAAGCCCTCTTTTTCATTTAGATTAAGGTAGCGCCGGGCAAAGGCCA
The DNA here is from genome assembly GCA_002409725.1 of Christensenella sp. UBA5394. Taxonomy (GTDB): domain Bacteria; phylum Bacillota; class Clostridia; order Christensenellales; family CAG-138; genus Pelethousia. The sequence goes on from DHOI01000003.1 coordinate 10,700, forward strand.
CGTCCTCTCGGGCCGCCTCGCTGAACCAGCCCGCGGCGGTGGTGTTATCGTGGGTACCGGTGTAGCAAACGCAGTTGCGTGGGTAGGCATGGGGCAGGTAACCGCTGGGCTCGCGTGCGTCGAAGGCGAATTGCAGCACCTTCATGCCCGGGTAGCCGGAATCCGCCACCAATTGATGCACCTCGGGCGTGAGGTAGCCCAAGTCTTCGGCGATGATGGGCAGAGCGGGGAATTCCCGCTGCACGGCCTTAATAAAATCGAGCCCCGGCCCTTTGGCCCATTCGCCGTCGCGGGCCGTGCTTTCCCCCGCCTTCACGCGCCAGTAGCTCTCCAGGCCCCGGAAATGATCGATGCGCAGCGCGTCATAGAGCCGCGTGGCCCCCCGAATACGATCGAGCCACCAGCCGTAATCCGATTTTGCCAGCGCCTCCCAATCGTAGACGGGGTTGCCCCAGAGCTGGCCATCCGCCGTGAAATAGTCCGGCGGCACGCCGGATACCCAAAGGGGCCGCCGGTCTTCGCCCAACTGGAAGATATCCGGCCTGGCCCACACATCCGCCGAATCCAGCGCCACGTAAATGGGCAAATCGCCGATCAGCCGGACGCCCTGCGCTTGTGCATAGGCCCGGAAGGCCCGCCATTGGCGGAAGAAGAGATATTGCGTATAAGCATAAAAGGCAGCTTCTTCGGACAAAAGACCGCGGTAATAATCCAGCGCCCCGGCCTCGCGCATGCGGATATCGGCGGGCCACTCGGTGAAGGGAGCCATGCCGAAATGGGCCTTGAGGGCCATGAAGAGGGCGTAATCCGCCATCCAGGCTGCATTTTCTTTGGCAAAGGCGGCCTGCGCCGCTTCCTCACGATGCCGTCCCCGCTGGAAGGCCAGCCGGAGCAGGCCAAAACGCCGCGCGTGCAGGCCGCCGTAATCCACCCCGTCCGCATCAACCGGGCAAAGATGGGGCCGCGCCTCGTCTTCCGTAAGCAACCCTTCCTCAATCAGCAGGCCGATATCGATGAAATAAGGATTGCCCGCAAAGGAGGAAAAGAGCTGGTAGGGGGAATCCCCATAGCCCGTAGGCCCCATGGGCAAAAGCTGCCAATAGCGCTGCCCGGCCCGGGCCAAAAAATCCACGTAAGCATAAGCCTCCCTGCCCAAAGCGCCGATGCCGAATCGATTGGGCAGGGAGGAAATATGCATTAAAATGCCGCTGCTGCGTTCCATCTTTGCATCCTTTTTCACCGGCCGGGCCGGGCGTAAATTCATAAGCAAGGCCGGAACCGATTCCGGCCTTGGCGCATATATTGTAGCATCCTCCGCCGCTCCTGTCAAAAAGCGCGCAAAGCGGCAAAGCGTGCCATAGGGAGCCTTGCGAGCGGCGAGAGCAAGGGCGCGGCGTCCAATATGGGCGGCGCGCCCTCAGGCGCTATTTCAGGCTAGGCGCAAGCCTTTGGGCAGGTGGTTTTTGAGCATGCCCTCCACCGCCTTGCCCAATCCCAGCGGGTAACCATCCACAGCCGCCCGGCACCAGCCTTGCAGGCCAGGCGCGGGAACGACCTGGCCCTGCAGATACGCGTTTAGCGCTTCCCCTTCCAAGGGAAGCGTTTGCCGCCATTCTACCCCCGTAGCCATAGCCAGCGCGTGGCTGGGCCGGAAGCGGCCGTTCACCATATCCCCCGCGTAGACCCCGGCGGTCAGCAACCGCGCCCGCTCTAGTCCTCTAGGCAGGGCTTCGGCCAGGGCAAGCACCCGGCCGTCCGGTAAAAGCACGATCTCGCCGGCTGGCGGCGCGGCTAAAGCCTCGGCGCAGAAATCCCTGTAGGCTGCTTCCTTGCAGGGCTGCAAGGCCAGGCGCTGGGGCTTTATTTTTTCGCCCGCAGGCGCGCCCGTCCTTTGGAGCCGGGCTACGAAATGGCCCTCGCCGGGGAAGGTATGCGGATAGAGCCTCTGCATAGAAAGCAGGCTGAAATCCTTATGAGAAGCGCAAAAGGCCTCCACCACGCCCTCGTTTTCCTCTGGGGAAAAAGTGCAGGTGGAATAGGCCAGCGCCCCGCCCGCGGCCACGGCCTCAGCCGCGCTTTCGAGAATGGCCTTTTGCCGCTGGGCGCAGGCCAGCACATGCGCTGGCGACCATTCGGCTATGGCGTTTGGGTCCTTGCGGAACATGCCCTCGCCGGAGCAGGGGGCGTCCACCAGCACGGCGTCGAAGAAGCCTGCCAGCGCTTCACACAAGACATCCGGCCGGTTACAGGTAACGGCCGCGTTGGTAACGCCCAGGCGTTCGAGGTTGTAGCGCAGGGTTTTGGCCCGGCCCGGTACCAGCTCATTGGCCACCAGCAAGCCCCGGCCCGCCAGATGGGCCGCGATGCCGCCGCTCTTGCCGCCGGGCGCCGCGCACAAGTCGAGCACTCGCATGCCGGGGCGGACAGCCAGCGCCGCGATGGGGGCCATGGCGGATGGCTCCTGCAAATAGAACAGCCCGGCCAGATGATAGGGATGGCTGCCGATGGCGGGCGCGTCCCCCATGAGCAGGAACCCTTCTGGTAGGATGTCTGAAGGAGTTAGGGCAAAGGGCGAAAGGGCCGAGAATGCTTTAGGCGTGATGCGCAGGCCGTTGACGCGCAGGCCCCGCTTGGGCGACTGCTCATAACAAGTGAAAAAGGCCGGGGCCTCGGGCCCCAGCTGCTTTTTCATGCGCGTTATAAAATCTTGCGGTAGCTGTATCATGCTATGTTTATATCCAACTAAATTAAGGTTAAAACACGCGCTTGGCCCATTGGAAATTGCTGATGGACCACTCCGTCCAGCTGCTGATGATGACCTTACCCGCCGAGGAGGAGGCGTGGATATACTGGCCGCCGCCCAGATAAATGCCCGTGTGGCCGATGGTAGAAGCGCCCACGCTGTTGGTGAAGAAGAGCAGATCGCCCTGCTGTAGGCTGCCACGATCGGCAATGGTTTGCCAGCTGCTGACCTGCGCGAAGTTCCTGGCCGCCATGCGGCCCACCTTCACGCCCGCCGAACGCAGGCAATAGTAGACGAAACCCGAGCAATCGAAGGTGCTGGGGCCTTCATCACCCAATACATAGGCACAGCCCAGCCTGCTCTGGCCGGCGGCGATCATGGCCCCCACGCCGGAGCCGGTTACGGGGATGTTATCGCTGCCGGAGCCGGAATCCGTGCCCGTCCAGTTGCTGCCGGAGCCGGAATCCGTACCCGTCCAGTTGCTGCCGGGCGCGCTGGTGGTGGCGATGAGCGGATCCTGCGTTTGGGAGGGGGAATCCGTCCACACCGGGGCCTTCGTGGAACCGGGGGAGCTGGTCTTAACAGGCTTAGCCGTGGCCCTGGGCTTGGGGGTAGGCGTGGGGTCTACCTTGGGCCGGGCTTTGGAAGAAAAGAGCACATCCCGCGTTTCTTGATCGGCAACGCCCGAAGCGTTGAGCTTATTCTTGGTTTGGAAGGCGGAAAGGGCAGCTTGCGTGGCCGTGCCGAAATAGCCGTTGCGCTTTTCGCCATAGTAGCCCAGGTCGTAAAGCTGGTTTTGCAGTCGCTTGACGTCGCCGCCGGAATCGCCCGTCTGCAGCCTGTAGACCGCGGCCTGGCCGGAAAAAAGCAGTTCCTGGGTAAGCTCGTCCGCCTCGCCGGTCTCCGTCATATGGTGCACGCGTTGGAAGCGCTTGATGGCCTCCGCCGTTTGCTCGCCAAAGAGGGTGGTGGGCTCGTCGCCCTCCATATATTCAAGCTCCATCAATCTTAGCTGGATGGAGGAGACGATTTCGTCCGTATCGCCCTGGCGCAGGGCCTTATATTGGCTGGCCGCCGTCTGGGAGCGGGCAGGGTCTTGCTCGGATGGCAGGGCCGCCGCTATGCCGGCTACCTCGGGCTGGGGGGTGAGCGTGGGAGCGGGCGCGGCATTTACCATGGCGGCGGATACCTCCACGATGGTAGGCGCAAGGCCCAGCACGTTAAAGAGCAGCGGTACGCCCACAAAGGCGAAAGCCAGCGCCAGCGCCCCGCTCAAAAGTGGCGTGCGAAGCCGCCGCCACAGGCTTGCCCGGGCCTCTTTGGCCCGGCGCTTTTCTTTCCAGCTGTTGGTATTCGTATCCATGCGCCTATTTTAGCATATAGTGGGTATTTTTGTCTAATACAACCGACGTTGGCAGCGCGAAAGCCTTGTGATATAATGATGTGGATTTTGATTTCGAAAGGAGGATGGTCCAAATGGCCTTGATCGCCGCCAGCGGTTTGTGCAAAAGCTATGGCACGCGCAGGCTGTTTAGCGATGTGAGCTTTGAGCTGGCCCCGCGGGATAAGGCGGGGCTGGTGGGCGTGAACGGTTGCGGTAAAACCACCCTCTTTCGCATCCTCACCGGCGCAGAAGCACCGGATGAAGGCACGGTTTACCAAAACAAGGAAGCCCGGCTGGGCTTCTTGCAGCAGAACGTGGAGAGCGGCGAGGAAAGCCTTTTTGACTATACCCTGGGCGCTTTTTCCTCCCTTTTGCGGGCGGAAGAGGAATTCCGCTCTGTTTCCCGGGAAATAGAGCACGCCGTGCCCGAGCAATCAGGCAGCCTTATCGCCCGACAAGGGGCCTTACAGGAACGCTTGGCAAGCGAGGAAGCCCTCACTATGCGCAGCCGTACCCGCAGCACCCTCTTGGGCCTGGGCTTTGCGGAAAACGAGCTGGAGCAGCCCCTCCATACCCTCAGCGGCGGCCAGCGCAACAAGGCGCAGCTGGCCCGCCTGCTTTTAAGCGACGCCAACCTTTTGCTATTAGACGAGCCCACAAACCATTTGGATATGGACAGCCTGCGTTTTTTGGAGGATTTCCTCAAGGGCTATGGCGGCGGCTTTATCGTCATTTCCCACGACCGCTATTTTTTAGACCGGGTGACCACCCGCACGCTGGAGCTCAAGCACGGGCGGCTGCGGCAGAGCAATGGCGGTTATTCCCGCCACATTGAGCTGAATGCGGACAACAACGAGATCTTGCGCCGCCACTATGAGAATCAAAAAAAGGAGATCCGGCGGCTGGAAGGGGTCATCGAGCAACAGCGACGCTGGAACCAGGCCCGCAATTATGTAACCATCGCCTCCAAGCAAAAGCAGATCGAGCGTTTGCAGGCCCAGCTCACGCCCCCAGAGGCGGATACGGCCTCTATCCGCTTCCACTTTACGGCAGAGGAACCCGGCGGCAACGAGGTCCTGGTATGCGAGGGCTTGAAAAAAGCCTACAGCCGCCCCTTGTTCGAGGATCTTTCCATGCTCATCCGTAAGGGCGAGCGGGTTTTCCTGCTGGGGCCCAACGGCTGCGGCAAAACTACGCTTTTGCGCCTGATCACCGGCCGGGAAAGGCCGGATGGCGGTAGCGTGCGGCCCGGTGCACGGGTACGCCTTGGTTATTACGAGCAGACCATGGATTCCCTTAACCCGGGGCTGACGGTGATGCAGGAAATTCAGGAAGCCTACCCCCGCATGGACGGCACGGACATCCGCAATGCCCTGGCCGCCTTCCTCATCACCGGGGACGACGTATTTAAACAGATCGGCCCCCTCTCGGGCGGGGAAAAGGCGCGCGTGCAGCTTTTGAAGCTGATGCTCAGCGGAGCCAACCTGCTTCTGCTGGATGAGCCCACCAACCACCTCGATATCGATTCCCGCGATGCCCTGGAGCGCGCGCTCGAAGAATACGGCGGCACCATGCTCATCGTTACCCACGACCGGTATCTGGTGAACCGGCTGGCCGACCGGGTGCTCTATCTATCCCCGGATGGCCTGAAGGAATACATCGGCGGCTACGACGATTATCTCGCCGCCAGGGAGGCCGAGAGCCGGCCGGCGCTCGAGGAAGCGGCGGAACCCGAAGCCCCGCGTAAAACCAACGGCTACAGGGAGCAGAAGGAGCGCCAGAGCGCCATCAACCGGGCGCAGGGCGAGCTCAAGCGCATTGAGGAGCGTGTGACCCAGGCGGAAATCGAGCTTAACGAGCTCAACGAACTGCTGGCCTCCCCCGAAGTCGCCACGGATTATGTTAAATCCGGCGAAACGGCGGATTTGGCGGATATCAAGCAGGGTGAGCTGGATGGTCTCTACGCGGCCTGGGAGCAGGCACAGGAAGCACTGGATGCATTGCTGGGGGAGTGATATGCGTATGTGCATCATACATAGGCGAGGATAACAAACGGCCTTCTCCCCAAACGAAGCCCACAAAGACCGGGCCCGGAACCCAAGTAAAACAAAAAGCCCCTTCCAAAATG
>DHOI01000125.1:0-131 GCA_002409725.1 Christensenella sp. UBA5394
TAAAGGGCTGCAGGCGTCGCTTTTTTGCTTACGTGGGCCTTGGTCACGCCATAGCTCATGCAGAGGGAATAGAGGCGGTTGGCCAACTCCTGCGTGGCCACCTCGATCGCGGCTTGATCGAGCGGTATCTG
>DHOI01000125.1:264-4482 GCA_002409725.1 Christensenella sp. UBA5394
TTATGCATCAAGGAACGCCGCCCATGCTATGAAATTGGTATGGCGTCTACTGCCATATGGTCCGGCGAGCGGTATCTGTATCGCTTCCTCCTGCCGCTCCACGCTCCAATCCGCCGGGATATCCCGCAGGGCCAGCAGGCGCAGAGCCGTGACAGCCTCGCTCACGCCGTATTGTGAAAGGGCGGCGCTGTTTTGCAGCACGTTCGCGGCCAGGTAATCCGCAAAATCCGCATATTCCAAGCCCAGCGCCGCAGCCTTATCCGCCAGCACATAGCGGTAATCGTAGCGGAAATCGGGCTTTATTTCGATGCCGAAGATATCCAGCGCCAGGGCCTTAAGCGCGTCCGTATCCAAAACATAGTACGACGCGCCGCTGTAGGGCGTGTTGTTGATGTATTGGCCGGCCAGGGTATGGCGGTGCAGGCCGCTGTCCAGATCAAGATCCAGGGCAAAGAGGGTGAGGGCGGCGATCTGCTGCAAATTCAGGTCCGTATGCACCTTGTCCTGCACGGACAAGTAAATCTTGGGCAAGTTTTTAAGCTGGTCGCGGCTTTTGAGCTGGGTAAGGATGGCGAAGAGCATGCGCTGCTGCCGGTCCGCCCGGCCCACATCCGTGCTGATGCCCTTGCGCGCCCGGCAGTAATCCAGCACCTGCTGGCCGTCCATGTGCTGATAACCCTTCTCCAGCACGCGGCCGTTGAGGGTGATGCGCACATCTACGTCGTAATCCACGCCGCCCATGGCGTCCACCACGGCCTTAAGGCCGGTCATATCTACACCGGCGTAATGGCTGATGGGAATGCCCAAGAGGCTTTGCACGGTTTCGATAGCATATTGGAAGCCATTGCCCGCGGCGCTGCCGCCCTTGGCAAAGGCGGCGTTGATCTTCCAACGGCCCGGCACGTTGTAAATGGCGGCCATGGTATCGCGGGGGATGGAGATCAGGTGCACATCCTTGGCCGCGAAATCCACCGAGAGCACCATCAGCACATCGCTGCGGAAGTTGTTATCCTCGCCGCGGTAGACGTCGCTCTCCTCCACCTCGCGCTCCGGGCTTTGGTCCCAGCCCAGCATGAGGATGTTGACCCGATCCTTCATAAAATCCCGATCCGCTGTTTGATCCAGCTCCTCCTCCGGCGAAAGGGTGGGCGAGGGCGTGGGCTCTGCACTTTCCTCGGGCGCTATGGTTTTCTCCGGCGCGGCGGTGGGGTTCATGGGCTGGAAGGCCTGCATAGGGTCGGCTTTTATGGAACGTAAATAGAGCGCCATCCCCGCGCTAAGCGCCAGCGCCAGCGCCAAAGAAGCCACTAATACGATTATAACGGCCCGCTTTACCTTCCCCATGAGCCGATCCTCCCATCCTCATTCAACATATACATAACGAACTCATTATAGCATAGGTTGCATAAGAAAAAATGAACAAACCAAAAAATGGGCATCCATAGCGAAAGCCCTTTTTTACGCTATTATCATACCACATTTCGGCTGAAAGATCAATTCTTGTAAGCATCTGCCGCTAGGGTATAATATCCCTTACAGGGAAGGGGGCTGCATATGAACCTGGAACTCACAAGCCTGTATCCACAGCAGCTGCTGCCACAGCGGCAGAGCGTGGCGCGCATCCTGGCCTGTAACGAGGTTTCGGCCCGTTTCGGCCTCGCGCTCAACCCCGAAGAGGCCCTGGCCTTAGTCGAGGCCAGGCAGGAGGCCCTGCTGGAGACGGGCCGGGTGGAATTTCGCGGCGGCATTTTGGAGGATATTATCTTCGCCTTTTGCGATTCCCCCTATATCGAGCAGGCGAATTATGCGGAAACATTGGAGGCCCTGGCTCATCTTTTTTACGTCTTCAAGAGCGAGACCATGGACAAGGTGCCGGATGCGGAGCTGATCGCGGCCATGAAGGCGGCCTTCGACGGCCCGCCCTGCTATGGTTCGCTGGAACTGCTGGAAGGCAAGGCGCTGGCCGAGCTGGGCCGCAGGGAGCGCTTCCGGGGCCTGACGGACGAAGATGAAGCGCAGGATGAGGATGACGAGGGGGAGGATGAAGATGCCTGAGCTGGCCCGGCGCACGGCCCTGCGGCGGGAAGATCTGGCGGAAGGGGCCTATCTTGAATCCCTGCTGGAAGCTGCCCTTGCCAAGGCGCTGATCGATAGGGCCTTTGTAGAGCGCGTGCAGATGGGCTGCATGGAACTGCTGGCGACCCAATGCGCGCGCTATACCGGCGGCCAAAGCACATCCCTGCCCCGGGAGCAGGCGGAGGATATCCTTCAATCCATCGTTTTCACCCTGGGCGTTTGGCTCAAGGGCTACCCGGAGCCGCAGGATGCGCTGACTGCGCTGGGGCAGGGCGCGCAGGCGCTTGCGGAGGGTTTGCAGACGGGCTTGCACCGGGTGCAAACGAAAACCAGGGCCACCCGGCAGTTTTACAGGCTGGCGCAAAGGCGCATGGTCAATACGGATAACGAACTTTATAACGGCACGGCCTACGGCGGCATGGCGGGCTTTTTCAAGCTATATGAGCCGCGCTTTGGCGCGCACCACATCCATATCACAGCCGATTATCCTCTGCTGTTTTATCCGGAGGGCTATCAGGGCATCGAATTCATCCAGCTCTATATCCAGCGGTTGGATTATGAAAACCGCTTTTGCCGGGCTTTCCCGGCCCGGCAGATCAAAGCAGCGCTTACCCTGCACGCCATCGAATATGATACCACGGTGGAAGATATGCATGCCAACCTCTGCGCCGTGATCCTGCAAGCCGCTCTGGCCTGTGCGCTTTGCGGCGAGCCTATCACGGGCCTGGCCCTCTCCCCGGCCGGGCGCGCCAAGCTCGCGGATATCCTAAAGGGCGATGCAGCGGCTCGCCTGCCCCAGGCCCTGGAAGGGATAGTAAGCGAGATTGCCATCAGCGCGGGCGCGGCGAAGTATGTGCGGCATGCGGTGAAGCAATATGCTGTGGATATGGCAAGCGAGATGCGCTTGATGGCGTAAGGGTAGATGCGCGGCTTACCGCCTGCGGGAGCCTATCGGCAGCCATACTCTGCTTCCAACCCGCTAATACAAAACCTCCGGCCCGACATCCTCTAGCGTGGGGCAGCCGGTCATGATCATAGCCTGATATAGCTGATCCGTATACGTTTTGAGCACGGTCGCCACGCCCTCCGCGCCGGCGGCATACGCGCCCCAGCAAAGCGGGCGGCCCACCAGCACGCCTTGTGCGCCCAGAGCCATCAGTTTGAGCGCATCCACGCCGCTGCGCACGCAGCCGTCCGCCAGGATGGTCATCCGGCAGCCGGCCAGGGCGTGGGCGATCTCGGGCAGAACATCGGCAGCGCCCGGGCAGCCATCCAGCACCCGGCCCCCGTGGTTGGAGACCACGATGCAATCCGCGCCCGCCTCAAGGCAGAGCAGGGCCTCGTCCGCAGTCATGACGCCCTTGATGATAAAGGGGAGCTTCGTCTCTTTGCGGATAGCCTTGAGCTGGTCAACCGTCTTAGGTTCCACGGCCTGGCCTTGCAGGCGCATGGTTACCAGGCCCGCGCCATCCAGGTCAAGGCCCAGGGCCACGGCCCCCGCCTCCTCGGCCATGCGGAAGCGAAGGACGATATCCCCCGTCTCCCTGCGCGGTTTAACGATGGCAGCCACGCCCCGGCCGCTGGCCCGGGAGGCCGCAAGGCCTGCCTCGAACATGGCGATATTGGCCGCGTCGCCGATAAAGCCCAGACTGCCCGCAGCCTCCGCGCCGGCCACCACGGCCCCGATGAAGGCTTCGTCCGTGAGGCTTTCGCCGCAGTTATAGGGCGCGCCGGTCATGGGCGCGGCCAGGATGGGCGTATCCAGGCTTTTGCCGAAAATGCTGAATTTGGTGGAGGGATCAGCCGCGCCGTGCACCACCCGCAAATTGATGCGGGTATCCCGCAGGGCTTCAAAATTGGCTGTGAAGGAGCTGCCGGTGAGCGCGCCGCCCATGCCGGGCACCTGGCCCGCGCAGGCCCTACCGTCGCAGGTTGGGCAGAGCTTGCAATGCGCTTTCATCGGCTGACGCGCCGCTTCCCGTATCTCTCGCATATTCATAGGAACCTTCCTCCTTGCTTGCTGCTCGTTTATCTATCGCTAATCTTATAGAACACCGTTTGCTCGTAATCCACGACCACATCCTGATAGCCGCACAGCGCCGCATCCAACGCGGGGTCGCCCGTATCCACCACCAGGGGGCG
>DHOI01000125.1:4724-5064 GCA_002409725.1 Christensenella sp. UBA5394
CCGAAGGATGCGCGGGCTAAACTGCTGGTTGCCCCGGCCAAAGAGCATACCCTGGCCGCCGATGGGCGTAACGACAACGTAAACCTTCGCACCGGTTTTCTCCAGCAGATCCCAAAGCTGGGCCTCGTTGGCATCCGCCAGGAGCAGGGCACGGTTTTGTACAACATCCACGCCCAAGAGGGTGCCCGGCAGGCCCAGGTCTTCCATAATGGCCATGGTGGTGCTGCCCGGGCCGATAAAATAGAGCGCCTCCGGCTCCATGCCGTTCACGATATAACCGGCCATGCCCAAGAGCTCGTCCTCATCCGAGCTGCTGGCGGACTTGGAGGTCTGCATGTGG
>DHOI01000125.1:5281-9246 GCA_002409725.1 Christensenella sp. UBA5394
CCCGGCCTTGCCGGAATGCATCCTCATCGATATCCATCACCTCCGCGCTTCGCCGGCCCGCCGCCTTGCCGGCGAGGAATTCCGCGGCGGCCAGCCCGGCGCTCTGCGGGTTAAGCGCATAGACGGCGGAGTGCATCTTCACCCCTGCGGGGATGCCCAGCACGGGCAGGCTCTGGCCCAGGGCCTCGTAAACATCCCGCGCGGTGCCGTCGCCGCCCGCGAAAAGCAGCAGCGCAGCCCCGGCCTCGCGGATGGCCCGGGCCGCGGCCATGGTATCCGCAGCCGTGGTGGGGGTATGCGGCTCGCCCAGCACGGTATAAGTAAAGCCCGCTTCCTGCAGGATATCCGCGCCCATGGGGCCACCGTAGGTGAGGAAGCGGATATTGTCCTGATAGGGCCGCAATTGCTCCAAAGCGGCCCGCGCCCGCTTGGCCGCCTCCGGCGCGCCGCCCAGGGCCAGGGCCCGTGCTACGATATCCGCGCCGTCGCTGCCCTTGAGGGCCACCCTGCCCCCCAAGCCCGCCACGGGGTTGATGATAAAACCGATACGCTGCCGTTTCATGCTAATCCTCCTGAAAAAGGTTATCCATCAGCATTGTACCACACCGTTACCCCATCCCCAATAGAGATTTGACCTTGTAACCCTCTGCATGAATTGACGGGAGCGGGCCTTGGTGGTTATACTATAGCTATGAAAGCACAGAAGATTATCCTGACCGTTTTGGCGGTACTGCTGCTATCGGCCTTTGGCCTGTGGGCCTTAGGCGCTTCTTACTACGGCTTGTCCATGTTGGCGGCCGGGCTTTCCTTTTCCCTCTTCGCGCTCACGGTCCTGGCCCTTGTGCCCGCCTTTGGCGCTGTGCGGGACTCCGTGCCCCTTTGCCCGGATGCAGCCCTTGGCAAGCGCAGCCTGCGACGGAGCCGGCGGCACCCCTGGGCGCAGATCGCCCTTGTCGTGCTGGCCCTGCGCTTGTTCCTTTATATCCTGGCCTATGTGGCGGATATGCAAGTCAACGGCTATGGCGGCGGTATCCTGAATGGGCTCTCCCGCCTCTGGCTGCGCACGGATTCGCCCAGCTACCTCGGCATTGCCGAGCATTGGTATGTTACCGAGGGCGACCCACGCTTCCACATCGTTTTCTTTCCGCTTTATCCCATTTTCATCAAGATATTTTCCCTGCTTACAGGCGGGAACCTCTTTGCTTCCGCCATGCTGGTGAGCAACCTCTGCGCCATGGGCTGCGGCATCCTGCTCTATGAGCTGGCCGCGCTCGATCTCGCCCGGCGGGAGGCGCTTTTTGTCACGGCTTTAGGCATGCTGCTGCCCGGGGCTATGTTCCTGGGCGCTCCGATGACGGAGAGCCTCTTTTTGCTGCTCTCCCTGGCCTGCGCCTATTGCGCTCGGCGGCAGAACTATCTTTTGGCCGGCATCTTTGGGGCGCTGGCCGCCTTCACCCGCTCCGTGGGCATTCTGCTGGCCGCTTTGATGGCGGCCGAAATGCTCACCGCCCTCCTTGGTGACGGCAAATGGGGGGCCAAGCGCATCTGGAGCTATATGGGCTGCCTGTGCCTGGTGCTATTGGGTACGGCCGGTTATCTCGCGGTAAACTATTTCGTCACCGGGAACGCCTTCACCTTCCTCACCTACCAACGCGAACATTGGGATCAGGGCCTGGGCCTTTTTTGGAACACCGCCGCCTATCATACGGAATACCTGCTCAATGCCCTGGCGAGCGGCGATCTGCACATGGCCCTGGGCCTCTTTTTGCCTAATCTCCTTTGCGCCTTTGGCGCTCTCGGCATTATGCTGCCCGCTGCCCGCAAACTGCGGCCCGCGTACACCTTTTATTTCCTGCTCTATTTTGCCGTATCCATCGGTTGCTCCTGGCTTTTGAGCGCCCCGCGCTACCTGGCCGTCTGTTTCCCCCTTGCCCTGGGCCTTGCCGCTCTGCTGCAAAAGGCCCCCCGCTGGCTGTGGTGGGCCGTGGCCGCGCTGCTCTTTCTTAGCCTTTGCACCTATACGATCCTGTATATCCTCGGCTATCCGGTGTATTGACCGGGAAAAGCGCCGCGAGGCAGGCCACAAGCTTATGATTATGCGAGGTGCTAAATGAAGGACTTTATTCTTGCGGCTTTGCCATGGATTGTGCTTGGCGTTACCGTTGTGCTCGTTATTGCCTTTGTGGCAAAGCGGCTTCGAAAAGATCGTCCCCCAGTTGAATCGCGGGGCGAAAATAGCGAAGAAGAAAAAGAAGAAGAAGAAGAAAATTATATGGCCTATGGCATGTGTTACGGCATGTGCTTTGGCACGGCGATCGGTTCGGCGCTTATGAGCACCCTGGGGACGAACGCCCTGACTTACGGCATTTGCCTGGGGATGCTCGCAGGCCTGGTGATCGGCTTGAATATTAAGAAGCAGTAACCATATAAACAGGGGCCGCGCGCTTTGCTTAGCGCTGCGGCCCCTGTTGCATGCCCGCTATTGCAGCTCTTCCATCTGCGCCAGTTCGATGCCTGTATAATAATGCTTGAGGATGGCCTCGTAGTCCTCGCCCTCCAGGGCCATGGCCCGCGCGCCATATTGGCTCATGCCCACGCCGTGGCCATAGCCGTGGGTTGTAATTACGACCTCTTTGGCACTGAAATCAAAGGCGAAATTGGCGCTTTTGAGGTCTAGCAGCTTGCGCAGTTCCTTGCCTGTGGTTTGCGCGCCCCCCAGGCGCAGGGTTTCTACCTGGCCGCTTTCAAAGCGGGAAAGCACCTTCACCTGGCTTTCCAGCTTGCTCTCTTTTAGCTTGGCCTTAGGCCATTTTTTGTTTACGGCCTTGACGAAGGCCCTGCGGCCAAGGCGCGCCTCGTCCGTATAATGGACCGCGTCCTGTTCGCCCGGGCTCTCCACCCCCACCAGATAGGGCAAGGCGGCCGCAAAAACATTCTGCGCATCCTCCGTGCGGTCCCCGGCCGTGCTGTGGTAAAGGGCCTCGATGGGCTCCCCCTCGTATATGGCGATCACGCCGTGGGTGGCGGCCACGGCCTCCTTAAGCTTATCCGCGTTGCGCTTGGCTTCGCTGCCCCAACGCTCTGCCAGGGCCTCTGGGCTTTTATAGCTTTGGCAGCAGGCGCTATCCGTGCAAACATCCGCCCCGCCCCGGCCGCAGGGCTTGCCGCCCAAAGCGGCCATCCGCCGCACGGTATAGGTACGGGCCGCCACGGCCTGGGCCTTCAGCGCCTCCAGCGGAAAAGAGGCGGGCATTTCGCCCCCTACCACGCCGTAAAGATATGCATCCATCGCCATGGAGACCACTCGGCCCTCGGCATGCAGATAGACCAGCAGGCTTTCGTCATCCTGCCTTTTTTCCCGCTGGCATGCCAGGCGGCAGCCCCGCAGGGTGGCCACCAGTAGACAGAGCGCCAGGCAGGCGGCCAATAGCAGCGCCAGGGCCCGCTTTATTTCCCATCGATACCACATATAGCAGGCTATGCCGCCAATCCTTAGCAAATGCATTGCGGCGGCGGTCATTTTAGCGTATACTTAATGTAGATAAGTAGCGGTTTATGCAATCGAACGAGATTTTTACTTAGGAGGATGCGGCATGCCGCCGGATTCCGAGGCCCTACGGGCCATACTCAAGCAATACATAGTCCCTGCCTATGACCGAGCGCTGCGCAACACGGGCAGCGAGGAGCGCGCTCGTGAAGCCACCCACCGCGCCATGGAGCTGCTCAAACGCTCCTATGAGGCGGGCGTGGAGCCCAGTAAGGCTTTGGTGCTGCGCATCACGGATGACTGCTGCGACGAGAACGCCTTCTATAACCGCCAGATCACAGCCCCCGCGCAGGCGGAAACACCCGCGCCGCGGGCCGCCCCGGCCCCTTCCGTTGCCAAGGCGCAGGTATCCACCCCGCAGGCTCCTCAGCCCGCACCTGTCCAAGCTGCACCTGTCCAAGCCGTATCCGTCCAAGCC
>DHOI01000125.1:9483-11390 GCA_002409725.1 Christensenella sp. UBA5394
TCCAAGCCGTATCCGTCCAAGCCGCACCTATCCAGGCCGCGGCTATCCAGGCCGGACCCGCCCAAAGCATGCCCGCTCTTGCGGCCCGCCCCAAGGCCGAGGTGCCAGATGCGGAGGAGGAGGCCATCTCCAGCCTGCTGGCACAGGAGAAGCATAAAAAGACCGCTCTACGGCCGCAGGATCGAGTATCTCCCGGCTCCGCGCTGCTCGTAATGGGCCTTTCGCTGATCGTGGTGGTGCTGGTGGTGATATTGGTCGTGATGCTGGCTTCCGGCGGGTCCTCGCCTGCCGCCGCTGCGGGCGAAGGTTCGGGGTTTTCCGCCTGGTTCAACGCGCATATTTTCCCCTTGTTTTAGTAGATATGGTGCGCCACACATCCTTTTCCTCTGACCGCGCTATAATATAAGATAGCGGCGCGGCGCTTGAATCCCCGTCTTTTGAAAGGAGGCGCTTTGGTATGGTTATGGAATACCTGCTAGGCTGGCAATTGCCGGCTATCGTTTGCCTGATCGTGGGTATCCTGCTCATGACTTACGAAATGTTTACGCCCGGCATGGGCGTACCCGGCGCGCTGGGCGCGCTTTCCCTGCTGGCAGCGGTGGTGCTGCGGGCGGATTCTCTGCAAACAGCCCTCATTACCCTGCTGCTAATCCTTGTACCCCTGATCATCGCCGCCGTCATCGTTTTCCGCTCCATGAGCCGGGGCGCGCTCTCCCGCTCGCCCATCGTGCTCAAAGAGCGTATCGAGGCCGAATCCACCTCCCTGGGGGATGTGGAGATGCAAGAGCTAGTGGGCCGGGAGGGTGTGACTCTTTCCTCCCTGCGTCCCAGCGGCAGGGCCGATTTCGACGGCCTAAGGCTGGATGTGAGCAGCAGCGGCGAATTCATCCCAAAGGGTGCACGGGTACGCATCGAGCGGGTCGAGGGCCTGCGGGTGCTGGTGCGCGCTCTGTAGGCGCAAACTCGAAAATTATAATACATTAAGGAGGCTCACCCATGGAATACTTATTTTCCATTTTCCTCGTCGTGGTCATCATCGTAGCCCTTGCCATCTTCTTCAGTTTTGTGCCCATCGGCCTGTGGATCTCCTCCACGGCCTCGGGCGTGCGGGTTGGCCTTTTCCAGCTGGTGGCCATGCGCATCCGCAAGGTGGTGCCCAGCCGCATCGTCAACCCCATGATCAAGTCCACCAAGGCTGGTCTGGCTATCAACCTTAACAAGCTTGAGGCCCATTACCTAGCCGGCGGCAATGTGGATCGGGTGGTAAACGCCCTCGTCGCAGCCCAGCGCGCAGGTATCCCGCTGGATTTTGAGCGGGCCTGCGCCATTGACCTGGCCGGCCGAGATGTGCTCAACGCTGTGCAGATGAGCGTTAACCCCAAGGTGATTGAAACGCCTGTCATTGCAGCCATAGCCAAGGACGGCATTGAGCTAAGGGCCAAGGCCCGGGTCACCGTGCGCGCCAATATCGACCGCTTGGTGGGTGGCGCCGGCGAGGAGACCATCATCGCCCGCATCGGTGAGGGTATCGTCACCACCGTGGGTTCCTCCACGAGCCATAAGGACGTGCTCGAGAACCCCGACCTCATCTCTCAAACCGTGCTCAACAAGGGCCTGGACGCGGGCACGGCCTTTGAGATTCTCTCCATCGACATTGCGGATGTGGACGTAGGCCGCAACGTGGGCGCGCAATTGCAGATCGACCAGGCCGAGGCGGATAAGCGCATCGCCCAGGCCAAGGCCGAGGAACGCCGCGCCATGGCCGTGGCCCAGGAGCAGGAGAACAAGGCCGAGGTGCAGGGCATGCGTGCGCGTGTCATTGAGGCCGAGGCCGAGGTGCCCCAGGCCATCGCTGCCGCCTTCCGCGAGGGTAAGCTGGGCGTGATGGATTATTACAACATGCAGAA
>DHOI01000125.1:11602-11788 GCA_002409725.1 Christensenella sp. UBA5394
CTTTCCGATACCCGCATGCGCGAATCCATCGCCGGGGATGCATTGGCGGAGCGTAAGGAGCAATAGCAGCCCGGCACAGGGAAGAAAGGAGCCTATATGGAAGCTCTATTATTCATCCTGTTCATCGTTCTGGCGATCGCAGGCAATAAAGGCAAGGCCGAGGCCAAAAAGCGCCGCCAACAGGCG
>DHOI01000136.1:0-10642 GCA_002409725.1 Christensenella sp. UBA5394
GGTACACATCAGCATTTCACATATCAAGGCCATTGCGGTGGCCCAGGCGGTGATCGAGGATGGATGAGGTTTTGATCCGGGCGGATATCGCAGCCCTGCTCGGCAGGCGGCGGCGGGATTGCAACAAGGGGGATAATGGCAAGGGCCTGCTGCTGGCGGGGAGCGAAGGCTTTTACGGCGCGGCGGTGATGGCCGCGGCCTCCTGCTTGCGGGCGGGCATCGGCACCTTGAAGGTGCTTTGCCCTGGCGGCGCGCTGGAGGCTTTTTACGCACTACCCGAGGCCATGGTCTACCCGGTAGGCCTCAATTGGGCCGCTGCGGATATGACGCTGATCAAGGAACGGCTGGCGGAAGCCGACTGCCTCGCCATTGGCCCCGGCTTGGGCCGAGAAGAATGTTTGCCGCAGATCGTGCACCTTGTGCTGAAAACAGGCAAGCCTGCTGTGGTGGATGCGGACGCGCTCAATGCCCTTTCACGCCTTGATGATGATGAAAAGGCGGCGCTGCTGCACGAAAAGGCCGTCCTCACCCCCCACCCGGGGGAGATGGCGCGGCTCACGGGCCTTTCCATCGACGAGATCAAGGCTGATATGGCGGGTGTGGCGGCGGAATATGCCCGGCGCTGGCGCTGCACGGTATTATTGAAGGGAGCGCGAACGGCCATCGCCGGCCCGGATGGAAGGCTTAAATGGAATGAAACGGGCAACGCTGGCCTGGCCAAGGGCGGCAGCGGGGATGTGCTCACGGGCATCATATTGGCCCTGCTGGGCCAGAAGCTCCCGCCTTACGGCGCGGCCTGTGCCGGGAGCTACCTCTTGGGTGCATCTGCAGAGGAAGCGCTAAGCCTCTTGCAGGAGCGCGTCTTGATGGCCCGGGATGTGATCGACGCGGTCGAACAAACGCTGACTATGCTGCATGAGAAGTAAGGAGATTTATCATATGCTGCTTTTGAAAAACGCCACGGTGTGGCCCATGACGAACAGCGGGCCGTTTAAGGGGGATATCCTGCTGGAAAACGGTAAGATACGCGCCCTGGGGCGGCAGCTAAGCGCGCGCGGGGCCGAGGTTATTGACCTCACGGATTGCTATGCCCTGCCCGGCCTGGTGGATGCGCATTGCCACATCGGCATGTGGGAGGATGGTATCCAGGCCGAGGGGGACGACGGCAACGAGATGAGCGACCCTATCACCCCTGAGCTAAGGGCCATCGACGCGGTGAACCCTTTTGACCGCTGCTTTGAGGAAGCGCGCGCCGGCGGCGTGACCACCTGCGTGACAGGCCCAGGCAGCGCCAATGTGCTGGGCGGCCAGTTCGCGGCGCTCAAAACCAAGCCCGGCAGCGTGGAAGCTAAGCTCATTCTGGAACCTGTGGCCATGAAGGCTGCTCTGGGCGAGAACCCCAAAAGCGTTTACGGCGGCCAAAAGACCGCCCCGCAAACCCGCATGGCCACGGCTGCGCTTTTGCGCCGCGCCTTGCTGGAAGCCCGGGATTACACCCATAAGATGGAGGCGGAGGATGAGAGTGACCGGCCCGAATTTGACATGGCCAAGGCCGCCCTGCTGCCGGTGCTTAACGGCGAGCTGCTGTTAAAAATACACGCCCACCGGGCGGACGATATCCTCACCGCCGTACGCATCGCCAAAGAATTCGGCCTGCGCCTTTCTTTGGAGCACTGCACGGAGGGGCACCTAATCCCGGCCGAGATCAAGGCAGCGCAAAAGGCCGGGGCCAAGGTCATCCTCGGCCCGCTGCTGACGGATCGCAGCAAGGTGGAGCTGCGCAACCAAACCTTCGCGGCCCCTCGTATTCTACATGAGGCAGGGGTGGAGTTCGCCATCATGAGCGATCACCCGGTGATCCCCCTGCAATACCTGCCCGTTTGCGCGGCGCTGGCGGCGCGGGAGGGCCTGCCGGAGGAGATCGCCCTGCGCGCCATTACCCTGCACGGGGCGCGGGCCGCGGGCCTCGAGGGCCGCATCGGCAGCCTCGAGCCCGGCAAGGATGGCGATATCGCCGTGTTTTCGGGCCATCCGCTCGAATACCGAAGCCGCTGCCTGCTTACCATCATCGATGGGGAGATCGTCTATGACGCAAGATAGCTTACGCCTGCAAAAAGCAGCTCTGCGCAAAACTATGCGCGCCGCCCTGAAGGAGATTTCGCCTGAGGAGCGGGCGCGGCAATCCACGCTGGCCTGCGAGCGGCTTTGCTCCCTGCCGGAGTTCCAGGCTGCGGGGCTGATCCTGGCCTACATGGCCATGGCGCACGAATGCAGCCCGGCCCTGGCCGTAGCACAAGCGCAAAGGCTGGGCAAGCGCGTGGCCTTTCCCCTGTGTGGGGCGGATTACGCACTGCGGCTTCTCGTGCCCAAAGAACCGGACGCCTTTTATCGGGGCGCTTATGGCATTTTAGAGCCCATGCCGGAAAAGTGTGAAGAAGTAGGGCCACAGGAGCTGGATTTCATCATCCTGCCCGGCCTTGCCTTCGACCCGGCCTGCAACCGGCTGGGCCAGGGCGCGGGTTATTATGACCGGCTGCTGCCACAAACCAGCGCTTTTTTAGCCGGGCTTTGCCTGGATAGCCAGCTGGTGGAGGCCGTGCCCACAGGCGGGTTGGATGTGCCCTTGCACGCCGTGGCGGCCCCAGGCGGCCTCTATCGAAGGCCCTGTTGAAGCCCGAATCGGGGCCCAGCGAAGATAAGGCATATTTGTAAATTTCCGGCATTGGCGCTTGTGTGGCGCGTTCATTGATGTTACACTATAATTTGATATGAGCTTCAAATAAAAGGCATACAAGGAGGAACGGTGCGCATCATTGCCGGCAGCAAACGGGGCTGTGCCATCGCCGCGCCCAAGGGCCTGGATACCCGGCCGACCCTCGACCGGGTGAAGGAATCCCTCTTTGGCATCCTGCAATTTGAGATCGGCTCCAAGCGAGTGCTCGACCTATTCGCCGGTTCCGGTAACCTGGGCCTAGAGGCCCTTTCCCGGGGCGCGAGCTTCGCCTTCTTCTGCGATGCAAGCCGTACCGCCACGCGCGTGGTGGAGGCGAACATCCAAAAGCTCGGCTTTGAAAACCGCTCTAAGGTCTTGAACTGCTCCTTTGAGGCCGCCATCGCGGCCCTGGCGCGAAGCGGCGAGCGGGTGGATATCGTCTTTCTTGATCCGCCCTATGCTTCCGGCCTGCACGAAAAGGCCCTATTGGCCCTTCGCAACAGCGGGATATTGGCCCCTGAGGCTATCCTGATTGCGGAGCACGACCCGGCCCGGCCCCCGGCCTTGCCGGAGGGGCTGACAACTTACGATCAGCGCCGCTATGGCGAGGTAGCGCTATCCTTAATTCGAGAGGAACGCCCATGAGAATTGCCGTTTATCCCGGCTCCTTCGATCCCTTTACGCTGGGCCATCTGGATATCCTCAAGCGGGCCTGCGGCCTGTTCGACCACGTGTATGTGGCCGTGCTAGCCAACGGCGAGAAGCACCCCATCTTCAGCGATGAAGAGCGCTGCGCCATGATTGAGACCAGCATCCGCGCCTACGGCCTAGCGAACGCCACAGCAGAGCGCAACGATGGGCTTTTGGCCGATTACGTGCGAAAAAAAGGGGCTTTAGCCGTGGTGCGCGGCCTAAGGGACGCGGCGGATCTTGCCTATGAATCCAGGCTGGATTGCGCGAACCGCCGCCTGGTACCCGAGCTGGAAACGGTGTGCCTGATGGCTAGGCCGGAGATCAGCTTCCTCAGCTCCGGCATCGTGCGCGAGGTCGGCTCCTACGGCGGCGATATAAGCGGGCTTGTGCCCGAGCCAATAAAAAATATGATCGCAGAAAGGTTGATAAACCGATGAGCAATGTGCAGAACCTGAAAATTTACGACATCATCGAGCAATTCGAGGACTTGGTCGAAAATAGCCCGCGCCCCAAGCTCAGCGGCAACGCTACCAAGCGCATTGTGGATGTGGAGGAGATCATGGATCTCTTGGGCGATCTCAAAACCACCATCCCCGATGATATTCGCCGGGCCAACAGCGTCATCGCCGAATCCCGTTCTATGCTCGCCAATGCCCAGGATCACGCGCAGGATATCGTGCAGGAAGCGGAGCAGCACGCGGCTGCCGCCATCGCCGAGGCACAGGGCAAGGCCGCCCAGGTGCTGGATAAAGCCAAGGCGGAATACGAGCGGCTCATCGCAGAGGATGAAATATACCAAGAGGCACAAAAACGGGCCCAGCTTTTGGCTATGAAGGCGGAATACAATGCCAATCAGGTTTATGAAAACGCCAAAACCTATGCGGATGATATCCTGGCCGATCTCGAGCGCTTCCTGGGCGAGTATAAGCGCTTGGTCGAGGTCAACCGCCGCGATCTGGACGCCCGCGCGCCCCAGCCCGCAGCTGCCCCGGCCCCGGCTCCCATAATAGCGCTCCAGCCTGAGCCTGTAGCCGCGCCTGTTGCAGCCCCCGCCTCAGCAGCCCCGGCGCCCGCCCCGGTTTATGCGGCCCCAGCCGCTCCTCAGGAACGGGCCGCCAAGCCCGGCTACCGTAAGGAAGAGCCCCCGGCAGAGGATTTTGATGACGACGATGATTTCGAAGAAGACGACGATGATCGCGGCGGATTCCTCTTCGGCCTATTCAAGAAAAAGAAGAACTTCGACGAGGACGATTTCGACGACGAGGACGAATAACCGGATCTTGCTCCCCTTTAGACGATCATGGCGCTGTGGATTTTATTCCGCGCGCCATTTTTTATTTTGGGAGGATGCTCAGCCATGCCTAGCTGCATTGAGATACGCTGCGCCT
This sequence comes from Christensenella sp. UBA5394, assembly GCA_002409725.1. Lineage (GTDB taxonomy): Bacteria > Bacillota > Clostridia > Christensenellales > CAG-138 > Pelethousia. The sequence goes on from DHOI01000136.1 coordinate 4,795, forward strand.
CGGCGCTGCACAAAACGCCAAAGGGCCGGGGCGGCCCTTACGGCTGCGACCTCAACCCCTACCGGGGCTGCGCGCATCGCTGCCAGTACTGCTTTGCCCAGTATTCTCACGCCTATCTGGAGGATGGGGATTACTTCGGTCATATCTACGTGAAAACCAACATCGCCGAACGGCTGGATCGAGAGCTATCCTCACGGGCATGGGACGGCCGTCCCATCAGCCTGGGCGGCGTAACGGATAGCTATCAGCCCTGCGAGGCCCGCTATAGCCTGATGCCCGAGGTCTGGCGGGTGCTCATCAAGCACAAAGCGCCCTGCGTGATCTCAACCAAATCCGCCCTCATCCTACGAGATTTGGAGCTGATCGAGCGATTGGCCTCGCTCACTTATGTAAATGTGGCCTGCACCATCACTACACTGGATGAATCGGTGCGCCAGAAACTGGAGCCGCACGCTGCGCCCTCTGGCGCCCGGTTGGCCGTGCTTAGCGCCTTTGCCAAATCGCCCGCCTCCACGGGCCTGCACATGATGCCCATCGTGCCCTACCTGACGGATGGCGAGGAAAACATCAATGCCCTGTATTGTGCGGCCAAGGAGGCGGGGGTGGATTACCTCCTGCCCGGCATGCTTAACCTTAAGGGCAAAACGCGGGATACCTTCTTCACCTGCATAGACCGGGATTTCCCCGCCTGCTACCGCGATATCTGGGCCGCCTATCAAAACGGGCGGCTGGATAAGGCCGTGCGGGAGCGGGCCTATGCCCGGGTGCGGGCCGCGCAGACGCAATATGGAATCAGCGCGGATTTTATGGCCCCGAGCCGCCGATTTTTCAATAATAATCATAACGAGCGAGCAGAACAGCTGACCTTCCTTTAAGAAGCGCCGCTTTTGCGGCCCGCGGCCGCGCCTAAGAGCAGCACAGCGCTCACGCCGACCAAAGAGATGCCGGCCGTCAGCGCAGCCGAAAGGGCGTTCTCTTTTAACGCTTGTGGCGAGAGGGAGGAGAAGACCGTTTGCGCATCCGGCAAAAACAGTGGCGTAAGCAGATACGCCAAAAGGCCCGCCAAACACCCTTGCAGGAGCTTGCGCCAAAGATAGCGCCCGGCCCGTAAGCTGGCGACCGTTAAGGACTGCGCCAATATGCACACCCCGCCAAAGCTGAAAAAGAAAGCAGCCAACCCTGCCGTTTGCCTAAGGCTCAGGCCGGCTGCGGCCAGCGCCCGGCAGCCCTGCACCATTTCCAGCATGCCGGAAAGCAGGATGGCGGGTAATTCGGTCGATTGGCCGAACTTTGCAAATAACGCGGCAAACGGGGCCGTTAGCAGGGTGAAGAGGCCGATTTCTTCCAGCACGGCCTGAAAGGCCATGAAAACCATGATCGCGCCGCCTACGGTAAAGAGGGCCGTCACCCCGGAGCCAAGCGCCTCGCCCAGCAGGCGTAAAAAGGAGGCCGATTCCTCCGGCATGGCGGGCGCGGGGGCTTCTGTCGCCTTATCCTTAGCAAGCAGCAGGAAGGCCCCGGCGGCTAGGAACTGCGCCAGCAGGATAGGCCAGGCGAGGGCGGGGCGGCCCAGCATGCCGGAGGCGAAGCTGCCGCAGATAAACATGGGGCTCACCGCGTTGAGGGCGGCGGCGGTATCCGTCACATCCCCGCCGGCCTGGCCCGAGAGCCGCGCGCCCGCGGGCGCGCCGGAGACCATGCTCAGGCCATAAAGGGCCAGGCGGCCTCGGCCCGTGATCGCGCCGCAATGCTGCATGATATGGGCGCAAACGAAAAAGGGCAGAAGCGCGGGAAAGACATGATCCCGCCAAAGATAAAAGCCCTCGCGGGCCGCAGAGAGGGCTTGAGCGCTATAGAGCGCCAGCAGCAGGCAGCACAGGCCGCAGAGGGCAAAGATCAATATGGGTTTACGCATGGCCGCCTCCAATATAGGGATAGTTCTATATCTTTATCCTTATGCTGGGCGCGGCGCGTTTCAGTCTACAATCAGCAGCGGCTCGCCAAAATCAAAGGGCGCAGCCTGCGGGGTTTGCGTGGCAAGGCAGGCGATCTCGGCTGCGCGCATATCCGCCTCGAACAGGCGGCTCTGGGCCGGGCTGAGCCGGGCCGCGTCCGCAAATCTGCTTACCACGGGCACAACGGCGCATTGGTTGAGACGGCTCAAAAGGGGCAGAGCCTCCTGCCGGACGCCCAGCACGCGCAGGTAATCGCCTTGTGGGGTAGCCTGAAGGTCCGCCCCGGTGATGCCCAATAGGGCGCAGAGGCAGGCCCGCTTGAGCCGGGCCATAGGGTAGCGCCGGGTCTTGACCAGGGCCAGCAGTTCATCCACGGTGGCCGCCTGGCGGCAGGCGCGGTAGAGGGGATTTTCCAGTCCCTCCCGCACCTCGCCCAGGGCTGCCAATTCATCCTTGGAGAGGCGGCGCAGGGCATAGAGGATGGCCTGGGAAAGGCTTCCGAATTCGCGCAGGCCGCCGCTTTGGACCAGGTTCTGGATATCCGTGCGGGCGGTTGCGGCCAGGTAAGGGGCCAGGGATTCCCAATCCCCGGCGCGGATACCGTTTCGCAGGGCCGTGGCGCTGGCATGCGCGGCAGCCAAGCCACCCTCGTCGTGCCCCGCGCCTTGGCGGGTTAGGGCGATGGGCTCCATAGGCGAACCGAGCGCCTCGAGCGCGCGCATGTATTCAAGGCCCAGGATATCGTTGGGGCCCGCGGGCAACGTGGGCAGAGCCGCTCGCAGGGCCGAGCCGTAGGCGGCGGGATAGCTTTGGCCTGCTTGTAAAGCCTCGCGCAGGGCCGTGGCCCGCGCCGGCCCTTCTTCCGCGGTCAGGGCGGCGCTAAGCAGACCCATATCGCCGCTTTCGCTGCCAAAGCAGAGGGCGTCCACCAGGCCGCACTTGTGCAGTAGGCCCACGGCCCCCCTGGCAAAGCCGGCCGCGCTGGTGAGGGAATAGGGAGCGGGGAGGGAAAGCACCAGGTCGGCCCCGTTTTCCAGGGCCCATTTGGCCCGCAGCTTTTTGGGGAACATAGCCGGTTCCCCCCGCTGCACGAAATCCCCGCTCATGATGGCCAGGGCATAGTCCGCCCGTGCGAGGGCCTTAGCCCGGGCTAGGTGGTAAGCGTGGCCGCTGTGGAAGGGATTGTATTCGGCGATAACGCCCACGACGCGCATGCAGGGAGACCTCCGCTCTGTTTTGCCACGAGTATACCACACGACAGGGAGATTGATCAAAAATTATCCGGCGAAAAGCGCGGAAAAGGATGAAAAGGCAAAGCGGCTGTGCTATAATATTATAGTTATGTTGGCGCTCCCGGGAGCGCATAACATACTTTTTTTGAGCAATTCATTTTTTTGCGCAAGCGAAAGGAGTTACCAATGTCCGTCATCGAGAGCATCCGCGAAAAGGCCAAGACGAATGTGAAGCACATCGTCCTGCCCGAGGGCAGCGAGGAACGCACCGTGCAGGCCGCGGCGAAGATCACACAGGAGGGCTTCGCTAAGATCACCCTGGTGGGCGATCCCCATGAGATCCAGGCCGTAGCTGCTAAATTCGGCGTGAGCCTTACAGGCGTCGCCATCGTCGACCCCGCCGCTTCCCCCGATTATCCGCGCTATTGCGAGGCTTTTGCCCAAATGCGCGCCAAGAAGGGCGTTACCTTGGAGCAAGCGCAAAAGACGATGCTGGATCCGCTCTTTTTCGCAGCCATGATGGTTTACGATAATAAGGCCGACGGTTTCGTTTCCGGCGCGATCAACACCACAGGCAATACCCTTCGGCCCGGCTTGCAAATCATCAAAACCGCGCCCGGTGTCTCCACCGTTTCCAGCTGCTTCATTATGGAAGTGCCGGATAAGAGCTATGGCGAAGGCGGCATCCTCATATTTGCGGATTGCGCCGTGAACATTGAGCCCACGGCCCAGCAGCTGGCGGATATCGCCATTGCCTCCGCCAAAACCGGCAAGGCACTCTGCGGGCTCGACCCCAAGGTGGCCATGTTATCCTTCTCCACCAAGGGCAGCGCCAAGCACGAGAATGTGGACAAGGTATCCGAGGCCACGCGCCTGGTCAAAGAGCTGGCCCCGGAGCTGAATGTGGACGGCGAATTGCAGGCGGATGCGGCCTTGGTCGAAAAGGTGGGCCGGCTCAAATCCCCGGGCAGTTCCGTGGCTGGGCACGCCAACGTGCTGGTTTTCCCGGATCTGCAAGCCGGCAACATCGGCTATAAGCTGGTGCAACGTCTAGCCGGCGCCGAGGCCGTGGGACCCGTTTGCCAGGGTTTTGCCAAGCCCATCAACGACCTGTCGCGCGGCTGCAGCGTGGAGGATATCGTATCCCTGGTGGCGGTCACGGCCGTACAGGCGCAAAACCTCTAGAACAAAACCATTTGCATAAGGCGAAATACATAGGAGGATATTTTTTTCATGAAAGTATTGGTCATCAACGCGGGCAGTTCTTCTCTCAAATATCAGCTGATCGACACAGAAAGCAGCGATATCATCGCCAAGGGTATCTGTGAGCGCATCGGCATGGGCGGTTCCAAGCTGACCTACAAGCCCACGGGCAAGGCCGCCTACGAAGTTGAAAAGGACATGAAGGATCATACCGCGGCCATTCAGATGGTTCTGGATGCGCTGGCGGATAAGGAGATGGGCGTAGTCGGCAGCATGGCCGAGATCGACGCCGTGGGCCACCGCATCCTGCACGGCGGCATGAAGTTCACCAGCTCCTGCCTCATCGACGACGCCTGTATGAGCGCTATCGAGGCATGCATCCCCCTGGGACCACTGCACAACCCCGCCAATCTCATGGGAATACGCGCCTGCCAAACCATCATGCCCAACACCCCCATGGTGGCAGTATTCGATACGGCCTTCCATCAGACCATGCCCCCGGAGGCCTATATGTACGCCCTGCCCCCCGAGGCGTTTGAAAAGCACATGGTGCGGCGCTATGGCTTCCATGGCACCAGCCACTTCTATGTATCGCAGCGGGCCATTGCCAAGCTCGATATGCCCGCCGCCGAGACCCGCATCATCACCTGCCACCTGGGCAACGGCTCCAGCATCGCGGCTGTGAAGGGCGGCAAGTGCATCGATACCTCCATGGGCCTCACCCCTCTCGAGGGCGTGCCCATGGGCACCCGCTGCGGCGACATGGATCCGGCAATCGTCCCCTTCTTAATGGAGAAGCTGGGCCTCGATGCACCCAGCATGAGCACCTATATGAATAAGAAGAGCGGCATGCTGGGCATGTCGGGCGTTTCCAGCGATTTCCGCGACCTGGCCGCGGCTGCGGCCCAGGGCAACGAGCGGGCGGAGCTGGCCCTCAGAACCTTCTCCTATAAGGTCAAAAAATACATCGGCTCCTATGCGGCGGCTCTGGGCGGGGTGGACGCCATCGTATTTACCGCGGGCGTGGGCGAAAACGACCGCGATGTGCGCGCGCGCATCCTCACGGGCCTCGAATACCTGGGCGTGGATGTGGATTTCGATTACAACGGAACCTGCCCGCGTGGCCAGGAAGTGGAGATCAGCAAGCCCGAGAGCAAGGTAAAGGTGTTCGTGATCCCTACGGACGAAGAAATGGTCATTGCCAAGGATACGGCCAGGCTTGCCGCCAAATAATAAGACAAAAGCTTGCTTGCGGGGCGCAGGGGTTGGAAATTTCGTATTGACAAAACCCCGCCCTGCATATAAAATGAACGATGTCGGATTTTTCGAGGTGCCCCGGATGAAATTCTCCATTGCCGCGCAACTGCGCCAGATCGGCCTTGTAGGCAGCTATGTTGCGGATGAGGCGTTGCCGCCCCAAACATACATGGGCAGTGAGATAACCTTTGCCGCCCCTCT
>DHOI01000136.1:10891-12045 GCA_002409725.1 Christensenella sp. UBA5394
GCTACGCTCCGCCTGCGCCCTGTGCGCCAAGGCATTTGACGAACCAATTGCATTCGAGTTTGAAGAGCGCTTCGTCAAAGACCCCGGCCCGGAGGATGAAGCCTATCCGGTGGGCAACGAGGAGCTCGATATCACCCGGCCCGTATTGGATAATCTCTTCCTGAACCTGCCGTTGCAAAGCATCTGCAGGCCAGGCTGCAAGGGCCTTTGCCCGGTATGCGGGTGCGATTTGAATTCCGTCCAGTGCGCGTGCCTGCGCGAGGAGGAACCCGAAAGGGAAAATCCTTTCGCCAAGCTCAGCGCCCTGTTGAATCACGATAAGGAGGTGTAAGTATGGCGGTCCCCAAGAGAAAAACATCCAAGGCCAAGCGCGATGCGCGCAGAGCCAATTGGAAGCTGTCCATTCCCGGTATCGTGGAATGCCCGCAGTGCCACGAGGCGAAGCTCGCCCATCGGGTGTGCAAGAAGTGCGGCTATTACGATGGCAAGCAGGCTATCAAAGTGGAAAAGGCCTAAACAGCATAACATCAGGGCTTCCCGCCGTAGGGAAGTCCTTTTGCTATACGGCAAGTTACGGTAATTGGACGCAATTTGAGCAAGAGGAGGGAGCCGTAGCGGTTCTACGGCGACTGACGATGACAACGAAGTGCGCCAAACTGGCAGTTTATAGCGTAGGGGTTCGACTCCCTTACCTTAAGTAAAACAGGAGGATAGCAAATGACCAGAATCGCGATAGACGTTTTCGGCGGCGATAACGCCCCGTCCGCCACCATCGAAGGTTCCGTGCAGGCGCTCAAAAGCTTTGCCGATATCGAGCTTTTGCTCTTTGGCGATGAGGAAAAGATCCAATTTGAGCTGAAAAAGTATCCCGAGGCAGATAGGAACCGCATCCTCATCCTCCATGCGCCGGAGGTTATTTCTTTAGAAGAATCGCCCACGGCTGCCATCCGCAGCAAAAAGGATTCCTCCATGGTGCGCGGGCTTGCAGCCGTGAAGGCGGGCGAAGCCGCCTGCCTGGTATCTGCGGGCAGCACCGGTGCGCTGCTGGCCGGGGCCACACTCATCATGCGGCGCATACCGGGCGTGAAGCGGCCCGCTCTGGGCATGGCCATCCCCAATAAAACCGGCGGCTTTACCTTGCTGATGGATTGCGG
>DHOI01000014.1:0-501 GCA_002409725.1 Christensenella sp. UBA5394
TTCAGATCGATCATGTTGATACACTCCGCTATACTTTTATTTTTAGGGGCCATCTCTCTTCGGCCCCATCTTGATGGACACAAACCGGCAGGGGATTATACAGCATGCATACCCTATGCTCTCAATTGCAGCTTTTCCAATGTTGTTGATAAATACTCCTATGGGTTTGTTGACCGGCATGGGCATGAAGGTTTTCAATTCTATAAGCGAATGCTTTTAGGCCAGAACATGCAGAGGAAAGGAATACCGCAAGGCTATGCTGCATATCAAGCGTAAGAACAAAGGCCCGAAGGCACCCGGTTCCGGGAACCTCCGGGCCGATCTACGTTGTAAGTAGTGGATCAAACTACGGCAGCCTTACAGCATGGAGGCCATCCCCACATAAAACGCGCAAGCCTCCTCAAGGTCTGAAATGCGACAGCACTCATCCACCGTGTGGCACATATCCTCCATGCCCGCGCCGAATATGATGGTGGGTATGTTCAAAACCCCGGCGCAGCT
>DHOI01000014.1:812-6023 GCA_002409725.1 Christensenella sp. UBA5394
GCTTTTTCGCCGTTCCAGGTCGTTTCCTCGGTAGTTACGACGTGCCATTTTGCGGCGGTGCCCGCCACGAGTTCGTCCATTTCTGCGGCTAAATCCGCTTCCGTCTGTGAGACAGTGATCCGGCGGTCGAGATACATGCCGCAAGCGTAAGGCACCGCATTGAGGGATGCCGCCTCGCTTTCTATCTTGGTGAGGGCAACGGAACCTTTGCGCCTGTTCTGGCTTAGGAGCCTATCACTCCAGGCCTCCACCCGGCCGATTATCTCCTTCATCAGGTATACAGCGTTAACGCCGTCTTCCGGACGGCTGCCATGGGAGGATTTGCCGCTGATATCCACTCTGTACATTACGCGGCCGCCATGTCCCCTGCAAAGGCGCAGGTCGGTGGGTTCCGGGATAATTATATAGTCGGGCTGCAGCTTGTTATTGACGATGACCTGCCGCAGCGCAACGCCGTCCATATCCTCCTCCATGGTAGAGAAGGAAACCACGATCCGCTTGCCCTCGCACAAGCCGAGCTTTTTCATGAGCGCCGCAGCATACACGCTGACCGCGCCCGGGCATTTCATATCCGAGGCCCCCAGCCCATAAAGCATGTCGCCCTTTATTTCCGCGCCGAACGGATCCACGCTCCACAGGCGACGATCCCCTTCACGAACCGTATCGGCATGGCTATCAAACATCACCGTTACTGGCCCTGTGCCGATTATTCCGATCGCGTTGCCTGTTTTATCGATAAAAACTTTGTCATACTCCAGCTTCTTCATCTCTGCGACGATGCGTTCTATGGCACCTTTTTCCTCAAAGGTGTAGCTGGGGATACGAACCAAGTCGCGGCAAAAGGCCAGCAGGTCCGGGAAAAATTTATTGACCTCGGCTTTTATCATGGATGTGTTCAAGATATCACCCTCTTTTCCCCAAGGTTAGAATGGACCCCACTGGATCATCTGCGCAATAATCATGGCGCCGATGCCGTACACCCACTGGATGAGAAGCAAGGGCAGGAAGAATTTCACCCATTTTTGGTATGGCACGCGTGCAAGACCGATCGTAGCGATGAAATAGCCGGAAACAGGATAGAAGATGTTCGTCAGGCCATCGCCCAGTTGCAGGGCAAGCACCGCCGTTTGCCGCGTAACGCCGATCATATCCGCCAAAGGAGCCATGATGGGCATGGTCGCGACGGCTTGTCCGCTACCGGAGGAGATGAAGAATTCCAGAATGGTTTGCGTAACCATCATGCCAACGGCGGAGAGAGCGGCGGGCACACCCTGTAGAATCATGGAGAAGAAGTACACAACGGTGTCAATAATCATGGCGTTGGACATGATGACAGCGATGCCGCGGGATACGCCAATGATTAGCGCGCCCTCCAGAACCCGGCCGCAACCTTCGGTAAAGGCGGCGCAGAGTTCTTCGCCATGCATGCCGGCAATCAAACCGCCCAGAATGCCGATGGCAACGAAGCAGCCGCCGATTTGCGGCATATCCCAGCCCCAGGAGATTACTCCATATACCATTACAACGAAAATCAAGATCGCAGCCAGGCCGCCCAGCTTTTGCCGCAGGGTCATGTGGGTTTCATCGGTGAGGTCGACCCCCTTGATCTCTTTTTTGGTCTCCTGGTCGATTTCATACATCGAGCTTTGCAGGGGATTCTTTTGCACCTTCATAGCATGGCGGCATACAAAGATGATGGCGGTTATCATATAGATTACCATCAGAATCAGCCGGAACTGCCAGCCGGACATGAGCGGAAGCCCGGATATTTTCTGGCCAATGATGGTGGTGAAGGGATTGGCGAGGGCCAGCGTAAAGCCAATCTGCGAGCCGATAAGCGCGGTTGCGCAGGCCGTCATGGAATCGTAACCCATGGCCAGCATCAGGGGCAGCAAAATTGGCACATAAACCATGGTGAGCTCGCACATGCCAACAAAGCAATCCAAAACGGCAAAGGTAATCATCAAAATGGGAATGATGATAATGCCACGGTTTTTCAGCCTGCGCGCCAGCAGCTTAATTGCTGCCGTAATGATGCCGGCCTTTTCAAGCACGAAGAAACCGCCGCCCACGGCAAAGGTGAGCACAACAACATAACCGGCGTCCACCATGCCGTCTACCGCGGAAGAGAAGAACTCGATCAGGGTTGTGGGGTTCTTTTCTACATAGTGGAAAGAGCTAGGGTCTACCAGATTCCGCCCTGTGGTTTCGTCAAAAATCCGGTCGTATTCGCCGGCGGGCACAAAATAGGTCAGAATCGCTACAAACAGGATAATGCCCATCAAAATAATGTACGTGTGCGGAACCCTGATTTTTTTCTTTTGTTTCACAGGCATGGTTTCCATAAAATTAAATTCCTCCCATATTTCCGTAGATTTGTTATAGGTTTTCTCTTTGTTTTTGATGATTCGCATGGGGGATGCGGAGGCCCGGGTTTTGGGCACCCGCTACATATTTAACGATCCATAAATCACTCCTTTCTCTATGTGCCACTAGGGCTCATTGCCCGCGGTTGCATTTTCCTCCGGCGCCAAATCAAGACACTCCCTTTTAGGCGGCACAAGCATCGAAAACGCAGCGAAGCACAGCGCGCTAACGGCAAGGGCTGGGAAGACGGTATGGATGGTGATTGCGCCCGCGTAAACCACATCGCAGACCAGTACCGTGGCCGCGCCAGCCAGCATGGAGGCTACTGCGCCGGTGCCGGAAGCTTTTTTCCAGTAATGACCTGCCACAAAGGGAACAAAGGCGGTTGCTGCTTTTAAGGTGAAGCTGAAGCGAACCAGCTGCAATATTCCGTGGGTGTTGAAGAGGGCCATTGTAAAGCAAATTAGACTCACCAAAACCATGGTGATTTTGATAGAGGCTAGTACCTGCTTATCGGACGCATCCTTTCTTAGGTATTGTTTATAAACATCAAGGCCAAACACCGCGCCGCAGGCCAACAGCGAGGAATCAATGGTGGACATGGTGGCGGAAAGCAGCCCCACGAATAGCAGCCCTGCAATGACCGGCGGCAAGTGCTCAATGGCCAGCATCGGCAGGGCATAGCGGATACCCGTGTCTTCATAGGCCTCGGGAAGGAAGACGCCCATGTTCACGAGCGCCAGAACGATGATGCCCAATAAGGCCGGAATAAAAGCATATAAAACGTTAAAACCGGCGGCCGCCAGCGCGCCATGCCGTGCTGCCCGGGGCCCTTTGGAGGCGAGGATGAAGGACATGGTGATCTGATTAGCGGCAAAGCTGGTGAAATACATTACCACCAGGGAGAAAATGTAGGACCAATCGCCCTTTTTATATAAAACAAAGGTGTCGACGGGTACATTTGCAGCGATATCGCTCCAGCCGCCGGCCAGCTTTACGGCAGAGGGTATTACGACCAGCAAACCGATAAAGATCAGGAGCACCTGCATAAAATCCGTACCGGCGATGCCCCAGAGCCCGCCCAGTGCGGAATAGACCGTAACCACCACCGCGGCTATAATAAGCGCCATTTGAAAATCGATGTTGAGCATGGCCGAGATGATAACGGCGGATGCGACATACTGGGCAATGGTGTCCCCCAGTAGGGAGGTGATGATAAATACGACCTGCAGGATCCCGGAAGCATCGCCGTACCTTCGGCGGAAATACTCGGCTGTGGTTTTTACATTCGTGCGCCGCACTTTCGGGGCCCAAAAGGCCAACAGTGCATAAGCGATACCCACGGAAATGATGTACCAGGCGCTGCGAAGGCCCTGGCTCTCCATGCTTTGCTGCACCAGACCCAGCGAGCTGCCGCCGCCGATCTCGGTTGCCGCCAGTGCTGCGGCAATCATCCAGGGCCCTAGCGAGCGGCCTGCCGAGATGAAATCGGCGTTGCTCTTATTGCGGCTGGAAGCGTACCAGCCGATAACCAGCATAACGCAAAAATATAAAAGAACGATCAGTGTTCCAACGATATTCGTTTGCATGGCGGTTCCCCTTGCTGTATCGTATGGCCTGAATGGAACGTGCGCTCACATGGACAGATAGAGGATATAGATAAATTATAGACCGAATATTATTGATCTAATCGCCTAAAAATGTCGATACCATACCAATATTGCATGAAGCATCTTTCATCCGGCACAATTCAATACTATAATAGTATTATTCGGATGCTGTTTCTGGAGGTAAATCACATGTCGCTGAAGGCTGCAATTTGCGATGATTGCGGGGCTGATCGGGAAACTGTAGAAAGCATGCTGCGGGCATTTGTCAGCAGCGAGGCGATTCCCTGCTCCGTATCCTGCTTTGATTCGGCCTACCGCCTGCTAGCCTCTCCGGAGAGCTTTGATTTATACCTGCTGGATATTATGATGCCTGAGATGAGCGGTATGGAGCTGGCGCAGAGACTTCGAAAAGACCACCCCGCGTGCGGCATCGTTTTCATCACATCCTCTTCCGAATTTGCGGTGCAGGGCTATAATGTGAACGCTATCGGCTATTTGCTAAAGCCCCTTGTCGAGCAGCAGGTAAGTGAAACGTTCCGCCGGGCGTTTGACCTATACGCCCCCAAAACGCTGGCGTTCACAATAAATGGCAGCCTTGTCGATATCCCGATCGATACCATCCTGTTCATGGAAAGCCAGCTGCGTCACACCATAGTTTACCTTAAAAGCGGCGATACCATCGTTTTACACAAAAAGCTGGAGGATGTTTGGAGCGAGGCTCGCTGCCACAAGGCCTTTGCCCGCTGCCACAAAAGCTTTGTGGTGAATCTGGATAACGCTATACAGTTGGAAAACCACGCCTTCCGGCTGGTTAATGGCGCGGAGATACCCATCTCCCGAAGCGCGTATCCGGAGAGTAAGGCCGATTATTACAGGCATAAGGTGATGGCGGGGAACCGAACATGACACCGGAGGCCTGCCTGCTGCTCATAACCTTTTTTCAAATGATGGTAAAGGTGATCCCCGTATTGCTGCTGCTGCACCACCGGCATGGCTCGCAGGATCTTGTGATGGCAGTGGCCGCCCTGATCTGGATTATCCAGATCTCGGTTCAGTTTCTGTTTGATGTGCCGCCAGTTTTTCAGGTTCTGCTGGATGTATGCTTTTTTGTAGGCCTGCAGGTGTTTCTGGTGTTCCTGTTTGCCGATGGGCTGTTTACCATCCTCTTTACGTCCCTTTCGGCCTGGATGTTTTCTTCCGTGCTTACGGCTATATGTGGCTTTCTCGCCGCATC
>DHOI01000014.1:6325-7283 GCA_002409725.1 Christensenella sp. UBA5394
TATCCCCTGTTGGCTATCGTTGTGTTCTGGGCCGGATTCTCCGGCGAAACCATTTTGTTCGAAACAGGCAGAAACGCTCTTTTCAATCTGTTGTTTATGAGCATGACGCTGGCTGTTTACGTCCTTCTCCTCAAGAGTCTGATGGATTTGACGCAGCGCAAGGAGGCCGAGATGGAGCTGGAATGTGCGCGCAACGTGGTTATCCAGCAGCGCAACCAATACAACCAGCAGCTCCAGAATTATGAGAATATCCAACGACTGCACCATGACTTTTCGCTGCATATGCGGGCCTTGCAGGGCATGGGCACCAAGGCGGAGGTGGATGAATACCTAGCCAAGCTGGCCGATGAATACCAGCTTCATCCCTCCCGACAGTTTGCGGCGCATCGCAGCGTGAACGCCATTGTTGCCTGGTATGCCCAGCAGTGCCGAGATCAGGGCATTACGCTGGAAACGCATTTGGACATTCCGGCCGGCATTCGTATTGATGCGCTGGACTTGTGCGTGGTAATCGGTAATTTGTTGCAAAACGCGCTGGAGGCAAATCAGCGGCTGACGAAGCAGGATGAGCGGTTTATTCATTTTAACTCGCAGATGGTCGGCAACCAGCTCATGCTTATCATGGAAAACACATTCGACGGAACGGTCGTTGAGAAGAACGGGGAGATCGTATCCCGCAAAAATAAAGGCGGCCTGGGCCTTTTGGGGATACGCCGCATCGTGAGCCAGCCCGGTAACGATATTGAAATGCGTTATTCTAATAAAATATTTACGGTTATGATTACGCTGGCGGCAGAGGAATGATCAGGTTCCGCATGCGGAGGCCTGCCCAAAGCCACCAAAATGGTAGACAAGCTGAGCATGCAGGAGGAATTTGAGCCGACCGACCTGGAAGCGAAGCGGTAAGGGCGGGGATCAAGCAGCGTTGATAAAAAGGCTTGCCGCAACGGATAAACCG
>DHOI01000014.1:7455-16185 GCA_002409725.1 Christensenella sp. UBA5394
ACGTTGCGGCAAGCCTTTTGGTTCTGATTAAGAGACGGGCTGAGTAGAAACCCCTGCCCCCGGAGTTGCCTATGGAACCTAGCAGGCGGCTGTGAGGGCGGGCTCTGCTGGTGTTATCACCGCTTTCGTCTCACGCATGATGGTACCAAGCATTTTTATCTCATCCTGGCAAATGAAGGTATAGGCAGTTCCACACCGATTGGCTCTGCCGGTACGGCCAATTCTGTGGACGTAACAGTCGCTGTCGTTTGGCAGATCATAGTTGATCACGATGTCGATGTTGCGCACATCGATGCCGCGCGCCGCCACATCCGTTGCCACGAGAACGTCGATTTCGCCCGCGCGAAACGCGGCCATAATGCGCTCGCGCTTTTGCTGTTTAACGTCGCCATGCAAAGCTTCAGCACGTATTCCCTGGCGCTTGAGATCCTTACAAAGCTTATCGGCTCTGTGCTTCATATTGACAAAGACCAAGGAAAGCGTATCGGAATTACGCTCCAATAGGGATAACAGCGCATGCTTCTTAGCGCCGTTCGCCACGGTCGTATAGAACTGCTCTACCGTTTTTACCGTTAGCGTATCCTCTTTAACGGCGATATGCTGCGCATCATGCTGATAGCTCCGCGCGATCGCCATGATCTCCTTGGGCAGCGTAGCGGAGAACAGCACCGTTTGCCGCTGCTGCGGAACAGCCTTTAATATGCGGTTCAAATCCTGCTTGAAGCCCATATCCAGCATCCTGTCGGCTTCATCCAGCACAACGGTTTGAATGCCGTCGAGCTTTGCCGTACGGCGCTGGATATGATCCAGTAGCCTGCCCGGCGTAGCAATGATGATCTGTGGGTTCCGGCGAAGCGCCGCAAGCTGCTTTTGTATATTCTCACCGCCATAGAGCGTAGCAAGGCGTACATTCTCTTTATATTTTGTCAGGCTTTTTATAACGCCGGATGTTTGTATTGCCAGCTCGCGGGTAGGGCTTAATATAAGAACCTGCGCATTTTTATTATAGGTATCTACAAATTCGCTCACCGGGATGCCAAACGCACAAGTTTTCCCAGTGCCTGTGGGGGCCTGCACAATAAGGTCGCGGCCCGCAAGGAAAGGCTTGATCGCCTTTGCCTGTATCGGCGTTGCCTGCTCAAACCCCATAGCGCGAATCGCCTGTTGTATGCCGGGTGAGAGCCCGTATTGATCAAAAGTTGCTTTTTCGTTCATATAATCTCCTGTGTTTATACGTAAAGAATCCGCCCGCCTGTTTCCAGATGGGCGGATTCCCCTTAGAATTAATTTAGGCAGTCCGTACGTTTACCGCGCGGAATTTGCTGCTGTTTTTCGGATCGGCTTCGATATCGAACGTAACAGCCTGGCCTTCTTGCAGGGTTCTGTAGCCGCTATCGGAAACAATGGCGGAAAAATGTACGAATACATCCTCTCCGCCCGCGTCGTTGGAGATAAATCCAAAGCCCTTTTCCGTGT
The DNA here is from genome assembly GCA_002409725.1 of Christensenella sp. UBA5394. Taxonomy (GTDB): domain Bacteria; phylum Bacillota; class Clostridia; order Christensenellales; family CAG-138; genus Pelethousia. The sequence goes on from DHOI01000014.1 coordinate 8,932, forward strand.
TGAACCATTTTACCGTACCGCTATGCATGCTGGTGCCTCCTAGATAAATATTTTACATCCGAAAGAATAGAGGACCTCGTATTTCTGTAAACCATAAACATCGATTTACACAAATACGAGGTCTATCAATCACTTTAGAACACATTTACTCTACCATACAATCCAATTTTAGTCAAGTAGATTCGTATTATGAATGCCCCTTGCGTTGCAGAACTACAATACATTTGGAGAAAGGAGAAGCTTATGCACCGCGCCGCCGGGAGGCTTGGCCGGGGCAAATTGAAAAACGCCGCCGATGTGATATACTGGGTAAACAGACATAAATGGAGGGATCGCGCATGAAAAAATTCCTGCAGGAATTCAAGAGCTTCGCCATGAAGGGCAATGTGTTGGATCTGGCTGTGGGCGTCATCATCGGAGCAGCCTTTCAGGCCGTGGTAGCCTCGCTCACGAAGAACATCCTCGCGCCTATCATCGGCCTGTTCGCCAAGCAGAATTTCGACGCGCTGCATTGGGAGGTGCTGGGCACGACCATCGGCTATGGCGCTTTTATCACCAGCCTGATCAACTTCACCATCATGGCCTTTGTGGTGTTTTTGCTGGTTAAGGCCATGAACCGCCTGGCTTCCATCGGCAAGAAGAAAGAGGAGAAGGAGCCGGAGACCAAGAAATGCCCCTATTGCCTTAATGAGATTAACATCAAGGCTACCCGCTGCCCCGCCTGCACCTCCCATCTGCAGGAATAAGGCCGCGCCCGCTTACCGCGAAACATCATATGCTCCCTTGCGCCCGGAAAGCGGCTACGGCCTCCGGGCCGTTTTTTTCCTTTGCGGCAGCCGTGCCGCTCCGGGTAGCAGCTGCATATAATGCTGGTAGAAGCCCGAAAGGAGAAACCATATGGACAACGTTTCTAACACCGGCTACGGCGGCAAGCCGGGCCAGCGGATAGACTTTGGCCCAGCGCCGTTTGTGGTGAATATCAACCAGGCGGCCCGGGAGAATAGCAACTTCCGCCGAGCGCTGTGGACGGGAAACCATCTGCAGATGACCCTGATGAGCATCCCGCCGGGCGGGGACATCGGCGTGGAGCGGCATCCCCTGATTGACCAGATGATTCGCGTAGAAGAAGGGCAGGGGAGGGTCATGATGGGGCGCAACCGGGAGAACTGGGAGCTGCAACGGATGGTCGGCCCCGGCTTCGCCATTTTCATACCCGCGGGCACCTGGCACAATCTGGTCAACACGGAGCGCAGGCCGCTGAAACTATCCTCCGTTTACGCGCCACCCCAGCACCCTTGGGGCACCGTGCACAGAACCAAGGAAGAAGCGATGGAGCATGAGTACTGATCCCTCTGAATCAAAAAAGTGGCCGCGGCCACTTTTTTGATTTTATAGAAAGCGTCTGTTTAAACCTCAGGCCGGCGCTTTGCGAGAAGGAACCCTCACGACGCAAGGTTTAATGCCGACGTGCCTGCCGACGGCGGCGAATAAAGCCGCCGACTCGGGGGTTGTGGCGCTCGAGACCCCAGAAGGGCCTTTGATGCTTTACAGCTTATGGAAGGTCGGCTCCATCCTCTCGAAGGTGGCCACATAGGGGATGCCGGCGGCGCGGGCCAGTTCGAGGGCTTCGCCGAGGCGCTTGCCCACCCGGTCGGACTGGTGCGCGTCGCTGCCGGTGGTGATGAACTCGCCGCCCAGCTCGCGGTAGCGGCGCAGCACATCCAGGCCCCAGGCCGGACCATCCCACCATGCGGAGGTGTTGATTTCCAAGCCCTTGCCGGCTTGAACCAGATAGCGAAAAAGGCTGTCGAAAGCGTCGGCCGCGTGGGCGTAACGCACGGATCGCTCCGCATAAGGGGCAAACTTGGCGCAGAAATCATAATGCCCCAGCACACTGAAAATGGGGTTGGTGGGCAGCACCTTGGCGGCAAAATCCAGATAGCGGGCGTAATTCTCGGCCTGGGTACGGCCCTCAAAGAATTCAGGGTAATAGGCATCCACCCCATCCACGATGTGGAGGGAGGCGATGACGAAATCCAGATCCCGGCCCTTGCAATAGGCCAGGGTGGCGGCCGCGACAGCCTCGTTTTTCAGGCTAATCTCAGCACCCCGGCGGATAGCGATATCGGGGAAATCGGCCCGAAGCGCCTCGATGGCCGCATCCCGGGCGGCAAGATCCGCCGGGGGCAGGCCGGAATCGTCAAAATCTACATGATCCGTAAAGCAAAGCTGCACAACGCCCGCGGCGCGCGCGGCTTCCAGCTGGGGGCGTAAGGGCGTGGTACTATCCGCGGAATAATCGCAGTGCACGTGATAATCCGTTAAAAACATGGTTCACATCTCCTTCCCATGGCAAAACCGCTCATAAAGCGCATACAAAAGAGAGTATACCTTGACTTTTCCTATTTTGCAAAATATAATTGGGATGATTGGAATTAAATCAGGCTGTGACGCGGAACAGTAAGCCTTTTTTCGCAGCAAGAGAGCCGCCGGTCGGTGCGAGGCGGCCTGCGATAAGGCCCAAGCTCGCCGCCGAGCCCCGGAGCCGAAAGGCGAAGCTGTGCGCAGCTTCCGATTAAGCCCGGCGTATCCCTGCGTTAAAGGGCGAAAGCGGGCGCAAACGCGCCAATAAGAGTGGTACCGCGGGCCTCCCGTCTCTTAACATAGAGACAGGGGCCTATTTTTTTACGAATACGCGATGGAGGAAAACTATGTCAAACCGCTACGACCACGATTATGTGGAACTCAAATGGCAGAAGAAATGGGAAGAGGCCCATTGCTTCGAGGCCAAAGATGATTATACCATGCCCAAGTTCTATCCCCTGATCGAGTTCCCTTACCCCAGCGGCGCGGGCCTACACGTGGGCCACCCCCGCTCCAACACGGCCATGGATATTATCGCCCGCAAGCGCCGCATGGAGGGCTATAACGTGCTCTATCCCATCGGCTACGACGCCTTCGGCCTGCCCACGGAAAACTACGCCATCAAAACCGGCATGCACCCGGCCAAGGTCACGGCCCAGAATATCGAGCTCTTCCGGCGCCAGCTCAAGCGGCTGGGCTTTAGCTTCGATTGGTCCCGCGAGGTGAATACCACGGACCCCAATTATTATAAATGGACGCAGTGGATCTTCCTCAAGCTCTACGAGCATGGCCTTGCCTACAAGGCCGAGATCCCCATCAACTTTTGCACCAGCTGCAAGGTGGGATTGGCCAACGAAGAGGTGGTGGAGGGCGTTTGCGAGCGCTGCGGCGGCCCGGTGATACAAAAGGTGCGCAGCCAATGGATGCTTCGCATCACCGCCTATGCCCAGCGCCTGATCGACGACCTCGACACTGTGGATTACATCGAGCGGGTCAAAATCCAGCAGCGCAATTGGATCGGCCGCAGCGAAGGCGCGGAGGTGGATTTCCACGTGGCGGATAGCGAGGACATCCTCACCGTTTTCACCACACGGCCGGATACGCTCTTTGGCGCGACCTATATGGTCATGTCCCCGGAGCATCCTTATATCGATACATGGGCGAGCCGCATCACCAACATGGATGCCGTGCGGGCCTACCGGCAATCCGCTGCCCGCAAGAGCGATTTTGAACGCAGCGAGCTAGCCAAGGATAAGACCGGCGTGCCCCTCGAGGGCGTAATGGCGATCAACCCCGTGAGCGGCCGGCAAATCCCCATCTGGGTATCGGATTACGTGCTGATGAGCTACGGCACCGGCGCCATCATGGCCGTACCGGGCCACGACAGCCGTGACTGGGAATTCGCCAAAACCTTTGGCCTGCCAATTGTCGAGGTGGTGGCCGGGGGTGATGTGAGCAAGGAAGCCTATACGGATTGCGCCACGGGTAAAATGGTCAACTCCGGCTTCCTCACCGGCATGCAGGTAGAGGAGGCCATCGAGGCCATGAAGGCCTATCTCGAAAAGGAAGGCGTCGGCCACCGCAAGGTCAATTACAAGCTGCGCGATTGGGTCTTTTCCCGCCAGCGCTATTGGGGCGAGCCCATCCCCCTCGTGCATTGCGAGAAATGCGGCTGGGTGCCCCTGCCCTATGATCAGCTGCCCCTAACCTTGCCCGAGATAAAGAATTACGAGCCCAGTGACGACGGATCAAGCGCCCTGGCCCGGGCTACGGATTGGATCCACACCACCTGCCCCAAGTGTGGCGGCCCGGCGGAGCGCGAAACCGACACCATGCCCAACTGGGCGGGCTCCAGCTGGTATTTCCTACGCTATACGGATCCGCATAACGGCCAGGCCCTGGCCAGCCCCGAGGCGCTGAATTACTGGACGCCTGTGGATTGGTATAACGGCGGCATGGAGCACACCACGCTGCACGTGCTCTATTCTCGTTTCTGGCATAAGTTCCTTTACGACCTGGGCATCGTACCCACGCCGGAGCCTTACCAAAAGCGCACCAGCCACGGGATGATATTAGGCGAGAACGGCGATAAGATGAGCAAATCCCGCGGCAACGTCATCAACCCGGACGACATCGTGCAGGAGATGGGCGCGGACTCCTTCCGCCTGTATGAGATGTTTATGGGCGCATTCGACCAGCCCATCCCCTGGAGCACCACAGGTGCGCGGGGCTGCCGCCGCTTCCTCGATCGCGTTTGGCGCTTGCAGGATATGGTCTCCCAGGAAGAGGGCATCCGGCCCGAGCTGCGCGCGGCCGTGCACGGGGCCATCAAGAAGGTGAGCGAGGATTTCGAGCGGATGAAATACAACACCGCCATCGCCGCCATGATGAGCTTGGTCAACGAATTCTACGCTAAGGGGGATGTAACGAAAGAAGAGCTGCATACCCTGCTCGCCCTGCTTTCCCCGGTATCGCCCCACATCTGCGAGGAGATAAACGGGATTTTGGGCTATAAGCAGCCCCTTTACGCCACCGCCTGGCCTGCCTGGGATGAAAGCGCGCTGGTGCAGGAAGCCGTGGAGTACGGCGTACAGGTGAACGGCAAGGTGCGCGCGCGCATTGAGCTGCCGCTTTCTATGCCGGTGGATGAGGTGCAGGCTAAAGCCCTGGCCCTGCCGGAGGTACTCGCCTTTACGGATGGCAAGAGCGTGCGTAAGGTGATCGTGGTGAAGAATATTATCAATATCGTAGTGGGGTAAGCCTATGCACGACATTACGGCCTTGGGGGAATTGCTGTCGATTTCACCGAAAGCGGGCTCTCGGCAAACGGCATGAAGCTTTTTGAGCGGAACCCCGGCGGCACTATGGCCAATGTGCTGGCCGCCGCGGCGAAATGTGGCCGTAAAACCGCCTTCATCGGTAAGGTAGGGGCGGATATGCATGGCCTGTTCCTCAAATATTCCCTGAAGGCCGCATCGGCAAGCGGGACGGCGTCCCGGCCATGCCGGAAAAGCGCGGGATCGAGGCTCTGCTTCGGGCAAACTGAATAGGAAAAAAGGCGCGCTGCAGGAAAAATCGCCGTGGTGCGCCCTTGGTTTTACGGCTCATTGGCAAGAGAACCGAAAGGGCCGGATCATTAATTGCAGGGGGGATAGGCATATGAATAGAAAAATCGGCATGCTCGGCTCGCTGATCAATCTTGCTTCCGTAATCGGATTTGCCTTGAGCATGATGATTGGTTCCAACTTTGGGAGTTACCTTGCCAGTATTTTTATTGCCTTGGGCTTTGTTTTGATGGCGAGCGCGTTTTGCCAGGAAAGCGAAGCGGATCGTAAAGCGGCGGGATATGCCGCGCTGGTTTTTTCCGGGATTTATGCGGCCCTGATCCTGCTGGTATATTTTGCCCAGATGACGGCGGTAAGGCTCGACGGGCTGGATGCGCAGGCCATGCAGATCCTGGATTACCAGCGGCTCGGCCTTTTTTTCAGCTATGACCTGCTAGGCTACGGCATGATGGCCTTAGCTACCTTGTTCGTGGGATTAACGATCAAAGCCACCGCTCTTCGCGATAAATGGCTGAAAGGACTTTTGCTGATTCACGGCATATTTTTTATCGGCTGCTTTATCCTGCCCACGCTGGGGCTTTTTTCGGCAGAGATGGAGAATGCCAATTGGATAGGCGATGCAATTTTAGAGTCCTGGTGCCTCTATTTTTCGCCGGTGGGCATCCTGTCATTCTTACATTTCAGGAACGGCGGCGAAAGGGGCGCTATAGCGCCTGGCCAGGCAAGCCGGCCGCAGCAGCAGGAGAAGAACGTGCGGTCATAAAAGCCCGGCAAGAAAGACGCGCCGCAATTGGGAGCCTGTTGCAGCGCGCCTTTTACTTTGTTCTTCCTTTAATATAATACAATCAGGAGCTGGAAAGACAACAGAAATAGGAGGAATTCATATGGATTGCCCATATTGTGGAAAAGACATGAAATACGGTAAAATATATGGAGTAAATGGTAAGGGCGCTTTTTGGCTCCCCGGAGATAGTATTCCATTTCATATCGTAACGCATAAAAATATAGATAAATCCAATGGCGTAGCCTTAGCTAAAACCACAGTAGGCTTTATTGTTACAGATAATGCAGTTGGCTACCATTGTATCGGCTGCAAAAAGATTATTATTGATGTTGAAGAATACATCAAATGAGAAAATGCGAAAGCCTAAACGCCCCATAACTTTGCCGGCATAGATATCAACAAAAAAAGCGGGATGCCCGCATCCCGCCCTACATGCCGCGTATTATTGCGCCGCCTTTTTTTCCTGCCACATCTCGAGCAGGGTCTTGATATCCTGTGCGAATTCCGGGTTGCTCTGGTCCGGCTTCTTCTCCAATTCTTCCAGCACGGTGAAGGTAAAGGAAGAAGCGCCGTATTGCTTCCATTCTTCGCGCATCGAGGGCTCCGGGCAGGAATCGTGATCAACAGCAAACTGGAAGCGGCTTTTTTGCCCTTCGAGGTTTTGCGCGGCTTTGAGCCAGGCGCGGCCATTGCCCTCACAGAGGATGCAAAATACGCCGCCGGTTACCTTGCGGCTTTTATATTGTTCTTTAAGCGCTTTTTTGTTATCCATACTTCTCTTTTCCTTTGCTGTAATATCCTATTCCCCTATCATACAGCATGCGGGCCCAAGGCGCAATCTACAACCCTGCAGCCCGGCGGACTGTATTGTAGTCCTAAACGTGCACAGGTGCGGCGCATAAAAACGATTGCAAACCGCGGGCACATATGATAAAATCACATTCGGTACCTTGCGCCGGTGTGATGGAATTGGCAGACGTGACGGACTCAAAATCCGTTGGTAGCGATACCGTGTGGGTTCGAGTCCCACCACCGGCACCA
>DHOI01000014.1:16341-24533 GCA_002409725.1 Christensenella sp. UBA5394
TCGAGTCCCACCACCGGCACCAAAGTCCTTATGAATCCTAGGTTTTTCAGGCTCCATAAGGGCTTTTTTCTTTCCCTCAAAACCGGACTGCTCCAACGGATTTTCAAGCAAAAAGGAAGGAATCCGTTGCCATGAAACGAAAGCAGATTGTAGAGAAATCCATCAGCATTCAGGAAGCCTTTGAGCAGTTCCAGCGCTTCAACCAGACCAAGAACCTATCCCCTGAAACCATACGGTATTACGACAACCATTCTAATCCCTTCTTTGCATTTTTAGAGGATGTTTTCCAACCTGTAGACTCTATCACCAAGGAGAAAATTGATGCCTATATCCTGCATTTAAAGGCAAAGGGAACGGTGAACGATACTACGATCAACACGCGGCAGGAAAAGAGAAAAGGTAGAGAGCTATCTGAGTGAAGAATTAGAGCAGCAAAGGGATCCCAGAGATAATTCCGGAATGACAGCCATGGTAGCTTTATACCGTGTATTTACCGGCAAAAGAAAACGAAAAGATGCGGATCATATACGTGCCCATATGGAGAAATACAACGAAGAGGCCGTATCCAGGAAAAGCAATGTTCTGAGAGTCTGGGATAAAAGCGGTCGTGAGAGGTACAACGCAAACGATAAGCTTGTTCGGGAAGCCCTTAACGCTGGCGTAGGCATATATGATGGATTGCCGCCCCTTGAGAATGGCCAAGTCAGTATAGAAGTAATTGATGGAACGCCACTGTTTGGGTTGGGGCCGGAAAAGGAGTTTGCGCAGAAAGCTATAGAAGAGGCTATTGAATGGGGTCTGCGGTTACACCAGTTACCAATTGGTTTGCTAGGGCTGCGGCAGTAGCAAAGGAATTCCAATGGAAAGAATATTTTGAGTATAATCCTGCATCTATTCTCGAAAAAGGGGATGTCGTGATATACTATCAATCACCAGAGGATGCAAGCGGTTACGGTGCAGCATATGCTTTCCGTGGAGACGAACTTTTATATATTAACAGCTGGGAAGGGAACGGTCGGATAGTAGAGTTTGGCTCCAATTATATGCAACATGCTAAAACATATAAAAATTCTGCCATTGATGCGATTGGGAGCCTGGTTTACGGAGAACTTGAGGGAGCTGCTGTGGAAAATCTCGCAAAAGAAATATTAAAGAATCTCAGACGGTAAATATATAGTGAGGATGCCTTGAAAAAAGCACGGTACGTAATTGTTAATAATAACCTTCTTGGCTCAATCGTAGTGGGGTTATTCCTGGTAGGGTTTGCGCTGGACTTTCTTTTGCCCCTGGATTTGCTGGGGCCTCGTAGCACGCCGGGCATGTTTGTGAACGTGATCGTCAATGCCCTGGCGTTTACCCTATATTACCGCACCTTTTTCTATCGTTTGGCAGATCGTTATCCTGTGTATAGTGAAAAAATCAAGAAGCTATTTGATCGATTTGCACCATGTAGCATGCCCTGGAAGAAGCCATGGAGATGGCCGTGGGCAAAGCATAAAGATGAACAGGCAGTTGATTTGTCTACCTGTATTCTTCCATATATAGAAGGGGATGAACAGGCCGAGCAGATCAGCCGCGAATGGAGTAGAGGCATATGGTGGAGGGGTGTTGTCGTGATAGGATGGGGCGTGCATTTTTTGCTGCTGCTTCTTCTAGCAAATTGGGCTGAAGCGGCTCAAGGCTGGTTATGGCCCTCCTTTCATCTCTTCGGGAAATGAGTATCCGCTATTAAGAGGACTCGATGCTATGTAAGAGCCCAGAGCAATACAAACCTTTCCTCCCATTACCTGCCTAACGACATTTTTTGTTTCTCCATCTCGATATACAAGCCTAAGGCGGCAAAATGAAAAAGATATGCAGCAGACTTTAAACCAGCACCAACGCAAAAACTATAGGCTCGCTTTTGACTGGGCCTATAGTTTTTACGTATAGTTTTTCTTAATATAGTGTTCACTTGCTCGCGCCAAAAATCTTGTTTTATGGGGGCTTCCGCGTTTGTCGTTATCAACACCGTCACCAAAGTCCTTACGAATCCTGGGTTTGACAGGTCTCGTAAGGGCTTTTTACTTTCGCTGAAAACCGAGTTGCTCTAACGGATTTTCAAGCAAAAAGAAAGGAATCCGTTGCCATGAAACGAAAGCAAATTGTAGAGAAATCCATCAGCATTCAGGAAGCCTTTGAGTAGTTCCAGCGTTTCAGCCAAATGAAGAACCTATCCCCTGAAATCATACGGTACAAAAGAGCTTTGAGTTGGATCTGGTGGGGGATAGCCTGTTCCTGTTCTCTGGGAAGGGGAACGACAGGATCAAGGCGCTGTACAGGGAGGGAGACGGTTTGGTGCTTCTCTACAAGTGGCTTGAACGGGGACGTTTCCAATGGTCATGAACAAAGCGCAGGTGAAATTGATCACGCCGCAGCAATATCGGTGGCTCATGAAAGACTGAAAACCAAACGGCCAAAGGCGTTGGAACCATGTAGGCACTTGGCGCTGGGATGGCCCGGAAACCCCCTACTTTAGGCACTTTTGCTGGTAATACGGCGGAAAATATGGTATACTTCGTCTATGGAAATAGGCGCTTACAAAAGAATTGCCTCGATTGGAGCAATGAATTTTCCGGCGCTTTCTTTATAGAAAAATGATACCAAGGGCATGAATAGGGATACCGGCCTTATACCTATTTTGTTATTATCCTTCCGGAAGGGGGGTATGCCATGACGATTTTGCTGATTATCTCAACCCTTGGCGTGGTGGTGCTCGGTTTTTTTGTCATGCTTCGCCTAGATAACTTTTTGGGAAAGGGAGGCATCCTCGATGGCCCACAGGGCCGCGCCAATCAGGGGGTATTGCTATACGGAGCTCCGGATGCCAAGGAGAAGATATGTAGAATGGGGTTGAAATGCACAACACTCACAATGCTTAGCTTTCCGGAGGATGGTTTCTATTCGGCTTTACTCGCCCTCTCACGGGATGATAGCGGAAATATTGCGATATGCCATGCCGCAAAACGCTCCGATCCGGGTATTGTGATCATTGCGCGGTGTAATGCGCCGGAACAGCGTGGCGTTTATGAGGCGGTAGGTGTAAATAGACTGCTTGATGCAGGAGAACCGATCGATGGACTGCTAACAGAACTATGGGGTATCAACAGATGAATGAGAAACGATGGAGCGCAACGCAAATCTTCGCCTTTGGGTTTGCCTTGCTTATTTTAACAGGCGGACTGCTGCTATGCCTACCCGTTGCCAGCCGTGACGGTGTAGGAATTCCGTTTTTGAACGCGTTGTTCACCTCGACGTCCGCGACTTGCGTAACAGGGCTTATACGTTATGACACATGGACGCAGTTTTCTTATTTTGGGCAGGCGGTTATTTTACTGCTCATTCAGGTTGGCGGGCTTGGTTTTATGGCCGTTGCCATCCTGTTTTCGCTTGCAATCGGTAGACGCATCGGTCTGCGTGAGCGTTCATTGTTAGCGGAGGCCATCAGCTTCATGCAGGTGGGCGGCGTCGTCCGGCTGATACGGCGAGCGCTGATAGGAACAGCGATTATTGAAGGCACGGGCGCTATCCTTTTAGCAATACGGTTTGTGCCGATGTTTGGGCTGGGGCGCGGGATATGGTTTGGCGTTTTTCATTCCGTATCCGCTTTTTGCAACGCGGGCTTCGACCTAATGGGGATTCGCACCCCGTTTTCATCCCTGACGAGTCTCTACAATGACCCCTTGGTTATTTTGACCATCGCCGGGCTAATCATTGTAGGCGGAATCGGTTTTATGGTTTGGAACGACCTTGTGGAAACCCGCTGTTGCTTCAAAAAAATGCAGCTTCATACCCGCGCGGTGCTTCTTTCTACGCTGACTATTTTGCTTGCCGGAACAGTTGCCTTTGCCTTCCTTGAAAGCAGAGGCGAGATTGGTTCCATGCACCTGGGCAATCGCATTTTATCGTCCTTTTTCCAATCGGTTACGCCGAGGACCGCCGGTTTTAACTCCGTGGATATTGCGCCCCTCTCAGATTCGAGCAAGCTCGTTACGATGCTTCTCATGATGATCGGAGCCGCCCCAGGCGGTACGGGTGGTGGCATTAAAGTAACCACACTTGTTGTAATGCTGGCTGCGGTGCTTGCCCAACTGAAAGCCCGATCGGATGTTTCCCTAGGGCGTTCCCGCTTGGATGGTGATACGCTGCGCCGCGCTTTTTGCACAGTCGCCATCTATCTTACAACAACGGTTATCGGTATACTGATACTCAGCGCACAAGGCCAGCCTCTTACCGATTCTGCGTTTGAGTGCTTATCCGCAATCGGGACGGTAGGGCTTACCACCGGCATCACACAGGGGCTCTCTCCGTTATCGAGCATAGTCATCATCCTGCTGATGTATACGGGACGCGTCGGCGGCTTGACAGTTTTTATGGCAGTTGCACATTCTGATAACAACGGAAAACTAACAAACCCTATCGGCAGAATTATTGTCGGTTAATTAGGAAAGGATGGAATAGAACATGAGATCAATGCTTGTTATAGGAGCGGGCCGTTTTGGACAAAACCTTGCTATTAAGCTTGCTGAGCTTCATAATGAGGTTATGCTTGTGGATGTGGACGAGGAGGCCGTACAAAAGCTGGAGCCGTTTGTCACAAGGGTGCAAATCGGCGATTGCATGGACAAGGACGTTCTCGCTGAATTGGGCGTACGTAATTTTGACATATGCTTTGTCTGTATCAGCGATAATTTTCAGTCGTCCATGGAGATTACCTCCCTGCTTAAGGAGCTTGGCGCAACGTATGTAGTCGCGAAATCAGATCGCGAAATTCAGGCCGATCTGCTCAAAAAAATCGGCGCAGATGATGTGATTTCCCCAGAGCGGGACATGGCGCGGCGCACAGCCGTTCGGTATTCGGCTAAGGGGGCCTTTGACTATATTGAATTGTCTCCCGAATACGCCATCATGGAAATTGAAGCCCCAAATGATTGGAACGGGCAAAGCGTCCGGGAACTGAACGTGCGCACCAGGCACCGTGTCAATGTGATTGGCATTCGCGATGAAAAGCACATTCTTCCGCTGATTAATGCGGATCATGTGTTTAAGGCAGGGGAGCACATCATTGTAGCGGGAGAGCAAAGGGATATACTCAGAATGATGGGCAAAAAGTTATAAGCGCTTTCAGGAGGTGTTGTTACGGCTAAAAACATGCTAAAAGCAGGACTGACCGTTGGGCTTGCGACGGGCCTGTCGCTGCTGATCGGCCGTTTAGGTGTTGGGAATGAAAGCATCATCATGGTGTTTTTGCTGGGCGTACTGTTTACGGCGGTACTTACCAGCAGCAAGGGATGGGCAATCGGGATAGCACTTATCAGTGCTCTCCTGTTTAGTTTCTTGTTTATGAAACCCTTTTATTCGTTTTTTGTATACAACACGAATGACCTGATGTTGCTTGTATTCTTTCTAACTACCGGAATTGTTTCAGGTACAATCACCTCCCGGCTCCAGAGGGAAATGAACCTGGCAAGCGAAAATGAGCGCACCACCAAAACCATGTATCGGATCGCATCGGGCTTTCTTTCCGCCAGCGGAAAAGAGAGTGTTGTAAAAAAAGCCGAAGCTCTTGTTCAGGAATATGCGGGGCTGCGCTGTACGATCCATTTAGATTTGAGGAAACCCAGCAAAGCAGGCAAAGGCTTTGAAATCAACGGAGGCTCCGGCACATTAGGCATACTGGAGATTTTGCATGGAGAGCCGGATGAGCAACAGCTTTTGATTGTGCAGGCGGTCTGTACACAGTTGGGCATAGCGTTGGAGCGGGAGACCCTGGTGGCGGACCGCGAAAAGATCCGGTTGGCAATGGAGCGGGAACAGCAGCGCGGCATGCTTCTTAGGTCAATCGCCCATGACCTTAGAAGCCCTCTCACCGCCCTTTCCGGAGCCGGGAATCTGCTTGCGGGCAACTACCACGCGCTTTCCGACTCCGAACGCAGGAAGCTTGCTTCAGACATCAGCGAGGAGATCGTGTGGCTGACCGACCTTGTTGAAAACATCCTCAGCATGACCCGCATCAGCGAACGGAAGCTCTTGCTGCATAAGCAGGATGAAGTGATTGACGATGTAATCGGCGAGGCTGTGAAGCACACGGAACGGCTGCTGGGCGACCGGCACTTTGAGGTAAAGCTGCCGGATGAGGTGGTGACGGCTCCCATGGATGGAAAGCTGATTGCGCAGGTGATCATAAACCTTTTGGAGAATGCTGCCCGCCATACGCCGCCCGAAAGCAGCATTAGGCTGGCTGTGGAGGCCGGTAAGTGCTTAACCGTGTCGGTGGCGGATACAGGGGACGGCATCCCCGCCGCCATCCGTGGCAGTCTGTTTGAGCGCTTTGTGGCGCAGGAAAAAGAAATTGCGGATGGGCGCCGTGGCTTGGGCCTTGGCCTTTCCATTTGCAAAGCCATCGTGGAGGCCCACGGCGGCGAAATTTTTGTAACGGACAACAGTCCCAAGGGTTCTATATTTACCTTTACGCTGCCTACGGAGGAATATTATGAACAGCAAGCGGACGATTCTTGTCATCGAGGATGACAAATATATTTCGCATTTTATTGATATATCACTCTCAAAGGAGAATTATGATGTCCTAATTGCGGAAACGGCTACCGAAGGGCTGTTTCTGTTTTCTTCCAGCCGGCCGGATATTGTCCTTTTAGACCTCGGCCTGCCGGACAGGGATGGCGCAGACCTGCTTCGGGAGCTGCGGGCGTTTTCCGATGCACCGGTGCTGATCGTCTCGGCTCGGGGACAGGAGAAAGAAAAGATCGCGGCGCTCGATATCGGAGCCAACGATTATATCACAAAGCCTTTTCATATGGGCGAGCTGATGGCCCGTATCCGCGTAGCGGAACGCTTCCTGCAAAAGTCTGGAGCCGATACGGGTGCCACAACGTTTTCCTGCGATTGGCTGACGGTGGATTATGAAAAACGCAGAGTGCTTGTAGATGACTGCGAAATTCACCTGACCCCGACGGAGTATAAAACTTTGCTTCTGCTAATTGCCAATCGCGGTAAGGTACTTACCCATAACTATATCATCCGGCAGATTTGGGGTTATGAGGGCGGCGACAGCAAAAGTGTGCGGGTATTTATGGCCAACCTTCGCCGGAAGCTGGAAAAAGATACCGCTCATCCGCGCTTTATTTTGACCGAGGTAGGCGTAGGCTACCGCTTCGCAGACGAATAATAAACGGAATGTAATATTCTCTTGCTGGTGCTGAAAAAGCGTTATTTTGTGTGGGTTTCTGAGTTTACCTTTACGAACATTCGTACCATTGAGGAGGCCGTCAACTTTTGCTGGCGGTTTTTGTCTTTCAGATTTATTTAGACACTCAGTGTTATAAAAGCAAAGCATAATGTGATATTGAGGTAACCCAGATACATGCACCGCCTATATTTGAAAGCTCAGTGTTAGGTAAATGAATACTAGTGATATTTCAAAGGAGCAAAGCATAATGTGATATTGAGGTGACCCAAGGATGATACGCGTATGCGCACCGCCTAATGTAAGTATGTTTTATAAAGGTCATGAGTCTTACCAAAACTTTAGGGCTGGTAATCTTAAAGTGTCAGCTATAGCTGTGGATTGAAATAGTGTTAGGTATATGAACGAGATGAAATCGTTAGTATCCTGTTGGACAGAAGAGGGAGCCGGCGAAGCTCCCTCTTCATATGTCTGGCTTTGCATATTTTACGACCGTAGTAAACAATTCGGTAGATATCATCTGTTGGCTGCCATGAATCCTGCGAAGCGGTTTTCCTTTTTCACTATCGCGCAAAACGAACAGATCGTACAAAAAACGAATTCATCAAAAGTTCATAGACAGGCGCCTGAAAACGGCCTTTGTGAGGGGCGGCACCGTTGACCTTTGCCAGCGAAAAAAGGTAATATAAATACGACGGTTGTCGAAACGCCCCAAATACGAAAGAATGGGAGGCATACCATGCGCAAAGTAAGAACCGTCCTTATGCTGAGCCTTGCGCTGATCATCGTATGCGCCGCTGTGCCCGCGCGCGCGGCGGTGTTCTGCTCGGATGTGCGCGTGCGCATTTCGATCGGCAAGCAAAAGGAGTTTTCATTCACGCCCGTGGGCAAATTCACCGTGGAAGGGCAGCCGGGCCTGGCGGTAGGAACCGATGAACTCACTGTGAAA
>DHOI01000014.1:24795-26003 GCA_002409725.1 Christensenella sp. UBA5394
AAGCATGCCTCCTACGGCGCCTGTACGTACTTAGGCAACATGACCTTCGATGTGTACGAGGGCTCGATACGCGCCATCAACACGCTGCCCATTGAACACTATCTCTACGGCGTGGTGCCCCACGAGATGAGCAACCTTTTCCCCATTGATGCGCTCAAGGCACAGGCGGTTTGCGCGCGCGGCTACGCCGCGGCGCGGGCTTCCAAATACCTCACGCGCGCCTACGATCTTTTGGATACCTCGGAGGATCAGGTGTACCGTGGCTATGCGAGCAAAAACGCCCGCGCCATCGCCGCGGTGGACGCTACGGCCGGGCAGGTGCTCACCTATGAGGGCGATATCATCGAATCGTTCTATTCCGCCTCCAACGGCGGGCAGACCGAGCGAACCGGTAATGTATGGTCCAATGATTATCCTTACTATATCAACGCAGACGACCCATACGATCTTTTAAACGCCTCGAGCATCGAGGAACGGTCCTTCATCCCAGCGAAATTCAGCGACGAAACCCGCAAGCTTATGGATGCGGATGTTCTTCTCGCGCTCGAAAGCGCGGCTTACCGCGTGGCGGGGCGGGCTGTGACCTTGCTCGAAACGGTGGCGGTCACGCCGAAAAACCCGACGTACGATGCGCCGAGCCGCTGCTATAGCGATGCGGACGTGACGCTCGTGGTGGGGTATGAAGAAGACGGCGCACAAAAGAGCGGGCAGGTGACCGTGACGCTTACGCTCGAGGATATGCGCTTTGGCAGCTTCCAACGCCAAATCGGCAGCCTCAGCGCAAAAAAGACGCGGCTTAGGATGCGTGGCGTGGAGGCGGGCGTTTGCCGCAGCGGCGGCGTACAATATGCGGGCTTCTTCCTCACAGAGCGGCGCTACGGCCACGGCGTGGGCCTTTCCCAGCGCGGCGCGCAGGAGCGTGCGCGAGCGGGCCAGCCGTATGCGGATATCCTTTCTTTTTATTATGCAAACACAGAGCTCATCTCCATCGGCGATTACCACACCGCGCCCAAGGTGGAAAGCGACGCCTATAAGGTGCGCGCCTGGGGCATAAGCGGCGTTTCGGCCGGCACTTCGGGCGAGGCGTTTTTGAAAAACCTTTCCTCAAAGGGAAGCCTGAGCCTCGTGAGCGCCAAAGGGAACCCCGTGGAGGGGGATGTGTGCACGGGCCAATTCGTACGCGTTACCTACGGCGAGGGGAAGATGTT
>DHOI01000014.1:26268-38530 GCA_002409725.1 Christensenella sp. UBA5394
GCGACCACCTCGCGCATGGCACGCTCCTTACGGGCGCACGCTTGCGCGCGGCGGACGTCGACCGTAATGATGCGGTGGACGCAAACGACATGCTCCTTCTCATTCGCTTTATCAACAGCGATGCAAAGATAGCTTAAGGGGGTATTGAGGTATGAAAGGCTTTTTGATATATAAAAGGACGGCCGCGTTCTTTCTCGTGGCGCTTCTGCTTCTCGCGCCGGCATCCGCACTCGCCGATGTGCGCCTGAGTGCTGCAACGGACAAAACGAGCGCGCAGGCGGGCGATACGGTGGAAATCACCGTGACCGTGAGCGGCAAGGGGATGTCCGTCGCGGAGGGCATTTTTACCTACGACCCGGCAGTGCTCGCTTATGCGGAAGGCGCAGGCGGCGCTTCCGACGGCTTTTTGAGCATGGCTTCCGCGCAAAAAGGCGGAACCGACACCCTAACGGCGCGCGTAACATTCACGGCCGTCGCGGCAGGTACGGCGGAAGTCAAATTCAATGTGGAAAAGGTGCTGGGCTACGACGGCAAAGAGGAGGGTGGCGCGAGCGCGAGCGTAAACATAGCGGTTGCCGCCGCGCCCGCAACGCCCACGCCGCCGCCCATCGACTACGCGACCGAGGGCGTTTTGGCGCAAAATGTGGAGGGCACAACGGAAAGCCTGTATATCTGGCGTACGCTCGAGAACGTGACGCTGCCCGCGAGCTATGAGGAGTCGGAATATACCTACCACGATCAAACGGTGGCCGCGGCCATGGTAGCCGATAGCGACGCGCCCACGCTTTTCTACCTATCCAACGCCGCGGGCGACGCGGGCGGCTATTATATCTTCAACAAACAAAAGGATACGCTCTACCCCTATAAAACGGTATCCTCCGTTTCAAAAACGTATATCCTCCTGCAGCCGGACGGTAGCGTGCCTCTTCCCGACGGGTTTACGGAGACTACGCTGACCATAGACGAAAAGGATTATACCGCGTGGAAGGCGCAAGATGCGCAGGGCGATATCTATCTTCTATACGCGCGCAACGCCAACGGCGAGGTGGGGTATTATGCTTATAACCCATCGGATCAGTCCCTCCAGCGCTATGTGGTGATGCCCGCGCGGCCCGTGCAACCTACGCTGCCGCCCGAGCAGGCTATAGAAACGCCCGCGCCTGCGCCGCAGCAGGCCCCCGCGCCCGCCGAGGAAGGTGCAATCAGCGTGAACGCAACGCTGTTTTACGCCATATGCGGCGCCTGTGCGCTGCTCCTTATCCTGCTGATCGTGCTCCTTGCGATCCGTGCCGCGGAGGAAAAACGCCGCAAAGAGCGGGCTGCGAAGCGCAAGGCGGAACGCGAACGCGCGCGTCGGCAGGAGCTTGAACAATAACCGGCACGTGTTGGAGAGTGTAAGTACGGAGGAACAGCCTAGGAGAAAGATATTTGAGAGGGCGCATGGGGCGGTTACTGCTGTGATTTTGGTGTACAGCTAGCTACTCACCAAAATCCATGAACGAGTAGAAACGATGGGTGTCGTAGAATCTATTTTGGCCCTCGCGGTGGCTGCGTTCGGCCTTGCCGTTATGTTTGGGGGTGTCTGGGTGTGTACAGGCGATTCAATTTATGCCGGATGCCAAGCTCGGCAACGGCTTTTTCAAACAGGGTTTGCAACTCCTACGGTTGGTGAATTCAAAACCATTGTCATTCCATGGTAAAGCCTTGCCTTTTAGAGAAGGCATATGTCTTCCTTTTCGGCTGCTCAGGGAGTTTACCCATGCGTTTGAGCACACAGGCTCTCCACGCAGCGGTAGTAACCACGCTCTCGCAAGTCTGATAAGCTGCTAACTCAACAATAACCGATTGTGCCTCTTCTCTGACCTTCTTTTAGCTCATCTTTTTCAACGTATATTGTAGCCCTACACCGGCGATTGCAGGGGCGCGGGGGCGGCTTGCCCCCCGGCGGCCGGTTGTGCTACTATATATGTGGCCGCACCATGCGGCCGGCAATACCCATCCGCACATCGTTCGATACACCCGGGGCCCCGGCCCTATCGATTCCAGCAAAGCGAGGCAAAAACATATGCGCAAGGTTCTGGTTGCCGACGACGAGGTCAGGGTCTGCAAGCTGATCTGCAATCTTGTGGATTGGGCTGCTTTTGATATGCAAATTGTTGCTACGGCCCACGACGGGCTGAGCGCCTTTGCCGCTGTAGAGCGGGAAAAGCCGGATCTCGTGGTGACGGATATCCGCATGCCCGGCCTGGACGGCTTGGCGCTGATCGCCAAAATGCGCGAGAGCGCGCCGGATACGGATATCATCATCATCAGCGGCCACCGTGATTTTGAATATGCCCAGCAGGCCATTGAATATGGGGCCAACGCCTACCTGCTAAAGCCCGTCAATAAAGAAGAGCTGGAAACGGCGCTGCGCAAGATACGAGTCCGGCACGACAAGCGCGAGCAGGAGGCGGAGCGGGCGGAGAACCTGCTCTCCCGCCTTCATCAGGATAGCGGCCAGTTGCGCGCCATGTTCTTTGGCGACTGGTTGCTGAATACGGGCCGGGAGCCGCTGGATGCAGGGCAGGCCAACGAGCGTTACCATTATCAATTTGGCTCCGGCATATACCGGGCCTATGTGGTGAAGCTGGATTTCCCCTGCCCGGAGGAATACTCGCAGGCCGCCTGTATGGCCCTGCGGGAAAAGCTGGCGGAGCTCCTGTGTCGCTATCTGCGGCCTTTGAGTATCGAGGAGGAGCGATCCTTTGCGGGCACGCGCATATTGGGCTTCGTGCATTATGCACGCCGCAGCGAGGTGGGGCTGCGCCGCCAGTTGCTGGCCTGCGTCAACGAGATGGGGGCGCAGCGGGATATGTTCCGCCACGCGCAGATCACCATGGGGCTGGGCGGAGTCAAGGCAAGCCTTGGCGAGTTGCCCGATTCGATGGAAGAGGCGACGATGGCCGTGGAGCAGCGCTTGGTAGATAAGAGCGGCCAAAGGGTGCTGGAGCGCTATGATACGGGCATGCCGGATCTAAGCATACTCCAGCAGGAATATAAAAGCCGCCTGGCCGGCATCGTGGAGCTTTTGGATGACGCAGCCGTGCCCGCGCTGGTGGCGGAGCTGGCCCAAAGCGTGATGCGCACGTCGGCGCTTTGCGGCGCGGGATTGCTGCTGGCCGTTACCCGGGCCTTTGAGTTGTTTGCAGCGCTGATGCGCTCCGCCCACGGCCCCACCGAGGATATGGAGGGCGCTGCTGCCGGCTTTGCAGAGCAGCTCGAGCTGGTGCACGATGGGGCGGGCGTGTTCTTTTGCCTGCAAGCGGCTATGCAAAGGCATATCGCGCTTAGGCGCGGGGCTATGCGCCAGGCCGTTACCCGGCCCATCGCCAACGCGCGGCAATACATCCTGGCCCATTACCGCGAGCCCGTCACGCTGGAGGAAATCGCTGGGGTAGCCGGCTTTAACGCCAGCTATTTCAGCGCCCTGTTCAAAAAAGAGTGCGGGGAAACCTTTTTAGAATACCTTTCCGGCGTGCGCATCGCCAAGGCCAAGGAGCTCTTGCGCAGCACGGATCTGCCCGTAGCGGACGTATGCGCGCAGGTCGGCTATACCGATGTAAAGCACTTCAACCGTACCTTCAAAAAGCTTGCGAACGTAACGCCCACGGAGTTCCGCAAGCTCTATTCCTAAACCTATGCTGCTGCACCATGCCAAGCGCTATATCAGCGCCCGTATCGCCCTGTTGTGCACGGTTTTTTCCGGGCTTTTCATCCTGGCCCTGCTGGCCGCCCTTTATTGGGTGCAAAAGAGCTATATCGCCCTGCTGCCGCCCCTTTGCGTGCTGGCCCTTTTTGCGCTGCTGGGGTATGAATACGTATACAAGCCCTATAAAGAAACGGAAAAGCTGCTCACCCTCTTCGCGGCGGGCTATACGGTAGAGGATACGCTGGATATGCGTTACCCGCTCAGCCCCGGCACGGAGGCGGCGGTGGGCCGCATCCGGGATATCTTCGTCAACCGCGAATTCATCAGCGCAAGCAAGCGCCAGGCCCAATACTTGGCCCTGCAAAACCAGATCAACCCCCACTTCCTTTACAATACCCTCGAAGGCATTCGCAGCGACGCCATCGTGGCCGGCGCGCAGGATATCGCCGATATGACCGAAGCCCTCTCCACCTTTTTCCGCTATACCATCAGCAATCTGGAAAACCTGGTTTCCCTCGAGGAGGAACTGCACAATGTGGAGAATTACTTCCGTATCCAGCAATACCGCTTTGGGGAACGGCTGCAAATGCGGGTAGAGTATGACGAGGGAGATAAGCAGGAACTGCTGCGTTGCCACCTGCTCAAGCTCACGCTACAGCCCATTGTGGAGAACGCCATCATCCACGGGCTGGAACAAAAGCTGGCGGACGGGCTTTTGCGCATCCGATTGGAGCTCACGGTAACGCGATTGCTCATCACCGTATCGGACAACGGCGTGGGCATGCCCGAGCAAAAGGTGGATGAGCTGAACGCCCATCTCAACGCCGCCTATTTTGAAACCGCAAAGTGGCAGAGCAGCCACGGCGGTATTGCCCTGATCAACGTTAACAACCGCATCAAGCTCCTTTTTGGCGAGGAATATGGCATTTATATCTATAGCGTGGAGGGGGAGGGCACGGATGTGCGGGTCACGCTACCGCGGGCCCTTGATGATATAGAGGCCCGGCGCGTGGCCGAGGGCACGGCCCGGCGGGGGAGCGTATGAGGGAGGAACTCTTTCGCATGGAGCGGGTGAGCTGCCTAGAAAACGGGGCGGCCCTGCTCAACAATGTGAACCTGCACATTTTCAGCGGGGAGATCATGGGGCTTTTGTGCATCAACGACGTGGGCCTCGAAGCCCTGATCGGCCTGATGTGCGTGAATACGCCCCTGCATTTTGGCCGCGTCTATTTTTTTGAGCGCCTGGTGAACGACTATAAGCACAGCGGCCTTGATGAAAACCCAGCTGCCGTGATCGAGCGCCGCTCGCGGCTGGTGGATTCCCTCACCGTGTCGGATAACGTGTTCGTGCTGCGGAGCAGCTTCCACGAGCATATCATCTCCCGGCGGGAGATGGACAGGCGCTTTGAGGCCTATGCCCGGGAATTGGGCGTGCCCATCGCCGGGGATTGCTATGTGGACCAGCTTTCCGCCTATGAGCGCTGCGTGGTGGAGATGCTGCGGGCCGTGAACACGGGCAAACGGCTGATCATCCTGCGCGATCTTAGCAGCTTCCTCGGGGACCGGGAGCTGGCGGAGATCCAGCGCCTCATGGCGCGCTACGCGGGGCGTGGGGTCTCCTTCCTCTATGTTTGCAGCCACGAAAAGGAGCTTTCCGCCCTCTGCGACCGGGTGGCCGTTCTGGAAAACGGCAAAATACAAAAGCTGGCCGAGCGGGGCGGTCAGGCGGCCCTTTCCTTGCCTCGCCGCAGGGCCAGGGAGCCCAGGCCGCTCACCAGGGAGCCGGATTGGCAGGGCCGGCCCGCCCTTTCCTTCAGCGGCGTAGATACGCCCAATCTGCGCGGGCTCTCCCTTTCCGTATACCCGGGCGAATGCGTGGCCCTCATCGCACAGGAGGAGGAGGCCGGCGATGTGATCTCCCTGGCCCTGGGGGAGATCCAGCCCCGCAGGGGCGCTTTATCCCTGGCCGGCAAGCAGGCGCGCCGCCTGATCGCGGGCAGCGTGGCCGTGATTGATGAAAAGCCGGAGCGCCGCATGGTCTTTCCGGATCTTTCATATCTTGATAACCTCTGTTTCGGGGCGGATAAACGGATGCCGTGCCTTTGGCGTTCCCGGCGGATACTCCGCAGCGTGGCCCAGGAATACTATCCCGTGGCCGGGGAGAGCATCTACGCGGCGGATATCCGCTACCTGCCCATCAAGGAGCTGTATACGCTAATCTATTGCCGCGTGGCCTTTGCGCACCCCAAGGCGGTGGTATGCCTTAAGCCTTTCGATGCCATCGACCTTTCCCTCAGGCAGCACGTAATGGGCCTGATCGATATGCTTTGCGAACGGGGGATCGCCGTGCTGATCCTTTCGCCCAGCGTATCAGCCACCTCCTTTTTTGCCGACCGCCTGCTGACAACTCCTAAAAATTAGCCTACAAAATCCAAAAAATGGCCCTTAGCATCCCCGGGGGCGGGTGCTATGATAACAACAGAGCAAGTTCTGTTGTTTTTCTATGCGCGGTTTCGCGCCATTTCCAAATCGATGATAGCAGGGGATAAGCATGGCACAATATGTAGTTGAGATGAACCGAATATCCAAGGGCTTCCCTGGCGTGCAGGCGCTGGATGAGGTGGATTTTCGCGCATCGGCGGGCGAGGTTATGGCCCTTCTGGGCGAAAACGGGGCCGGCAAATCCACGCTGGTCAAAATCCTTTCCGGCGTTTACATCCGTGATAGCGGCAGCATCCGCATTTTCGGCAAGGAAGTCAAGGGCGACCTGACCCCGACCACGGCCAGGGAGGCGGGGATCGCCATCATCCATCAGGAGCTGAACATGTGCCCCCACCTCACTGTGGCGGAAAACATTTTCTTAGGCCGCGAGCGCAGCAAGGGCGCGGTGCTTTCCAACCGGGAGATGTATGCGGAATCCAAAGCCATCCTAGACAAGCTCAAGATCCGCATTGACCCGGATACCGTGGTGGGCGATCTGGCCGTTTCCAAGCAGCAGATGGTGGAGATCGCCAAGGCCCTCTCTACAGACGCCCGCATCCTCATCATGGATGAGCCCACCAGCGCCCTCACCAGCAAGGAGATCGAGGAGCTGTTCGCCATCATCCGCCAGTTAAAGGCGGAGGGTCGCAGCATCATCTACATCTCCCATAGGCTGGAGGAGCTGCGCCACATCGTGGATCAGGTCACCATCATGCGGGATGGCCGCTTCATATTGGAATCCGCCTTCAAGGATATCTCCATGGAGAACATTATCTCCAACATGGTGGGCCGGGAGATCAAAAATAAATTCCCCCGCGTGGAATGCTCCCCCGGCGAGATGCTGCTGGAAGTCAAAAACCTAAGCGCCGGGCGCATGGTGCGGGATGTGAGCTTCTCCCTGCGTGCAGGCGAGATCGTGGGCGTGGCCGGCCTCATGGGGGCGGGCCGCACGGAGATGACCCGCGCCCTCTTCGGGGTGGATCATAAGGAGAGCGGCGAGATCCGCCTTAGCGGCAAGCCTATCGCCATCAACAAGCCTATGGACGCCATCCGAGAGGGCATCGTGCTCGCCCCGGAAGACCGCAAAAAGGACGGGCTTTGCACCAACCTTTCCGTGCGGGAGAACATCGCCCTGCCCAACCTCGATATCCTCTGCGATAGGCTCAGTGTGGTCAACCGCAAAAAAGAGGCGGCCATGGTGGAAAAAGCCACGGCGAATCTCACCATCCGCATGCCCAACGCCGATGTGGATGCGGCCAGCCTTTCGGGCGGCAACCAGCAAAAGGTGGTGGTCGCCAAATGGCTTGCCGGGAACAGCAAAGTGGTCGTTTTCGACGAGCCTACCCGGGGCATCGACGTGGCGGCCAAAGTGGAGATTTACAACCTGATGAACCAGCTCAAGCAGCAGGGCATCGGCGTGCTCTTCACCTCCTCGGAAATGCCGGAGGTGCTGGGTATCGCTGACCGCGTGCTGGTGATGTGCGACGGCCGTATCACAGGCGAGCTGCCCATCGGGGAAGCCACCCAAAATAAAATCTTGGAACTCGCCACCCGCTTTGAGAACAAGCTGGAAGGCGAGCGGGAAGTTCAGCAAGCATAAAAGGAGCAGTCATGGAAAAGCAAGCAACGAAACGAGCCAATCCCTTCAGGCGGCTGATGGCCATACGGGGTATGGGCCAGGTGGTGACCGTGGGCGCGGGCCTGTTGGTTCTGTGCGCCGTGTTTGGCGTGATCAACGAAAACTTCGTATCCAAGGCCAACGTCACCAATCTTTTACGGCAGATCGCCCCCATTTTGCTCATCGGCATCGCCCAGAGCTTTGTGCTCATCACCGGCAATATCGACCTTTCCATCGGCTCGGTGGTGGGCATGAGCACCATGATCGCGGCCACGCTGATGTCCCGGGGTATCCTCGGCCCCGTGCCCGCCATATTGGTCACCCTGCTCTGCTGCCTGGTGGTGGGCGTAACAAACGGCTTCCTGGTGGCCCAGTGCAAGCTGCCCCCCTTTATCGCCACCCTGGGCACCATGACCATTGCCCGCGGCATCGCCCAGATCGTTAACAACAATTATAATACCGACTCCATCATGAAGTTCTACCCGGAGTCGGCGCAAACCTTCAAAGACCTGCTCTATTATGGCAAAACGCTGGGTGTGTATAACGGCATCCTCATCGCGGTGGTGCTGTGGGTGGTTTTCAACTTCATCCTTAGCAAAACCCGCACAGGCCGCCACATCTACGCCGTGGGCAGCAACATCGAAGCGGCCCGCCTTTCCGGCGTGAACATCACCACGACCACCATCAAGGCCTATGCCATCAGCGCTTTCTGCTCCTGCGTGGTGGGCCTGATCACCTGCGCCACCGTAGGCCAGGGCACCATGGACGCGGGCAACGGCTACGAGCTTTACGCGGTGGCGGCCAGCGTGATCGGCGGCGTGTCCACCCTGGGCGGCCAGGGCATTCTGCTGGGCACGGTGATCGGCGCCGCAGTGTGGGGCGTTTTGCAAAACGGCCTGCAATTCGCGGGTGCGCCCGTAGCGTTGCGTAACATCGTGGTGGGCGTGATCGTGGTGCTCTCCGTGCTCATGGATGTGGTGGTGCGCAAAGGGCACAAAAAGAAAAAGGCTTAGGCACGGGAGACTGCGCCTTGGTAAATAAACCATCAGGAGGAAACGACATGAAGAAGGCATTGACTATTTTGCTAGCCCTGGCGATGGTAGCCGGCCTGTTCGCAGGCTGCCAGAGCGCCGCCCCCGCCGCATCCGGCGGTGAGACCTACAAGGTGTTCCTCATCACCATGGATCAAATGGACCAATACTGGACCAACATCGACGCGGGCTGCAAAAAGGCCGCCGCAGAACTTGGCAATGTGGAATATCAATGGACCGCGCCGGACGTGAAGGACGACGCCAAGCAGATCGAAATGATCAACAACGCCGTGGCCAATGGCGCAAAAGCCATCCTTTTGGCCGCGAACGGACCGGAGGCTGTGAACGACGCCCTCAAGGAAGCTTCTGCAGCGGGCGTACAGATCGTATACGTGGATTCCCCCGCCACCTTCGAGCCCTCCGTGCAGACCCTCTCCACGGACAACCAGGCCGCCGGCAAGACCGCGGGCGAAACCATGATCAAAGCCCTCTCCGATAAAGGCGTTACCTCGGGCAAGATCGGCGTGGTCAGCGTGAATGCCTCCACCGATTCCACTGCCAAGCGCGACGCGGGCTTCCGTTCCGCCTTCGAGGGCACTGCTTTCGAATTGCAGGAGACCCAGTATTGCGATGGCGACGCGGCCAAGAGCAAAGATGCCGCCTCCGCCTTCATCGTGGATGGCTGCGTGGGCATCTTTGGCGCGAACGAAGGCAGCGCCGTGGGCGTGGGCAACGCCATCCAGGAAGCCGGCAAGGATGTGGTGGGCATCGGCTTCGACAATTCCGATAACATCAAAGAGCTGATCCTGGGCGGCTACCTGCTGGCTACCATGGTGCAAAACCCCGATGTGATGGGCTATGGCGGGCTCAAAACAGCCGTCGCCGCCCTACAGGGTACAGCGCCCGACCAGAAGGTGATCGATACCGGCGTATCCGTGGTCACCAAAGATACCCTGTAAGCCGCGATACCATCCTCCTGGGGGGGGCGCTTTGCGCCCCCTTGTTTATAGAAGCCGAAAATGCTATGATTTGCAAAAAGAGGCAAATGTTATGATGACCATCGGCCTGGATATCGGCACCACGTCCCTTTGCGCCCTGCTGCTCGATTGCGAAACGGGCGGGGTGGTTTCCGTTCTGACCCGCCCCAATACCGGGGCTGCCGTGCAGGACCCGGCGGCCATCCTCGCGGCCTGCCTGGAGATGTGCGGCGCGCTGCGGCAAAAGGGGCGCATTGGGGGCCTCGGCATCTCCGGCCAGATGCACGGTGGGCTTTACCTCGATGAACAGGGCGGGCCCCTGAGCCCGCTTTACACCTGGCAATATGGCGGCGACGCCCGGGCGAAAACCCTAAGCCGCATCAGCGGCTATCCAATGGCCCGGGGCTACGGCCTATCAACCATTTGGCAGCATAAAGAAGAAGACGCTCTGCCCTCCGGCGCCCGTAGCTTTTGCACCATCGGCGATTATGTGGCAATGGCGCTTTGCGGGGAGTACGTGCCCCGCATGCACGCCAGCCTAGCCCAGAGCATGGGTATGTTTGATATGGCCGCCGGGCTCTTCGACGAGGCGGCCCTTAGGGCGGCAGGCATCCCAGCGACGCTTTTGCCGGAGCTGGTTGCCGAAGGCCCGTTGGGGACCTGGGATGGAATACCGGTTTTCTGCGCCGTGGGGGATAACCAGGCCACCGTGTTCGGCACGCTGGGCGGCAATGCCGGGGCGCTGGTGAATATCGGCACGGGCGCGCAGGTCTCCGTTTGCGGCCAAAACGCGCCTACGGAGGCGCGGCCCTATCTTTATGGCCGGACGCTTTATGTGGGCGCCGCCCTCTGCGGCGGCAGGGCTTTTGCCCTTTTGCGGGATTTCTTTGCCGCCTCCGCAGCCATGATGGGCTTGCAGCCCCCAGCGGATCTTTACGAGCGGATGGTAGAAGCCGCTCTGAAAGCGGCGGATGAACCGCCCCTAGCGGTAGACGCGCGATTTTGTGGTACCCGGGAGCAGCCAGCCCGGCCTGCGGGGCGGGGTGCGCGGCCTCGGCGTGGATAACTTCACGCCCGGCAGTTTGGCCCGGGGCCTGCTTGCAGGCATAGCGGAAGAGCTCGCACCCATGCTGCCGCCGGATTTCCAGGGCGAGTTGGTGGGCGGTGGCAACGCTCTGCGCAAAAACCCCTTGCTGCGCGCCATCTTGGAGGAACGCCTGGACTGGCCTCTGCGCCTGACCCGTTGCCCGGAGGAAGCGGCCTTCGGCGCGGCCCTTTTGGGCGCGCTGGCGGGCGGCGTCTTTGCGGATATGGCCGCGGCCGGGCAGCTGGTACAATATGAGTAAAAAGGAGAGATGCGAGATGAAACGATCCCAAATCAACCGGGCGATCCGCCGCATGGAGGAAATGGCCAAGGCCTGCGGCTTTGCCCTGCCGCCCTTTTGCGGCTGGACGCCTGCACAATGGGCCGACAAGGGCCATGAATATGACGAGATACGCGAGAATATGCTGGGCTGGGATGTGACGGATTATGGCGAGGGCCGCTTTGACGAGCTCGGCTTTTCCCTTATCACCCTGCGTAACGGCAACTACGATAAGCGGGAGAAATACCCCAAGCCCTATGCCGAAAAGCTGCTGTATATCGAGGAAGCCCAGTATTCGCCCATGCACTTCCATTGGTCCAAAATGGAGGATATCATCAACCGGGGCGGCGGCAACATCCTCATCAAGGTCTATAACGCCACACCGGATGAAACGGGCTTTTTGGATACGGATGTGCGCATTTGCAGCGACGGGCGGGAATATTATGTGCCTGCGGGCTCCCAGGTGCGCCTTTGCCCTGGGGAGAGCATCAGCATCTATCCACGCATGTATCATGACTTTACCGTGGAAAAGGGCACGGGCGCGGTGCTGCTGGGCGAGGTCTCCATGTGCAACGACGACATGAACGACAACCGCTTTCACCAGCCGCTGGGCCGCTTCTCCAGCGTGGAGGAGGATGAGCTCCCTTATCGTTTGCTCTGCAACGAATACCCGCTTGCGAAAGATTGACATATTGGTATCCCTGCCCGGCCACCTATGGCCGGGCCTTTTTGTTTATGAACTTTTATCGATAAACGATAAAAATATGTTGTATCTCAATAAGGATTAGGATATTATAAGGCAGGAGGTGAAAAATATGGAACCGAAAACCCTATCCTGGCTCACCCGGGTGCTGCTCTATGCCGTGTGCGCGTTGGTGGCGCTGCTCATCGGAGGGCTGTATGCATCGGCCGATCTGCGGCAGGCCTTTTTACTGGCCTATGGGGTGAGCGGCCCTGGCCGGTCGTGGACGGTGATGGCCTTCCTCACGGCCATGGGGGCTATGGCCCTGTGGATCCTGGCGGAGTTGATCGGCGTGCTGCGCAGCGTGGATACGGATCCTTTTGTGGAGCGCAATGTGCGGGCCTTTTTCCGCATGGGC
>DHOI01000070.1 GCA_002409725.1 Christensenella sp. UBA5394
GCGATGGCAACCATGTAGCCGTCATAACCCAGAGCGGAAACCGCGGCAACACCCTCGCCGCCGTTCTTCTCGAGGTCATCGGGATGGGCCTTGAGGTATTCCTTGAAGCCCTTGACGAAATCGGTGGCCACGGTGTTGGTGGTATCGGCCTCGTCAAAGAAGGTGGAAACCACAACGCCCTCGGCGTCCGCGCCCGCGTTATCGGCGATGGTCTGGTTCTGCCAGGTGTCGCCCGCGGTGATGGGGGCCGTGATGCCAAGCTCGCGGGCTTGCTTGATCAGCAGGGGCGCGGTGGCGATGGAGCTGGGCGCGAAGATGATATCCGGGTTCTGGGCCTTGATCTCGGTGAGGATGGCCTTGAAGTCGGTCTGGTTGGTCTGGAACTGCTGCTCCACAACCGTGCCGCCCAGCGCGGTGAAGGCCTTTACGAAGAAGCTGCCGAGGCCGGAGCTATAGTCATCACCCAGCTGGGTGATAACGGCGGCCTTCTTGGCGCCTTCCTGCCAGGCGTAGTTGGCCATCACGGTGCCCTGGAAGGGATCGAGGAAGCATACGCGATAGTAGTAATCGTTGCCCAGGGTAACCTGCGGGTTGGTGCAGGAAAGGCCGATCGCGGGGATCTTGTTCTCGGCGAAGATTTCGCCGGCCGCGATGGACACGCCGCTGCCGTAGGAGCCCAACACCACGGATACGCCCGCGGACATCAGGCTCTGGGCCGCGGTAACGGCCTCGGTCTTATCGGACTTGTTATCCGCTTCGACCAGCTCGACTTTGTATTCCACGCCGCCGATGTTGACGGTGGGCTTGACTTCGTTGGCATAGCGGACGGCAAGAACTTCCTGATAGCCGCCGCCGCCGTTCTCGCCGGTGAAGGGCTCAAAAACGCCGATCTTAATGACCTTGTCGCCGCTTTGTCCGCCGGAAGCGGCGGGCTTGCTGCTGCAGCCAAAAGCTGCAAGGGCCAAAACCACTACGAGAAGGAACGCAAGCATTTTCTTCATGTTTCTTTCCTCCGATTTTAAATTGTTGAATTCTCGAGCTATGCTACCCTTGTGAGAGACGCGGGCATGCCAGCCCGGCATGCTTTATCATACACCACATCATCGGCAATTGCAATCGGCTTTGCCGTGCATGTCTCTATATTACGGACGAGGCCATAGGTTTTCTATATACCCCAGATCCGGGCCGGCGGAGGCGCAAAGCGCGGCGGGTAGGCCGGGGACCGGTGCGGGCAAAAAACGAGCAAAAGAGGCGACAGGGTGGGCTTTCCATCTCCTAATCGGCGCACCCAGGCGGCCAAAACGTGATGGATATCCTGCACCTACGGCATTTTGGAGCGAAGCGACGCGATTTTCCCTGCATTGCCATATAAGTTATTTTAATGGCCAAGCCGATGCTTTTTTGCGTCAAAATGTCGTATTCACCTAAGCATCCTGCCAATTTCCGCCGGAAATGCGTCGGCTTTGGCGAGTGTCCGCGATATACGCACGGCTGGCCGGAAAAGAAAAACGGATAGTTCTGCGGCGGAAAAAAACGCAGCCCGGCGCAGGAATGCGCCGGGCAGGCTGTGAAAAACTATCCGGGGTTGAGTGCGCCGCGCCGATTTAGCCGGCCAGGCGCTTGCCCACAAAGAAGAGGGCCACGGTGCCGGGGCCGGAGTGCGCACCGATCATCACGCCGATGTCGTCGATGACGATATTCGTAATGCCGATGCGCTCGCGAACCTGCTGCGCCACCAGTTCGGCGTCACCGCGGGCGTCGCAATGGCCGATGAAGACCACATCCGTTTTTTCCTTATCCACATCCTGCGCCATGTGATCCACCATGGCCTTGAGGGATTTCTTGCGGCCCTGCACCTTCTCTACGGCCACCAGATGGCCGCCCAGATCCACGTGCATTACGGGCTTGATCTGTAAAACGGTGGCGATGGCCGCGGTGGCCCCGCTCACACGGCCGCCCCGCTTGAGGTATTCGAGATCGTCCACCGTAAACCAATGTACGAAGCGGAGCTTGTTTTCCTCCAGCCAAGCGGCCATCTCGTCAAAGCCCAGCTCCTTTTGCTTGCGGGCCGCATAATATACGAACAGGCCCTGGCCGAGGCTCGCACTCAGACTATCCACCACGGCGATCTTGCGATCCGGGTATTTTTCCGCTAGCTCGGCCTTTGCGATACGGGCGGAGCCCAAGGTACCCGAAAGGGCGCTGGAAAAGCCCACGTAGATCACATCGAGGCCCTCTCTGAGGTGCTTTTCGAAAGCGGCGCTAAAGGTATAGGCGTTGATCTGGCTGGTGATGACGGCGGCGCCCTGGCGCATGGCTGCATAAACATCCGCAATGGGCTGGTCTCCGCCGCCGGGGAGGTAGGTATGGGTCTTGCCGTCGAGGGTATATTCCATGGGGAGCACTTCCACCCCCCATTCCTGCGCAAAAGCAGCGGGCAGGTCGCTGGTCGTGTCGGTAATAAGTTTATATGCCATAATGATTGCACTCCGTTTCTGTATAATATTGGGGAAAGACGCACGCCTGGGCAGGAAACGTAGCCGCCCATACACCCATAAATTATATAGGCAAGCCTCCGCCTTGTAAAGGCGGGGCCAAAAAAGACAAAAAACGCGGGCCGCGCAGTACGGCCGCATATTAGATTCCGTAGCGCTCCGCGTCCATTTATGGTAAAATGAAAGCCACAATACCCCGCTATCGGGGTAAAGGAGGCGCTTATGATCCCCGCGCTGGATGCTTATTTTGCCGAAAATAACCTCGAGTGGCTGAGCGCCCTCGTCAATATCCTGCTGGTTTTTCTTCTGGCGGGCATCCTCACACGGCTTTCTTCCAGGCTGGCCCGGCGCATGGCCAAGGGCCGTTTGAGCCGCTATGGCCAGGATGATACGGCTGCTCGCCGCCTTGAGACCGGCCTTTCCCTTTTTGAGGGGTTGGCCAAGTATGTGTTCTATTTCATCGCCGCGGCCATTGCCGTGGGCGAATTGGGCCTCACCTCTACCATGACCAGCATGCTGGCAGCAGCGGGCATCGGCTCGCTGGCGCTGGGCATCGGTGCACAAAGCCTGATCCGCGATATCGCCGCCGGTTTTTTCATCCTCTTCGAGGGTATTCTCTCCGTGGGGGATTACGTGCTGGTGGCGGGCGTGGAGGGCATCGTAGAAGATGTGAACCTGCGCACGGTCACGGTGCGCGGTTATCGGGGGGAAAAGAACGTGATCCCCAACGGCGCCATCTCCACCATTACCAACTATTCGCGGGATGACTACCTTGCCGTAATCGAGCTGGCCGTGGCACAGGAGACGGACGCGGACCGCGCGCTGGATATTTTATATGAAGAAGCCCTGGCCGTATACGAAAAAATGAAGGGCGAGGGCGTGCAAAAGCCGGAGCGGGTGGGCATCACGCAGGTGGCGGAAAGCGGCGTGACCCTGCGGGTAACCATGAAAGCGAACGCCATGCAGCAATGGGCTATTTCCCGCGAGACCATCCGCCGGGCACGCCTGCGCTATGCTGAGGCCGGTATCCGCACGCCGCACAGCACGGTGCTTTTGCGGGAGGAGGGGAAATAGCCTATGCTCACGCAATTCGAAACCGGGGATCGTGTGCAGATGCGCAAGCCCCACGCCTGCGGGGCCAACGAATGGCAGATCACCCGCACGGGCGCGGATATCAAGATCAAGTGCCTCGCCTGCGGCCGGCTGGTGATGCTGCCGCGGGAGGAGTTTGAGCGCGCGGCCAAGAAAAACCTGGGAAAAGGCGGGGAAGCATGAAAGGACGGACGGAACGCAATGGCGCCGAATATAAAAAACTGCGCCTGATGAGCTGGGGCTATGCCCTGGGCGTGGCGCTGATGGTAGTGGCTGTGGTGTTTACCCTCTGGTTTGAGAGCATCCAAATCACGGATAGCGGCATGGCCCCGGCCCTGCAAAAGGGGGACATCCTCCTTTTCGACAAGCTGGCCAAGCATGCCGCCACCCCCAGGCGGGGGGATGCCTACGC
>DHOI01000044.1 GCA_002409725.1 Christensenella sp. UBA5394
ACCGAGGCGTTCACGTTTTCGCCATAGAGAAAATACATCAAAAATGAGAAGAGCATCGTCACGCCCATCACGGCCAGCATGCGCATGAATGGCTGCAACTCCAGCTTGAAGCCCTTGGCCTTGCGCATGATATCCCTTACGCCCGTTTTAAAATCCAACCATAACGCAGCCATTGAACGCTCCTTTCGGCATGGCCCGGCCCGGCCTGGATAGGCCGCGGTCCTTAGAGATACCGTTAATCTCCCTTGCGGCCACGCATTGATTCCATTTATATTTTGCCACACTTTGGCATACAATTCTATCCCATCGGCGATTTTTTTACCACCCTGTTCCGGCTAAAAAATTGTATTTTTGGCGCGAATGGGGACATTTTGGCCCGTTTCCCTGCGGCTGCGCAAAAACACTTATAATGAATCTTTATGACCCGATCAGCCGCCATTATCGCCTTTTTGTCGATTTTTCGGCTTAGCTTAACATCATCTTATCGCTTGCGATGTATATAATGGACTTATATAATAGAGGCAGAGTATAAGCGATCCGAAAGGAGCATCCTGTCATTATGAATAACATGCCCTTCATTCTCCTGATCGAAGATGACAAAGCGATCGTGAATTTTATGAACACCGTGCTTTGCGCGAACCAATACCGGGTGCTGCACGCCAAAACGGGGCGGGAAGCCATCGCCCTGATTTCCTCCCATTGCCCGGATGTGATTTTGCTTGACTTGGGCTTGCCGGATATCGACGGCGTGGATATCATCCGCACGGTGCGGCAATGGACGCAGGTGCCCATCATCGTGGTCAGCGCTCGCAGCCGCGAGCAGGAAAAGGTCGACGCGCTGGATGCCGGGGCGGATGATTACGTGACAAAGCCCTTTGGCACGGCGGAGCTATTGGCCCGCATCCGCATCGCCCTGCGCCATACCAACCAGGGCCCCGGGCAGGATTCCCCGAGCGGGAAATTCCAAAATGGCGACCTGACGATCGATTACGATATCCGCCGCGTTACCGTGGATGGCAACGATGTGCACCTGACTCACATCGAATACAAGATTGTCACCCTGATCGCGCGGCACTTGGGTAAGGTGCTTACGTATGATTATATCATCCGCAACGTATGGGGCAGCCGGCCCACGGTGGATAACCAGATTTTGCGGGTCAACATGGCCAATATCCGCCGCAAGCTGGAGAAGAACCCGGCCGAGCCGCACTATATCATCACCGAAACCGGCATCGGCTACCGCATGATCGACCTTTCCATTGAATAGGGCTGGTTGCGGTCCTAAATTTCAGCATAAAAGCGATTTTTGCCCGGCGCGGTTCCAGCGCCGGGCAAAAATGTTCCCACGGCGGCCTTTGGTCTGCTATAATGGAGGAAACACGTATCAACGGAGGTAGCGCATGGGCCGCATGTTTCTGCTGGATCAACGAATCAACCCCACGTCCAATCAGGTGGAGGGCTTTTGCATTGTGCGCCAGGTGGCGCAAAAGAGCAATGTCAAGGGCAGTGATTACCTGGACTTTATCCTTTGCGACGCGGGCGGCGAGGTGAACGCCAAGCTGTGGGATTACAACATCGAGCAGCACGGCCACTATGAGGCGGATACGGTTGTTAAGGTGCGGGCCACCATTACCCTCTGGAAGGATACGGAGCAGCTTAAGATCGACCGCATCCGCAACCTCAAAGAGGGTGAGGAGCCGGATATGAGCCGCCTCATCCCCTGCGCACCCCTTTCCGGTCAGGAGATGTACGACGCGCTTTATGCCTGCGCCGAAGGCTTTGCGGATGGGGACCTCAAAATGCTTACCCAATACCTTTTGCGCGAAAATAAAGACGACCTTTTGCGCTGGCCTGCGGCCCTCAAGCTACACCACGCCATGCGCGGCGGCCTGCTTTACCATACGCATACCATGCTGCGCGCGGCCAAGGCCCTCTGCGGCATCTATCAAGAGCTTTATCCGAACCTAAACCCCGATTTGGTCTATGCCGGCGTGATCCTGCACGATTTGGCCAAGGTGCCCGAATTGAGCGTGGGCTCCCTGGGCCTCGCCACCTCCTATTCGACGGCGGGCCAGCTGCTTGGTCATATCAACATCGGCGTGGCCCTGGTCGAGCGGGCGGCCGCGGAGCTGATGATTGACGAAAGCGTGAAAGTGCTGGTGCAGCACATCCTGCTCTCCCACCACGGCCTGGCGGAATATGGCAGCCCGCGTGCGCCCATGTTCCCGGAGGCGGAGATCGTTTCCCAGGTGGACGTGCTGGATTCCCGGCTTTTCGAGATGTACGAAGCCCTCTCCGGCGTGCAGGTGGGCGAATTTTCCGAGCGCCAATGGGCCCTGGATAACCGGCAGATCTATAACCACGGCAGATAGGCGCCCCTCCAAGACAGCATCTTGCCAAGGGAGGAACCATACGCGATGGATAAGAGACTCCTGCGCTTCTTCTTAGCCGTTTTCGCCACTTCCTGGCTATTTTGGGCGGCGGCGGTTTTATTGGAGATAAAGGGATGGATTGCCCCTGCAGTCCAGGTTTTGACTTGTATCGGCAACGCAACGCCCTCCGTGCTGGGTCTCGTGTTTGCCTGGCGGGATGGAGGAAAAAAGGGCTTAAATGCGCTGGTGAAAGCCTCGGGCACCCGGCGGTATAAAGGCAGGCAATGGCTGGCTATCGCGGTACCCTTTGCAGCGCTGCTGCTCAGCGCGGCGATACAGCTGCTCTTTGGGCAAAGCCTTCCCCCGTTGGTGATGCCGCTGGTGCTGTTGTTTTCCCTCCCCTTTCAGTTCCTGATAGGCGGGCCTCTGTTTGAAGAGTTGGGTTGGCGGGGCTATGCCCTGCCGCGCCTGCTGCATCGCCACAGGCCCCTGACCGCCTCCCTTCTGCTGGGCGTTGTTTGGGCTATCTGGGCTATACCAATGGCCTTTTGGGGAGATCTTGTGTTGCCTGCGTTGCTGCCTTATGGCATCGCCACGTGCCTGTGCGTATATCTGCTCTATGCCATCTTTGCTTCCATCCTCGCAACGATCGTCTACCTGCGGGCAGAGAATAGCATCATGCTGGCCATGCTGCTGCATACGGCCTGCCTGTCTATGATCTCCACAGCCCTTCTGTTTTTGGAAAAGATAGCTTTTCTCATCTGCATGCTCTGCTTTATCGCTTTATCCTGCATCTTGACCTATACGGAGCGGCGGCTTTTGCTGGAGCGGCTCCCCGCAAAAAGAATGCCGCCCGAAGAATTGCAGCTAGACGAAGCCCAGATGGAACCGCGTCCGCCCGAGAGCGAGACCTAGCGAAAGCACGCGGCCTGTGCCTTGCTGATCATCAATATATAACCTGCACTTTTGGACGCGGCCTCCGCCGTGCTTTTCTATTATTATTTATTATATGCAGACCATATTGACAGCCGCAATTACCACATTGTATACTTGTATACACAAATACAAGAATACAGAACGGAGGGTATCCCATGGCCGGCGTCACATTCAACGAGCGTACCAATCTTCTCACCGAGAATATCTATCAATATCAGCTGCAGGATGTGGAAGAAGGGAACTACTTCCGCTCCATGTTCGAATATACCAGCGTGCCCAAGGTTGCCTTCAATAACCGCGTGGTGCCTATGCAAACGCCGGAGGAGATCTGGGTTACGGATACCACCTTCCGCGATGGCCAGCAATCCCGCTCGCCCTTCACGGTAAAGCAGATCGTCGATTTGTTTAAGCTGATGTCCCGCCTGGGCGGCCCCAAGGGGCTGATCCGCCAGAGCGAGTTTTTCCCCTATTCCGATGCGGATCGGGAGGCCATTGAGCAATGTATGGGCCTGGGGCTGAAGTTCCCCGAGGTCACCACCTGGATTCGCGCGGCAGAGCAGGATTTCGCTCTCATCAAGGCCCTTGGCATCAAGGAAACCGGTATTTTGGTATCCGCTTCGGATTACCACATCTTCCGCAAGATGAACCTCACCCGCGCCCAGGCCATGGATAAATATTTGGGCGTGGTCAAGGATGCCCTGGCCATGGGCATCCGCCCCCGCTGCCACCTTGAGGACGTGACCCGGGCGGATTTTTACGGCTTCGTGGTGCCCTTTGCCACAGAGCTGATGCGCCTTTCCAGGGAGAGCGGCATCGATATCAAGATACGCCTGTGCGATACCATGGGCTATGGCGTTACCTACCCCGGCGTGGCCCTGCCCCGCAGCGTGCAGGGCATCGTCTACGGCATGACCCACTTGGCCGAGGTGCCCAGCGGGAGCCTCGAGTGGCATGGTCATAACGATTTTTACAAGGTGGTCACCAATTCGGCCACGGCCTGGCTCTATGGCTGCGGCGCTGTTAACGCCACGCTGCTGGGCTTGGGCGAGCGCACGGGCAACTGCCCCATCGAGGCTATGCTCATCGAATATGCCCAGCTGCGCGGCACGGACGACGGCATCGATTTCCCTGTGATCACCGAGATCGCCGAATATTTCGAGAAGGAGATCGGCTATCCCATCCCCTTCAACACCCCCTTCGTGGGCAGCAACTTCAACGCCACCCGCGCGGGCATCCATGCGGACGGCCTCTTGAAGGATGAGGAGATCTACAATATCTTCGACACCGCGCAGATCCTCAACCGGCCCGCAACCGTGATGGTAGATAAATTTAGCGGTTTGGCCGGCATCGCCTACTGGATCAACGCCTACTACCGCGTGCCAAAGGAGATGCTGATGGATAAGCACGCGCCCATCGTGGCCCAGATGAAGGAGCTGGTGGATGCCCAATACGCAAACGGCCGCAACACGGCCATGGGCCCCCGGGAGTTGCGCACCATGCTCCGTGAGCTGGATCCGGCGCTGCACGACAAGCTCACCTCCCTGCACCGCAAGGATAAGGAGATATATTGGTAATAAACAAGCAAGGCCCGGCAATGCGCCGGGCCTTTGAGGCTGCCGAAAAACCTTAGGGGTTTGGGGGCCATAGCCCCCGGAGGCTTTTATCGTGAGCGGCGGCGTGTACGCCGCGAGCGTAAAGGCTTGCGTAGCAAGCGTTTCTTCTCATGGTTTCCTGACCGCGCCACAGGCGCAAGGGAACCATGCAAGCTCGAAAAAGTGGCAAAGCCACTTTTTCCACAGGCTGGAAGGCCCGGCACATTTGCCGGGCCTTTTTCGTTCGTTTTATCAAAGCGGGAGCAATTCTACCCGGCCGCCCAGGCTCTGTACTTCCTGCCAGAAGCCGGGGTAGCTCTTGTTCACGGCCTCGGCCCCCTCAATGGCGGCCTCAAGGCCCGCGCACAGGCAGGCGATGGCCAGGGCCATGGCGATGCGGTGATCCCCATGGGCGGAGAGGGCCGGGCCCTCATGGAGAGGGCCGCCCTGGATGAAGACGGTATCCCCCTCACTATGGAGTCGGCCCCCCAGCTTGGTAAGCTCTTGCTCCATGGCGGCGATGCGGTCGCTCTCTTTGAGGCGCAAGCGGCCCGCATTATGGATCACCGTTTCGCCTTGGCAAAAGCAGCCGAGAACCATCAGCGCGGGGCCCAGGTCGGGGCAGTCCGCAAGGTTGATCTCGGTAGCTCGCAGGCTGGATTTGAGCGGCATATAGACCCCGGCAATGCGGGCGGTGGCCACGCCGCAGCGTGTGAGGATATCCGCCATCACCCGGTCTCCCTGCTTAGAATCGGGCCGCAGCCCTTCCACGGATACATCCCCCAGCACGGCCCCGGCCAACATGAAGAAGGCAGCCTGGGAAGCATCCCCCTCCACCTGATAAGACGGATGGGGCCGGTAGCTTTGGTTGCCGGGTACGCGGAGGATGCGATCATCCACAAAGGCGGCCCGCACGCCGAAGGCGGCGAGTGCGTCCAGCGTAAGCTCCACATAGGAACTGCTTTCAAAGGGCGGCCGGATGCGGATTTCGCTATCATCGCCAAGCAGGGGCAGGGCGAAGAGCATGCCCGAAAGGAACTGGCTGCTCACATCCCCGGGCAATTCAAAAAGGCCTGGCCGCAGAGGGCCTTGGAAGGACACGCCGGTATCATCCTGCGCGAAGGGCAGGCCCTGGGTGTGGAAGATTTCCGCATAGGGATAAAGGGGCCGTAGAGGCAGCCGGCCCCGGCCCGTGAGGCGGGCAGGACTGGCGGATAGGGCGAAGATGGGCAGGAGAAAGCGTAACGTGCTGCCGCTTTCCCCGCAATCCATAGGCCCGGCGGCAGGGTTGATCCGCCCGCCGCAGCCGGTGATGTGAGCGGCCGTCCCCTCCATGCGTACAGACGCACCCAGCGCTTCGAGGCCACGCAGGGTGGCGGCCATATCCTCGGAAGGGAGGATGCCGTCCAGCACGCTTTCGCCCTTGGCGAGGGCCGCGCAAATGAGGGCGCGGTGGGCCACGCTCTTGGAGGGCGGGGCCTGCACGCGGCCCGAAAGGGTGCAGGGATGGAGGACGGCCCGCATCTTATAGATCCCGTCCAATTACCTGGGCAATGGCGCGGCCTTTATCGAGGATCTCCTTGAAGCGCTCGGGCCGCACGCTCTGGTTGCCGTCGCTCCAGGCCGCTTCCGGGTGCTGGTGCACCTCGATGATGAGGCCGTCCGCGCCGGCGGCGATGGCGGCCAGGCTCAAGCTTTCCACATAGCGCCAATCGCCGGTGGCATGGCTGGGGTCGATGATGACGGGCAGGTGGGATTTACGCTTGAGGATGGGCACAACCGAAAGATCCAGCGTGTTGCGGGTGTATTTTTCAAAGGTGCGGATGCCCCGCTCGCAGAAGATCACGTTGGGGTTGCCGCTGGCCATGATGTATTCCGCGCTCATGATCCACTCCTCAATGGTGCTGGCCAGGCCCCGTTTGAGCAGGATGGGCTTGTTCATGCGACCCACAGCCTTGAGGAGCTGGAAATTCTGCATGTTGCGCGCGCCGATCTGTACCAGATCCACATATTCCTCGAATTCGTCGATTCGTTCCTCGCTCATCAGCTCGCTCACGATGGGCAGGCCTGTGATTTCGCGGGCCTTCACCATTTCCAGAATGCCCTCGGTGCCTAAACCCTGGAA
The DNA here is from genome assembly GCA_002409725.1 of Christensenella sp. UBA5394. Classification (GTDB taxonomy): domain Bacteria; phylum Bacillota; class Clostridia; order Christensenellales; family CAG-138; genus Pelethousia. Next base: position 7,026 of record DHOI01000044.1, read on the forward strand.
GGCATAGGGCGAGGTACGCGGCTTATACGCGCCGCCGCGCAGCATATGGCCGCCGGCTCCCTTCACGGCCCGGGCGGCCTCGATGATTTCCGCCTCGCCCTCCACGGCGCAGGGCCCGCCGATGGCCACTATTTTTTCCTGGCCGCCGATGGGGATACCGGCTACTCGGATGATGCTATCCTCCTGGTGGAAAAGGCGGTTGGTCAGCTTATACGGTTCGGATATCCGCTGCACATTATCCACATAGGGGTTGGCGCGGATGCGCTTTTCATCCAGACGGGTGGTATCGCCCACTAGACCCATCACGGTGTAATCCGTGCCGGTAATTACGCTGACGCGAACGCCCTGCGCCTCAAAGGAGGATACGAGCTTGTCGAGTTCAATTTGCGGCGTGCCGTGTTTGGTGCTGATGATCATGAACGGGAGTTCCTTTCGTCCTTGGTAATGCTATATTGGAACGGCCGGGCCGCCGCTAGGAAGGCGTCATAGGCCCTTTGCGCGGCCAGCTCCGGGTTGCCTGTGTTCTCAAATTTGCGATGGGCTGCGGCCGCGTAAAGGGGCGCGCGGGCCTGCCAGATGGCTTCATTATCCGCACGACTTTGGGAGAGGGGGCGGCCCTGGCCGAGGGATAGCTGCTCCAGCGGGCGGTATACGTGCAGAAGCACGCCGTTTTGCCGCAGGCGGTCTACGTTCGCCGGGCGAAGGATACTGCCCCCGCCCGTGGATATGACCTGGCCCGTTCCCTTGGCAGCACGGGCGATGGCTGCTTCTTCCAAATCGCGGAAGGTGGCTTCGCCCTGCTGCGCAAAGATGGCCTCGATGGGCTGGCCCGCTTCCTGCACGATCAATGCGTCGGTATCCACAAAGGGACGGCCGAGACGCCGGGACAGAGCCTCGCCCAGCCTGGTTTTGCCGCTGCCCGGCATGCCGATAAGTACCAAATTGGCACGTTGCGCCCATATTTCCCGGGTAATGGAAGGAATGGATTCTTGCGGCAGAACCGTATCCAGAAAGCGCTCGGCCGCATATTTGGCCTGAGCCACCAGCATAGCCAGACCCCCGCCGGCCGGGATGCCCAAGGCACGGGCCGCCTGCACGAGGCGGGTCTCCAATGGATTATACACCACATCCAGCACCGCTTCCAGGGCCGGGAAGGCGGCTGGGTCGATCGGACAATCATCCACCTGGGGATACATGCCCACGGGCGTGGCATTTACCAATATCTGCACGCCTGCTTCCCCGCGGGCTTGCTCATAGCTGATACGATCCGGCCGGGGCGTGCGGCTGGCCGTGAGGATGCGGGCAGCGCCTTCGCTTTGGGCTGCGGCTGCGATGGTGCGGTGGGTTGCGCCCCCGCCCAGGATGAGCACGGTTTTGCCCATAAAGGATACGCCCAGGCTATTCGCCAGATAGCGGAAGCCGTCGAAGTCGGTATTATAGCCCACCAGCCGCCCACCCCGGTTGACGATGGTATTCACTGCGCCGATGGCCCGGGCGGCCGGGTCGAGCTCATCACAAAAGGGTATGACGAACTGCTTATAAGGGATGGTCACATTAAGGCCCCTGAAGGCGCGTGAGCGCAAAAGCGCAGCAGCTTCCTCCTCTGTTACGGGGCAAAGCTCGTACGCATAGCCGCCCAGCCTTTCATGGATGAGCTTGGAAAAGCTGTGGCCGAGGGGCAGGCCAATCAAACCATATTCCATGGGGCCTCCCGGGGCCAATCCGGCCCGCCCTGCCAGGTAAGGCCCAGCGCTTGGTTCAAAAGATCGCACAGGCCGAAGGCAACGAGGCTATCCTGTACCACGGCGGCACGGTGGGCGACGCAGGGGTCGTGCCTGCCCTGGAGGGAGAGTTTACACTCCCGCATAGCGCTGTAATCCACCGTATCCTGCTCGACAAAGATGCTGGGCGTGGGCTTGACGGCCGTGCGCAGCAGCAGCGGCATACCGTTGGTGATGCCGCCGTTTACGCCGCCGTTGTGGTTGCTGGCGGTAACAATAGCCCCTTCCTGCAAACGGAAGGGATCGTTGGCTTGGCTGCCCCGCAAGGAAGCGAAGCCGAAGCCCAGACCAAACTCCATGCCCTTCACGCCGGGCATGCTGAAAAGCAGCGCCGAAAGCGTGCTCTCCACGCTGCCGAAGAAGGGTTCGCCCAGGCCGGCGGGCAGGCCCGGCACAGCCGTTTCAAGAATGCCTCCCACGCTATCGCCCGCCGTGGCGGCCGCGCGGATGGTCTCGGCCATGGCCGCGCCTGCTTCCGGGGAGAGGGTGGGGAAATGCGCCTGCGCGAGCGCTGCCAGCTGGGCGGCGAGTGCGGCTGGCTCCTGGCTGAAGGCGGTTTCGTCTGCTATGCCGCCACAGGATAGGAGGCGGGTGGCGAGGGTGATGCCCTTTTCCGCCAGCAGCCGCAAAAAGATGCTGCCCGCGGCCACCAGCGGTGCCGTGAGCCTGCCGCTAAAATGGCCGCCGCCGCGCGGGTCGCTAAAGCCCATGTATTTACGGCGGGCCGTGTAATCCGCATGGCCCGGGCGCAAGAGATCTTGGGTGCGCTGGTAATCACCGCTTCGCACATCCTTGTTTTCGATGGCGAGGCAAAGCGCCGCGCCGGTGGCCCGCCCCTGGTAAACGCCCGAAAGGATGCGCACCTCGTCCGCCTCGCGCCTGGGGGTGGAAAGAGCGTCCGCGCCCCGTCGCCTTTTAAGCTGCACGGCCATGAAATCCAGATCGATTGCAATGCCGGGCCGCAAGCCCTCGATTATACAGCCGATGGCCGGGCCGTGGCTTTCCCCGAAGAGGGAAAGCGTAAGACCGCTGCCGAAGGTATCCCTGCTCATGCAATACCCTCCCCGATGATGGCCGGTAGCTCCGCCAGCGCGACCTTATCCAGCCTGTATTGGCCCAAAGTGGGTACGCGCACCAGCGTGATCGAACCCGCCGCGGCTTTTTTGTCCTTTTGTAGGAATTCAAACACCTTGTAACCATCGTAGCGAATGCTGCAGGGCAGGCCTAGCCACTTATAAACGCGCTCCGTACGGCTGCGCAGCGCCGCGTCCTCAATCATGGGCAGCATGCCCAGGGCAACGCATTCGCCGTGATACAGCCCACCCAAGCCCTCGAGGCTCTCAATGGCGTGGCCCAGCGTATGGCCAAAATTCAGGGCTGCCCTGGGGCCGGCCTCGCGCTCGTCCCGCTCGACCAGCGCCTTTTTTACCAAGAGGCTGCGGCGCAGGATCTCGAGCAGGTTTCCTTCGATATCTCCTTCTTCAAACAATTCAAAGAGCGCCGGGTCGGCGATCAGCCCCGCCTTCACGGCCTCTGCTAGCCCGGCCGCGTAATGCCGGGGCGGCAGGGAGGAAAGCGTATCCGGGTCGATGGCCAC
>DHOI01000062.1:0-3507 GCA_002409725.1 Christensenella sp. UBA5394
GCGGCCAGGCAGGCGAGGCCCAGCACGATGGCGCAAACGGAGAGGGTATCGTTCACCGGGTCGCCGGTTTTGGGCGGGTTGGTGCTGCTGCCGTTGCCCGTGGAGAGGATCAGCACCCTGGAAGGGCCGGCCTGGCCGGGGTAGCTCATAGCCATGACCTGATACCAGGCAATGATACGGCTGCCGCTCTTGATATCCGATGCCTTGGCCTTGGCGTGGCCGCGCTCTGCAAGAATGCGGATATCCGTATCCGCGCTCAGGTGAAGGACGATATCCCCTTCTTTATTGAGCAGGTCGGTCTTGCCGTCGTTTACCGTAACGGTTTTTACGGTATAGTCATGGGCAAAATCATCCTCGTTGCTCTTTGCGGCGATGAGGGTGTGCAGATAGCTCTGGGGCGGCAGGCTCCTGGCCGTTGCCGCGCTGTGGAAGGCCTGAAAGACCATGCCCGCGGCCAGGTCGCTAAGCTTGAGGGCGGTGCCGTCAAAGGCGCTCAAAAGCACGGTGTCGCTATCCGTATTAAAGACCAGCTCCGAGCCATCCGCCAGCTTCACGGTGATCTGGCCGGAGGCCGCGTCCACCGCCGTGATGGAGCCTGTGGATTCCGCCAGCTTTGTGGAAGCGGCTAGGGCCGGGGCGGCGACAGCCAATAGGAGCAGGGCGGCGAGTACAAAGATCAAAGTACGTTTCATGGTTCTCATTTCCCTTCGTTGTTTTGCTTTCACCCATAAAACGCGCGGGAGGCGGGGAAGGTTGCATTTGGCGCTGAATATATTTTCAGCCTAAAGAAAAGGAGCGGTTTAGCCGCTCCTTTTACGCATTGAGCATAATCCCTCCGGTATCAGTCGTGGCTGGGCATATAGGGCAGGATGCGGCCCGCCAGCTCGGAGACGGACATGGTTTGCAGCCATACCTTGCCGGGACCCTGCAAGGTGGTGAGGAAGAGACCTTCGCCGCCAAAGAGGATGTTGGTAAAGCCCTTGACCATTTCGGCGGAATAGCCCACCGTGGATTCAAAGGCAGCCACGTTGCCCGTATCCACCTTGAGCACCTCGCCGGGCGCAAGGGTATATTCGCGGATGGCGCCATCCAGCTCCAAAAACACCAGGCCGCTGCCCGTGTAGCGTTGCAGGATGAAGCCCTCGCCGCCAAAGAGGCCGCCCTTGAAGCTACGGGTAAATTCGGCGGAAAGGGTTACGCCGGGCTGGGCGCAGAGGAAGGCGCTCTTTTGTGCGATGTATTCCCGGCCCGGGCCGATCTCGAAAACCTTGATATTGCCCGGCATGGAGGAGGCGAAAGTGATCTGCGCGCCAGCGTGCCGGGCCGTGTAGGTGGCCATGAAGAGGCTTTCACCGGAGAACATCCGGCCCAGGGCCTTGCCGAGGCCGCCCTTCATATTGGTTTCCATGTTGATGCCGTCGCTCATCCAGGAAAGGCCGCCGCGCTGGGTATAAACGCTTTCCCCCACCTCCAGCTGCATGGTTACGGCGGGCAGCTGCTCGCCCCAAATCTCATAGCGCATACCAGTTACCTCCTAGTTTTAATATTTTTAATGTAATATAATTATAAGAAAAACGCAACTAAAACCGCGCCTCTATTTCAAATAAACGATGCCTGTGGAGGAGGCCGTGGGCCCGCCTTCCTCGGTGCTGGCGGCGGCGTAAAGGTGGGCGAAACGATTGGTAAGGGTGGTGATGCGGCAGCGGATCTGTACCCATTCATTTTCCGGGCGTACGGCGGCCGCATAAGAGACCTGTAGGTTGAGCGTGAGGATGGATTTGCCCGTAAAGGCCCGGCTGAAAACGCCCATGCTGTTATCGATCATGGTGGCGAGGATGCCGCCGTGGAGTATGCCCGACATGTTGAGCATCCAAGGGGATATGCCGTAGCGCAGCAGCACCTCGCGCTCGCCAAAGTTGACGTCCATCAAAGAGGGGGCCAGCATGTGCATGATGCGGTTGGGATCACCCGCCATGATATCGTCCAGCTGCCGCTGCATGGCGGTGTGCAATTCTGCATCGTTGTGCGTGGGTAGGTTCGCTTCGTTCATAGGAAAGTCCTTTCTTTGGTTTCAGGTAAGGGAAGCTAAACCCCTGCGGTTTAGAGGGCCGGAAAACACGTCATCGCCATGTTTCCGGTACTCGCCGTAGGCACCGCTACGCCTGCGTACGGCGCCTTGCGCTGACATGCTTTCCGACCTTCTAAACTCTTTGACCTAGAAACTGCCGGCATGAATACATTTGGAGGAAGAGGAGGGCTCCGTAGTAGTTCTACGGCGACTGACGATGACAACGAAGCGCGCCAAACGGGCAGTTCCTAGGCGCAGGGCTTGACTCTCCTTACCTTAAGCATATACAGCATTTATTATAGGCGCTTAGGCGCAAAACATCAACAAAAAAGGCCAAAAAAGGCCGCTGTCCTTGCCGGGAAGCGGCCTTTGCGGGCTTTGATTTTTATCCGACCTCTTTTACTACGGCCTGGGCGAAGCTGTTATCCACCAACGTGGGCAGGGCTACGCGGGCAGTGAGCTCCCCGGCCCCATCGATAACATCCTGCAGCCTTGTAAAGGAATCCTCGGTCATGATGGGATCTGTCGTCCAGCTGTCCGTAGCACGGTAGCTCTTGGCCACGGCCGCCAGGGTAGCGAGATCCGTATCCGGGAAGTAGGGCTGCATGGCTTCGGCAACCTCTTCATCCGTAGCTGTCTGCACCCACTTTTGGGCCTTATAGATGGCCCGCACAAAGGCGGTAACAAACTCGGCGTCCTTTTCGATGGTTTCGGGCCGCACCATGAAGGTGGTATAGGGCACCTCGCCGCTCTCCAGGCCCATATTGGCCAGGATGTGGCCCTTGCCCTGGGCGGCGAACTGGCTGGCCACCGGCTCGAACAGGGCGACATAATCGCCTGTGCCACCCTCGAAAGCCCCGCCGATGAGGTTGAATTGGATGTTGCTAATGACCTCTACGTCCTTGCCCGGCTCCAGCCCGTGTTGGCGCAGCACATATAGCAGCGTCATATAAGGCATACCGCCGGGGCGGCCGCCAATAATGGCCTTGCCCCGCACTTCCTCCCAATCAAAGGCATCGTTCGCCTCCCGGCCAAGCAGGAAGGAGCCATCCCGCTTGGTGAGCTGGGCCACGATCATGGGATGGTTTTTTTGGCCCTGGTTCACTACGTATATGCCGGTTTCCGGACCCATCAGGGCCACATCTGCCTCCCCGGCCAGGAGGGCCGTCATGGATTTATCGCTGCCGCCGCCGGTCACGATCTCCACCGTCATGCCTTCGGCCTCAAAATACCCCTTGGAGGCCGCCACATACAGCGGTGCGTAAAAAACCGACCGGGTCACCTCGTTGATCGTCACCTGCCGCAGGCTTTCGGTTTTGCTGCAGGCCGCGCAGCAAAAAAGCAGCGTCAGCGCCGCCAGGCACCATGCAATGCATCGCTTCATCAAATCAAAACCCTCCCTCAAATTGTTGCTCTATCATATTGCGGGAGGGCAAAAT
>DHOI01000062.1:3870-15362 GCA_002409725.1 Christensenella sp. UBA5394
CTGGCGGAGACGCGGCGGATATTTATTGCCGCATAGGCCAACGTGTGATAAAATATAAATTGTGTTTATGAAAAGGGATGGTGTTATGTTATATGGATTTATTCGATAAATGTGCGAATTATACCGTTGTAAAGGAAGTCAAAGATGCGGGTATTTACCCGTATTTCCATGCGCTGGAGTCCCGCCAGGATATCGCGGTGATCATGGAGGGCAAGCGCCGTATTATGCTGGGTTCCAACAACTACCTGGGCCTCACGACCAACCCCGAGGTGATTGAGGCGGGCATCAAAGCCTTTGAGCAGTATGGCTCAGGCTGCTCGGGCTCGCGCTTTCTCAACGGCACCCTCGCGATGCACCTCGAGCTCGAGCGCGAGCTGGCGGATTTTATGGGCAAGGAAGGCTGCGTTACCTTCTCCACGGGCTTCCAATCCAACCTCGGCGCCATCAGCGCCCTGGTCGGCCGCGGCGATTACGTGATTTGCGACCGGGAAAACCATGCGAGCATCTACGATGGCTGTAGATTGAGCTACGGCAAGATGTTGCGCTATAAGCATAACGATATGGAGGATCTGGAGCGCCAGCTCCAGTGCGTGCCCGACTCCGCCGGCATCCTCATCATATCCGACGGCGTGTTCAGCATGGGCGGCGACATTGCCAACCTGCCGGAGCTCGTTCGTCTTAAAAAGAAATACGGTGCGCGCTTACTGCTAGACGACGCGCATAGTCTGGGCGTTCTTGGCGATGGCGGCCGCGGCACGGCGAACCACTTCGGCCTTTTGGGTGATGTGGACGTCATCGTGGGCACCTTCTCCAAATCGCTGGCCAGCCTGGGCGGATTCATGGTTGCGGATGCCTATGTTACGGAATACGTACGGCATGTTTCGCGCCCGCTGATTTTTTCCGCCTCCATTACGCCGGCCTCCTGCGCCGTGGCGCTTACCGCCCTGCGCTATCTGCGCAAGCATCCGGAGATTGTGGAGCGTCTTGGCGCCGTCTCCCAATATGCGCGGGATGGGCTGATGAAGCGCGGCATTAAAATACGCCTGTCCCAAACGCCCATTATCCCGCTCTATACCTATGACGCGAAAAACACCCTCGTCACAAACCGGTACCTTTATGACGCCGGCGTATATGTAAACCCGGTGCTCCCGCCTGCCACGGCGGCTTCGGAGTGCCTGCTGCGCACCAGCTACATGGCCACCCACACCTATGAGATCCTGGACGAGGCGATGGATATCATTCAGCACGTTTTTGCGGCGCGCGGGCTGATCTAGGCGTAGCCTGGTCACTTTACGGATGCAAAGGAGGCGTTTTTTTCATGCCTGAAACCAACTGTGGCCGCGTGGCGCTCATCACAGGCGGCAGCGGAGGCATTGGGCGCGCAACGGCCCAAATGTTTACAGCGCACGGATTCCGCGTATACGAGCTGTCCCGTTCAGGGGGTTCCGGTGGAGCCGTTACGCACATTACAGCCGACGTTACGGACGAGGCCTCCCTGGCTGCTGCGTTTTCGCATGTCTACAGCCTGGAGGGGCGCATCGACGTGCTCGTGAACAACGCCGGGTTTGGCATCGGCGGCGCAGTGGAGCACACGCCCCTGGTGGATATGAAGCGCCAGTTTGACGTTAACTTTTTCGGCCTCCTGGCCGCGTCCAAGGAAGCCCTTCCTTACCTTAGGAAAACGGGAGGCCGCATTGTCAACGTCAGCTCCGTGGCGGCCGTGCTGCCGGTTCCCTTCCAAACCCTATATTCAGCCTCCAAGGCCGCGATCAACGCCTGCACGCTGGCCCTGCGCAACGAGGTCGGCCCGCTGGGCGTATCCGTTTGCGCCGTTATGCCCGGCGATGTAAAAACGGGCTTCACCACCGCCCGCCTTATGGCCCCCACGCCGGATGGTGAATATGGTAGCCGCATCGCCCGCTCCATCGCCACCATGGAGCGCGATGAGCAAAACGGCATGCCGCCGGATTTGGTGGCCCGCTTCATTTATCGCGCCGCCACTTGCGCCAGGCCTAGGCCATTCTTCGTGGTTGGAACGAAATACCGCCTGTTCGCGCTCATGGCAAAGTTCCTGCCCGCCTCCCTCATCAATTGGCTGGTAGGCCGGATTTACGGCTGATAACGGCCCCCATTGCGCGGCTTAGCCGGAATATTTTGTGCGGCATCCACCTACTCTCCCCAAATAAGGGAACCTATTGGGGAGCCGGACTGAAAAGCTATAATGGTTTTTCTCGATACGCGGATAACAATAGTCCTGGTCGCCTCGAACACGAAAGTGCCTATTTACGGGAGCTTTGCACACAAAGAAACGGTATGAATCTGTACATTCCAGAAATAATGTTCAGAATTCATACCGTCTTTCATTTCCAGGCTGTGCAGGAGCAGGCTGCGGCTATCTCCCACATCCGTATTTCCTTCGATACAGTGCCCAATTTCGCCTAGGCCTTTGTCTCTCCGCTGATGACATCGGTCTGGAGGGGGCTGTTGCGTGCGGAGATGCGCGGCAAACGGCGCTCTAGGGCAGCCTCGGCGATCTCAATATCTTCGGCTGCCTCGTCTGCATTAAAGCAGCCAAGGCAAACCATATCCTGCTCACGGATGGTATTAAAGGAGAAATTCAAGCCCACAAAAGGCGTTACGCGGCCTGCCGCAAAAGGCTTTATGGTGATGACGGGCTTTTTCGCGTTATGGATGACTTTGGCCACGCTTTCGATTTCCACCTGCATCAGAAAGCCCGCGCAATTGTAGATCTGGATGTAGGTTTCCACATCATACTCATTATCATCCGCATACTGCACGACCTCGGGCATATGGGCCGATAATCCGGGCACCATACCCGCTTCCCGGATCATATACAGATAATCCGGCAGGCGGTCCATGGTTCCTGTATTTTTATTCACAAGCTGTTCGACGCAGGAATGCAGGGGCAGGCAAAATTTCGCTCCCCGTTTGGCGCATTTTTCGATCTCTGCTTTCGCTTCGGCGCGGGCGGCGGGGGTATTGTCCATGTTGATGATGGGCTCATCTATGATGATCATCTCTTTACCTGTGCGTTCCTGGGCAAGTTCTACGGCCTTGATCAAATTCGGATCGGTATTAAAAAGGCCCAGCACGGCATTGATGTCACGCTCCAAAAACGTTTCAAAGATGCGCGATACGCTATCAGGTTGGTGGTGATGGCTGCGAATCATGGTATCTCCGGCTGCGCTTCGGTGGCTAAAGCCTGATATCCAGTTGCATCCAATGATCATACGCGGCAGCGAAACCCCGCCCACAGTGGTACGGGGAAAAGATTTATCCATAAATAACGGCGCTCCTTTCTGAGGCAACAAATGGCTGAAAAATTGAGACAAGTATAGCATAGGGATTTCTTTTGTCAACAGTTTAGATATAGCTAGAAGCTAGATCCGCGCATTAAAATCACACCTTTTTTAATAATTATACCACAATTCCTCTGCGGGGTTCCTCAAAAACGGCTATTGACACCCCGAAAATTGTAGCTATAATAGAGTACAAGGTTTAGCCCAATACAACAACGCACTGGATTTTTCCTTGCAAAGCAGGCAGTTTTGTTTATTTTATTTTTAGGGTAACGTTTACCTAAACTAGTGTACCGTTGTTAATTTGGGGTTGATCGTCCGTCTGTTAGATATGTGAACAACCAAAAGACAAATTGAAGGAGGGAAAACGATGAAGGCGAACGCGGTTCATGTTGTTGAGATGAACAAAGTTGGCATTTTGCCTTTGGAAGTGCCGGAACCTAAATATGACGAGGTGCTCATCCGGACAAAATCCTGCGGCCTTTGCTGCTGGGATTCCTGGCTGATACGTGGTGTCAACGCGCCCGGAGCAATGCCGTACCCCATTGGTCATGAAGGCGCTGGCATCGTGGAAAAGGTGGGCGAAGGCGTAAAGGGCCTTAAACCCGGCGATAAGGTTTTCTGTGCCTCCGGCAGCAACACAATGATGGCGGAGTACATCACCTTGCGTGCCGACTGCTGCGTGAAGCTGCCCGATGATACCACGGATTGGGCCAAAGCCGTAATTGAGCCGAACTGCTGTGTAGTGAACCTGCTCTATCTCACGGATATCGCCCCTGGCGACCACGTAGTACTGGTGGGCGCGGGTTATATGGGCCAGCTCACGCTCCAAGGCCTGATGAACGGTTCCCCCGCAGGCCGGGTTACCGTGTTCGAGCTGCGGGAAGACCGCCGGAAGATGGCGGAAGCCTATGGCCCCTATGAAGTTCTCGATCCTGAGAGTGCAGAAGGCAAGAAGGTAATCGAGGAAATCAAGGCAAAGGGCGGCGCGGATATTTGCATCGACTTTGGCGCTTCGGATTCCGGATTCCACCTGGCCGATTCCCTTACCAAGCAAGCGGGAAAGCTCATCATCGGCACCTTCCACCGGGGAGATGTGACATTCAACGGTACCAAATGGCATTTGGGCGGATTGAAGGTGTATAACCTGGCCCCCATGAGCAATGCGCATTATGAAGACATTCTGCCCCGTACCTATGAACTGATTAAACGCGGCGTATATGATCCCGGCCGTTTTGTTACCCACACCGCACGGTATGACGACCTGCCCGCTATGCAGGAGATCTTCCGCAAATCCATCGATAAATCCGACGGCTATATCAAAGGAGTCATCTTGTTTAATTAATTTCCAAAAGCCTGCAATGGGGGAAAACACCCCCTATGCGGGTACCTTCCGGCAAAAGGCCCCCAAATTCTCCAAATTCGGTTTTTTTGCCACTATCTTTTTGGACCAAGACCTGATAGGATAAAATTGTATAAGGGAAACGTTTCCCTGCATCTTTTTATCAAGTCTGTGTGAGGTGCCAGTGTGACGATCAAGGATATTGCAAAACAAGCCGGCGTGTCGGTCACGACTGTTTCCAAAATTCTCAATGGCCGGGATGAAAACATCAGCGACGCTACCCGTGCCAGAGTGAAGCAGGTTGTGCAGGAAAATAACTATATCACCAATGCGGTGGCTCGGGGGCTGAAAACCAAAAAAACCAATATCATTGGCTTCATTTTGCCGGATATTGTAAACCCCTACTTCCCGGAAATTGCCCGGGGTATCGAGGATGTTGCACGAGATGCCGGCTTTGGCGTGATTTACTGCAATACGGACAATGACCTGAAACGGGAGCGAGAGTACCTGGAATTTCTTAAGGCCCGCATGGTGGATGGCATTATCTATACACGCACGCTTCAAGGCTCCCAGGCGCAAACTCTTAAAGATGTGGACATTCCCTTGGTGATCGTGGACCGCTTCGCGGATACGGGGGGGAAGAAGAACATTGGCCGCGTGTATGTGGATGTTGCCCATGCCATATACGAAAGCACATGCAAATTGGCCGCGGCCGGCTGCAAGAACATCGCGCTTATTTCATCCGCCTATAATGATAAGACCGACCGTTACTTCGGCTATGTGCAGGCCTTAGAGGATTTAGGCATTCCATTTCGAGAAGAGGCTGTTTACCTCCATGCATTCGACCTGGAAACAGGCTATGCCGGCATGCAGGATCTCCTCCAAAGGGATAACGCAATAGACGGCGTGGTCTGCGGAAACGATCTGATTGCCATTGGTGTTTTAGATGCCCTTCGCAAATTGGCGGTAAAAGTGCCGCAACAAATTAAAGTAATGGGCCTGGATGACATCTATATGGCGAATTTCACCAATCCCCGCCTTAGCACAATGGCTCAGCCTATGCTGGAACTTGGCCGAGTGGCGGCCATGATGCTGATAGACCATCTGCTCAAGGGCGAACCTCTTTACGAAAAGGTTTTGGCCCATCGGTTTGTTGCGCGGGAAAGCCTGTGATATCCTCTTTTTTGAACCAAATATCCCCGGCATGTTTTTGGGGTAACGATGCCCTATCCAAATATTGGATGGCCATGTCCCCTGCATGCGGACTAAGAAAGATTTGAAGAGCAAGGATGAGACAACATGAAGAGAGACCGAATTTTGAACCCCCAGATCGTAGGGGAGATCGCCGCTTTAGGCCATACGGAATACCTATGCGTAGCAGACTGCGGCTTGCCCGTTCCTAAAGGCGTAAAGGTTGTGGATGTTTCCGTGACTGCGGGCATCCCCAGATTTTTGGAAGTGCTGGAAGCGGTGGCCGACGAACTGGTGGTGGAATCCATGATCGTGGCATCGGAAATAGGAGAGAAAAATCCGGCTCTCTTGCAAAACATCAAGGATGTGTTTAATGGAAACGTACCGGTGACGATGATATCCCATGAGGAATTCAAGCAATATACTCAACGGGCGAAATGTATCATTCGAACAGGAGAGACCTCGCCTTTTGCCAATGTGATTTTGATTGGCGGGGTAAATTTTTAAAACCAGTTACCCACCACACAATGCGTGTGGAAAAATAATGAAGAAATAGAGAGGATAAGGAAATGAAAAACGTTAAAAAATGGATTGCACTGTTCCTCGTTCTGGCCATGGCCTGCAGCCTTGTTGCTTGCAGCTCACAACCTGCCACCCCTGTCGATAACGACAGCGAGCCCGCGGCCCCTGCAGAAACCGATGCGGGCGACGGCAAGTTGAGCATCGGTTTCTCCTTGCCTTCCCTGAACTTCCCCTTCTATGTGCGCATGTATGATACCTTCGTGGAAGAATGTGAAAAACGGGGTTGGACCTACCAGTTTGTGGATGGCAACCTGGATTCCGCCGTACAGCTCTCCGGCTGCAATGACCTCATCAACAAAGATATCGATATTCTTGTAATGGCTACTTGGTGGATCGACGCTATGCAGGATGTGTTTGATCAGTGCGAACAGCGCGGCATTCAAGTGTACCTGATGGACAACATGGAGATACCCGATGTTGCCAAAAACGCCATTACCTTTACTACCGGCACGGATAATTATAACGCCGGCTGGGTAGGCGGCACCTGGGCGGCTGAGCAACTCAAGGCCCAAGGAAAGACCTCGCTGAACCTGGTGACTGTTCGCAGCAACAACGAAATGCCCCTCAGGCGTTGCAGTGGCTTTAGCGATGCCCTCACAGCCAACGGTATCAACCTTACCATTTTGCAGGAATACGATGCCGGCGAGCGCCCCAAGGCCATGACCGTTATCGAGGATGCGCTCGTGACTTATAACAACGTGGATATGATCTTTGGCGCCAGTGCCCAGGATTCCTTGGGTGCCTACGATGCCTGCGTGGCCGCCAACCGCACCGAAGTGCTGGCGTTTGGTTTTGACGGCGAAGACGACGAGATTTCCCTGATCGATAAGGGCACCCAGTACATGGCCACCATTACCCAGGACCCCGTTAGCATGTCCCGTTTGGTAGCCGAGAAGATCCAGGATCACTACGTGGATGGCAATCCCATCGACCAGGCTATTGAGACCCCTGCCGGCGTATATTGCAGCCAGGGCCAGCTGGACGGCGCCACCATCCTAGAGGGCAAGCCCGCCCCCGAAGCAAAATAAGGTTTAGAACCAGATGTAAATCACTCGCAGCCTGCGGAAGAGCACAAGGATCTCCGCGCTTCTTCCGCAGGCATCCTAATTTATACACAATTTACCTTAAGAAAGAAGGGTGTATAGTGCAAACGGAACAAAGCGACATCCTCAAGCTTACCAATGTGAACAAGTCGTTCCCGGGTGTGAAAGCCCTATGCAACATGTGCATGACGGTAAAAAAGGGGGAAGTGCATGCATTGGTGGGTGAAAATGGCGCTGGAAAGTCCACCCTGATGAAAATATTGTCCGGTGCCTATATCAAAGATAGCGGCACCATTGAATTCTGCGGGCACGAGGTGGAGATCACCTCGCCCAAACAAGCGGAACGGCTAGGCATCTCCATCATATACCAAGAGCTTAACTTGATGAAAAAGCTGAGCGTTGCGGAAAATGTTTTTCTAGGGCGTTATCCCCGAAAAAATGGGTTCATCGACTGGAAACAGATGAACAAAGACGCCAAGGAATTATTTGATACCTTTGACATAAAAATGGATGTTACCGCCATGGTCCGTTCCTTGAGCTTGGCACAACAGCAATTGGTAGAGATCATCAAAGCGGTCAGCATCAACTCCCAGGTGGTTATTATGGACGAGCCTACCTCTTCCCTGACCGCCAGCGAGACCGAGACTTTGTTCCGCATTATACAGACCCTAAAAGATAGGCACATTGCCGTTATCTTCATCACCCATCGCCTGGATGAGATATTCCGAATCTGCGACCGCCTTACCGTATTGCGGGATGGCTGCTTTGTAGGCACCAAAGCCGTGCACGAGGTGACGAAGTCCGAGTTGATCAGCATGATGATCGGCAGAGAGCTGACCCAGCAATTCCCGCCCAGAAAAGTAACCCTTGGCGAAGTTTCGCTTGAGGTGTGCAATCTATCGGACGGCTACCGGGTGAAGGATGTGTCATTCTCAGCGCGGCGGGGTGAGGTGTTGGGCTTTGCGGGCCTGGTGGGTGCGGGCCGCACCGAGACCATGCGCTTAATCTTTGGGGCCGATCCTAAGACGTCGGGCGTTGTCCGCATAAACGGCACAGAGGTAAACATCCGGAATCCTCGGCAGGCAGTGCGCCAAAAAATAGGCTTTGTTACCGAAAACCGCAAGGAGGAGGGGCTATTCCTCTCTTTGCCGATAAAAGTAAACATTGCCATGGTAGCTTATAAGAAGATCCTGACGCGGTCATTCTTCAACTTCAAAAAAGAACGTCAGGTGGCAGAACAGTATGTTAATGACCTGCATATCGTCACTCCTTCGGTAGATCAGATCGCCATGTTGCTTTCGGGCGGCAACCAGCAGAAGGTAGTTTTGGCCAAGTGGCTCCTACCCGATTCTGAAATCGTTATTTTTGATGAGCCTACCCGGGGGATAGACGTGGGAGCAAAGCTCGAGATTTACACCATTATCAATAACCTTGCGGCAGCCGGCAAAACCATTATTGTCGTATCCTCCGAAATGGAAGAAGTGCTGGGCATCAGCGATCGGATTATTGTAATGCGGGAAGGCCGCGTGGTGGGCGAATTGGCAAAAGATCAGTTTTCGCAGCAGGCCGTTACAGAATTAGCCATTGGAGGAGTATGATATGAAAGCCGGAAAAGAAAATAATTGGGGACATAAAATAGCAGGTATTGGAAATTCGCTGGGCGCATGGCTTATCGTTATCCTGATGGCGCTAATTTTGTCCGTCACGACAAAAGCCTTCCTTACCCCGAACAATATCATCAATGTCGTACGCCAGATCAGCGTAAACGCCATGGTGGCGCTAGGCGCATCCTTTGTGGTGTTGGGCGGTGAAATCGACCTTTCAACCGGTATGGCCTCTACCTTTGCCGGCTGCAACGCTGCCCTGATGATGACAAAGCTGGGTATGCCCATGATTCCTGCAATTATCATCTGCCTTGTGGTGGGCGTTTTGGTAGGCTGCTTTACCGGTTTTATCGTCACGATCTTAAAGATCCCCGCGTTTATCGGTTCCCTGGGCGTGCAGTACATGGTACAGGGTGCCACGCTACTGTTGACCAACAGCATGCCTATCAGCGGCCTATCCGAAGAGTTTTTGGTGCTGGGGCGCGGCTATATTGCCAACGTAATTCCCGTGCCCACGGTGATCATGGCCGTGTTCATCATCATCGGCGCTATTGTGCTCAAATATACCCCCTTTGGCCGTAGCGTCATCTCCGTTGGTGAAAACGCCACTGCCGCCCGGCTTTCGGGCATCGATGTGACCCGCACCAAAATCGCCATTTTTGCCATATGCGGATTTTGCGCGGCAGCTGCGGGTATCGTGCAGGCTTCGCGCCTATCCTCGGGTCAACCGGCTTCCGGCGGAGACCTTTCCCTGCAGGCGTTGGCGGCGGTGTATGTGGGCGGCACGTTCAAAGGCAGCATGCTCAACACCCTGGCAGGTGCCTTGGCGCTGGGCCTTGTGAACAACGGCTTGAACCTAATGGGTATAAACCCCTACTGGCAGAAGATGGCCTTGGGCATTATCATTGTGCTGGCCGTGCTGTTCGATCAATATCGCATCAAAAAATCCACGGCCCGTAAATAGGCTCCCTTAAGAAATCAGAAGGATTACTTATATTAGTATAAAAGGAGATTGTGGACATGAAAAAGGCATTTATTTTCTACGGTGGCTGGGATGGACACGAACCCGAAAAGGTAAGCAAGCGCTACCAGGATATGTTGGAGAAGGAGGGATTTCAGGTTATCCGCGAGGCCTCCATGGATCGGCTTGCGGATGAGGAATTTTTGAAGAGCCAGGATTTAATCGTGCCGCTCTGGACCCAAGGGCAGATGGATGACCGTTATGCTTTCCACGTATCCTCCGCTGTGGAATCGGGCGTAGGCATTGCTGGCAACCATGGCGGCATGTGCGACTCCTTCCGCTGGAATATTGAATGGCAGTTTATGACGGGCAGCCAGTGGGTATCCCACCCCGGCGATACCTGGTACCATCATATTTCCGATCTCTCTAAGGAAAACCTGGATTATGTAACCAAGTATTATCCCTCTCCCGAGGGCGCTTTTGAGACCGATTACCGGGTAAACGTACGCAGGGGCGTGGCTTCTCCCATTGTGGAAGGCATCGAGGATTTTGATGTGCACTCCGAGCAGTATTACCTGCATCTGGACCCCAGCGTGAACGTGCTGGCCACCACACTGGTGCATACTGTGGGCCCCCACAGCGCAAATGGGCCGGTGCAAATGCCGGTGGTGTATACCAAGCTATGGGGCAAAGGCCGGGTGTTCTACTGCTCCCTGGGCCATGTCGATAAGATCTTTGAGATTCCCCAGGTGGCGGAACTCACCAGAAGGGGATTCCTCTGGGCGGCCCGCTAACCGGGAACACGAGCGCTCCGGCATTTTAAGCCGGGGCGCTCTCTACATAAGCATAGATTTGCTGTAAGGAGGAAGGCCCATGAAAGTGCTGATCGGCGCTTTTGCCCATGAATCCAATGACTTCTGCCCAAACCAAACGACCCGTGCTATGTTTGAATACTATGAAGGCCAGGCTGTTCTCGATCATCTGCCTGTGGCGGATATCTTTGAAAAGGCAGGCATTGAGATGGTGCCCGCCATTTACGCTTGCGCCCAATCCTACGGGCCGGTGGAAACGGAAACGTATCTGTATTTTGAAGAACAGATACTGAATGCCGCCAGGCAGGCCCCGGATATTGACGGAGTTTGGATGTTTCTACACGGCGCTATGAACGTGGTTGCTATCGGCAGCGGAGAATACCGGCTGGCAAGCCGCCTGCGTCAAGTCTTAGGAGAGCGGTGCGTTCTTGCTTTTGGGATGGACCTGCACGGAAACATAGAACCCGATTTCGCCAACGTGGCCAATATTTTTCGCTGTTACCACACCGCTCCCCATACGGACCAGGCAGACACCTATCGCCGCACCGCCCGCCTGTTGGTGGAGTATCTGCAAAAAGGCTACCATTGCCGCACCCAGCTTCGCAAGCTCCCCATGATCTTCCCCGGGGAAGATCAT
>DHOI01000042.1:0-218 GCA_002409725.1 Christensenella sp. UBA5394
GCGCTCTCGTCCTATTCCCCCGGGGATGTCCTCCAAGCCGAGGTCGTCGAGGCGGATCAGGGCCAGGTGGTGCTGCGCCTGCCGGAGGGAGAGCTCGTCAAGGCCAGCCAGCGCACCATGGAACCCTTGCAGGCCGGGGATATCGTGCTGCTGCAAATATCGCAGCAGGAGGAGGGCCAAAGCGCCCCCACGCTGGAATTGGTGAGCGTAAACGGCCA
>DHOI01000042.1:443-697 GCA_002409725.1 Christensenella sp. UBA5394
TTGCGGAATTCGCCTTGCTACGCATGCAGGTGCCGCCCAGCCGGACCAATTTGGCCATTGCCGAGGCGCTATCGCAAATGGGCGCGCCGGCCCGGCCCGAAACTTTTGCGCGGATGGCCGAGCTAACGGCCCGCTTCCCCGACCTTAGCGCAGGGGAATCCCTGCTCTTTGCAGCCTCCTCCCTGCCGCTCGATGCGGACACGGTGGCGGCCTTTGCCAACTGGCTGCAAGACCCGGTGCAAACGGCGGACTTT
>DHOI01000042.1:906-11092 GCA_002409725.1 Christensenella sp. UBA5394
CCGCGGCCGAAAGCCTGGCCGCGCGGAATGGTCAGGCAGCCCCCCTTTTGGAAGCCGCCGTGCGCCAAATGGAAGCGGTGGTAGCCCAAGCAAGGGGCGTAGCGGCGCCGCAGGCAGTCCCGGGCGAATTGCCGCAGGGCCTTTCGCCAAGCCTCTCCGCCAAGCTTACGCAAAGCGGCGTTTGGCAGGAGCTAAGCGAACGTCTGCCCGCCCTGCCCGAGCCGGAGGCCCGGGGCTTGATGCTGCAACTGATGGCCGACCTGCCGCCTGAGGCCAGCGGCGCGGAGCGCGCCCTGGTTTATCAGGCCATGCAGGGCCTGCGACCGCAAGCGTCCATGGATGCGACGCAATCCGTACAATCGCAGCCGAAAGCGCCGCAAACGGCGCAAGATAGCCACACCACGGCAGCAGGGCCGCAAGCGCCTGCTGATACGGCTCAATCCGTACAATCGCAGCCGGAAGCGCCGCAAACCGCGCAAGATAGCCGCGCCGCGGCAGCAGGGCCGCAAAGCCCCCCCGAAAGGCAAGCGAACCCGCTCCCGCAGGGGGCGAAGCCGCAGGAAACGGTGCAAACCGGGCAAGCGCCCAAGGAACAGTCTATTTTGCAAAGCGGGCTGCGCGATCTTTTCGCCGCCCTGTTGGAGCGTGCTCCCGGCGAGCAGGGCCAGGCACTGCGGGAAGCGGCCGCAGAGCTTGAAACTAAGCTCCTAGCCTTCACCGGCGCGCTCAAGGCGCAGGAAGGGCCGGAAACGGCCCGGCTTCTGAAGCCGGTGCTGGAAATGGGCCAGGCGTTGACGGCACAGGTGCAGATGGGCGGCGAGTTGGGCAATCTTTTGTATGTACCCCTGCCCATCACCCTCCACGAGAATCGGCAGGACGCCGGCCTCTATGTGCTCAAGCGCCACGGTGGCTCCTCTATGGTGGACGAGGCCAACGTGACCGTGGCCATCTGCCTGGAAACGCAGAACCTGGGCCCCGTGGACACCCTGCTGAAGGTGGAGCGTGGCGATATCACCCTGCAATTCCGGGTGGAAGGGGCGAAAGCGCACGCCTTTATCCAATCTCAGCTAAGCCAGGCCGCCGAATTGCCATTCCCCGCGCCCTATCGCTTCAAAAGCGCCTCCGTGGTGCGGCGGGAGGCGGCCATCACCCCGCTCAACGCAGGGCAGGCCCTTCAGCAGGCCTTCGGCCTCAGCGCCCCCGGCGCGCTGGATATATCCATATAAGTTAGGAGCAGCGATGCAAGAGAATAAGAACGCAAAAAAGCCCCAGCGGCATGCGGCCGCCCTCAAATATGATCCGCTTGCGGATGAAGCCCCCATCCTCGCGGCTGTGGGCAAGGGTGTTATCGCGGACAATATTATCGAAACGGCCAGGGTGCACGGCGTTCCCGTGGTGGAGGATTCCACCGCAGCAGAGTTGCTCACCCGCTTCTCCGTGGGCGACGCCATCCCGCCCGCCCTTTACGAGGTCGTGGCGCAGATCTTGCTTTTCGTGGCGGAAATGGATACCAAAGCCGCCGAAAAGCTGCGGCATATCGGCCGCTAAGCCTGTTGGCGCTTGTGGTGCGGCCGCTGCTTGACGATCTGCGCCGCCCGCAAGATCTCCTGGTATACGGTGACCCGGCTTTGGGCCAGGCCCTGGAGCCGGTAGATCTCAAAGGCCTTGCCCTGCTCGGAGACCACATATTTGGGCGGCAGGTGGTTGAGGGCCAAAGCCATCACATCCAGCCTGCATTGGCGGCAGGTACACATCTTTTCCTCGTGCAGCACCTCGTCAAGCATGCATTCTACCACACACTCGGTCACGTTGAATAGTTTCGGCTCCGGCATATGTTCCATCTGGCTGCCCCTTTCTGATTGGGTTCTTATGGGCGGATGGGCCGCTTAAGCTGCTCGAGCAGCGCGCCGGGGATCGCCTCCAGCGGCGCTTCGCGCAGGACCGCGCCCAGCTTCATAGCCTCCATGGGCATGCCGTATACCACGCTGGATTGCTTATCCTGGCCGATGGTATAGGCGCCCTTTTCCTTCATACGCAAAAGCCCCGTGGCACCATCGGCTCCCATGCCGGTGAGCAGGATGCCCACAGACCGGTTGCCCATAACCTCCGCCACAGACTCAAACAATACGTTCACAGAGGGGCAGTGCCCGCTCACCTTCTCCGTGCCGCCTACCTTGGCGATCAGCTCGGCGCCGCGCCGGGCTACCCGCAAATGCGCGTCCCCCGGAGCCACATAGGCATGGCCGGCCAGGATGGGCATGCCGTCCTGCGCTTCGTGCACGGTGAGCAGGGTTTCCCGATCCAGCCGCTCGGCATACATTTGGGTAAAGACCGGGGGCATGTGCTGCACGATGACGATGCCGGGCATGCCCGCGGGCAGCGCTTTGAGGATTCGGCTGGTCGCCTCCGTGCCGCCCGTGGATGCGCCGATGGCCACCAGCATGTTCTTGCCGCAATCCCCCGTGAGCGCCTCCAGCGGCGAGCAGGGCACGGGGCCGCGCTTGGCGGAAGTAGGGTCGCGCAGGATCGGCCCCACCAGGCGGGCCACCGAAGCGATCTTGATCTTGGAGGCCAGCTCCCTAGAAAAGGCGGCCATCTCGCTATCTTCCGGCTTGGCGATGAAATCCACAGCACCCGCCCGCATGGCCTCGAACACCATGCTATCCGCTCCGCTGACCGCGATCACGGGTATGGGATGCTTGGGCATCACCGTTTTTAAAAAATCGATCCCGCTCATACCCGGCATCTCCACATCCAGCGTGATTACATCCGGGGCGAGTGAGCTAATTTTATCCTTGGCGTCAAAGGCGCCGGATGCGGTCCCCGCTACCTCGAGCTGCGGGTCCTGCTCCAGGCTCTTGGCAATGGCCGTGCGAAACATGAGCGAATCATCGATAATCAGAACACGAATCCGCTTTCCTGCGTACATATAACACCACCTCTTGGCTTGTTATGGAGTGGCGCTCAGTTGCCTCTCGTCAGCTCCGAAAGCTCCGCTGCGTTGAGCTCCGTGATGCGCACGCCGTAGCTGTCGTCTATAACAACCACTTCGCCCCGGGCGACCTGGATGCCGTTGACCAGGACCTCCACCATCTCGCCGGCGAGCTTATCCAGCACCACTACGGAGCCTACGTTCATATCTAATACTTGCTTGATCGTTTTGGTGCAGCGGCCCAACTCCACCGTCACTTCCATGGGCACATCCAGCAGCCGCCACAGGTTCTGGGTCTCGATCCGGCCATCCGTGGCAGGGCCCATCGCGCCGAAAACTGGATACTCCACATCCTTCACGTTCACGCTGGCGGCATCCTTCAGCACCCCCCCCGCCTGCGGGTGGAAGGGGGCCTGCCCTATCCCAGGCATCGGGGCCTGGCCATAAGCGGGCGGGTAACCATAAGGCGGGTAAGGATAGGGATAATAGCCGCCCGGCGGGTAGGGCGGCTGACCCTGGCCACTTTCCATTGAAGGGGCGGGCTGTGTAGGCGGCGTGGGCCGCGGGGGCGGCGGCGCGCTCTGCGACGCGGGAGCTGTGGCCGGCGCTGCCGGAGTCGGAACCGGCGCGGGCTCCTCCTGCGGTATATAGGTGGCATCCTGGGGAACGAAGACGTTTTTCGTCCCGCCCATATCCTGCTGCCAGGCGCTTTCCGGTTCCTCCGGCAGGGGGTTTAGAAGCTCGTCCGCCAGCTTCTGCGAAAAATCTATGGGCAAAACCTGCATGATTTCGCTGGTGAGCAGGTTCTCGATCTCCATTTTGAAGGAGATCTTGAGCACGATATCCCCGCGCTGGAAGATGCTGCTCAAATTATCCTGTGCGATGACGATCCGCCTGGACGCCGGGGTGGAGATGTTGATGGTCTTGTGCAGCATGGAGGCCAATGAGGTAGCGGAAGAGCCCACCATCTGGTTCATGACCTCGCGGATGGCGCTCAGGCTGATCTCGTCCAGCACGATATTGTTGGGGTCAAGGTTGCCGGTGCCGCCCATGAGCAGATCCGTAATGAGGGCGGCGTCGTATTCCTTGAGCAGCAGCAGGTTGTTGCCGCTGATCCCCTGGGTATATTGCACCTCTACCACAACTAGGGGCAGGGGGTGCTCCGCGGCCAGCGTTTCCCGGTTATGGACGGAGAGGGCCGGCGTGGTAATCAGCACCTTGCGCCCCAGGAGCGTATACATCGTGGTGGCGGCCGTTCCCATGCAGATGTTGCCCATCTCGCCCAAAACGTCCTGCTCATCCCGGGTGAGGTAGGCGTCTACATCCAGATCCACTACGGGCGGGCCGGCCTCTACCTGCCCCGCGTTGCGCAGCAGCTCTTCGATTTGTTCCTGGGACATGATGTTATTGTCGCTCACTGTTATCCTGCTCCTTTATGATCTTTGCAATTTGTACCACGCGCTTTTCCTCGCTCATGCCGAGCACAGCTTTGAACTTGGGTATCTGCTCCACATCCATCAGGATAAAGTCTACGATCCGGTGATTGGTAGAGAGGATATCCCCCGGCTTCATTTGCAAAAGCTCGCCCACGGTAATGCGGCTCTTTTGCAGCCTGGCTCTGACGCGCACCTTGGTATCCAGCACCTGCGCCTCGAGCTGCGCATCCGGCGCGCGCCTGGAGGAGGTCTGCTCGCCCAGGGCCCAGGTCATGGAGTTGAGCTGTTTGGAAATGGGCTGAATAAGGAAATGCGGCACGCAGATGGCCATCATATCCTCGATGCTATCCATCTTCACGTTGAAGGTGACGATGGCCGCGGGCTCGTTGGAGGCGGCGATCTGGGTGAACTGGGGGCTGGTTTCGATGCGCTCAAGGCGCATCTTTAGCGCCGCTACCTTTTCCCAGGCCGATTCAAATATGCTCAGGCACTGGGGCAGCACATTCGTCATGATCGCCAGATCGATCTCGGAAAAGGGCTTGCTTTCATCCGTATAGTCCGCGCTGCCGCCAAAAAGGCAGCTAATGATACCGTAAACCACCGCGGAGGACATCTGGAAGATTAACGAGCCGGTCAGCGGGGCCGCATCCACCACCGCGATCAGGGCGGGCAGGGGGATGGAGTTGTTGAATTCCCCAAAGAGCTGCTCCTCCACAGACACCACGTCGACTTCGCATAGGGTGCGAAGCATGCCCGTGAGCCTAGTGGAGAGAACGGTGGCAAAGTTATCGCTGATGGTATGGAGGGTGCGCATCTGCTCCTTAGAGAATTTGTTGGCCGTGCGGAAATCATAGATGCGAACCCCTTTGTCCGCATCCTCTTCCGGCTCCGGCTTCACAGCCTCGCCCACGGAAAGGGAATTAAGCAGTGCGTCTATCTCGCTTTGTGTGAGTATATTAGCCAATCATATGTCTCCCTTCGACAGGCGCTTCTTACTGCATCACGAAATCGCTGAAATAGGCTTTTACAAACAGGGGCGCTTCGCCCTCATGTGCGGGGAAGCTCTCGTTAAGCCGCCCCACGATGGCATCCGAAAGCTGATCCTGCAGATCCCCCTGCTGGTACTGCTCCACCGTTTGGTTGCGCAGCACATAGAGCACACAATCACGCACCTTGGCGTTCTTTTCATCGAGCTCATCCCCGACATCCTGGCTAAGTCCTAGCACCACGGTGGTTTTGATGAGCCTATCCGAATCGATCACGTTGGTAACAAAGGCGTCGCCCGCGGAATAATAATACTGCTTGTTCGTATCGACCGGCCTAGTAAAATAATACACCGCGCCGGCGGCCACTAGTATCACGGCGACAATGATGATGATCGAATTTTTCTTCATGGTTGCGTCCCCTTTTCTATTTCCTGGCCTTGCGCGGCGTTGCCGCCGTTCTCCATCGGCACTTCTTGCAGCTCCTCGGGCAGTTCGTTCACGGCTACGTCCTTTTCCACTTGCGAGGGCTCGCCCTCTGCCGTCAGATCCGCCGCGGTGATCACGCGCTTGCGCAAAACGAACTCCACCCGCCTGTTCTGCTGCTTGCCCTCTTCGGTATCGTTACTGGCGATGGGCTTATATTCCCCATAGCCGGAAAAGGCGAACATATCCGGGGTCAGGCGGCCCTTATCCAGCATGTAGCGCACCACGTTGATAGCCCGCATGGAGGATAGCTCCCAGTTATCCGTAAAGCGGGCATTGCTGATGGGGACGTTGTCCGTGTGCCCCTCCACGCTCATCAGGGAGAGGGCATCCCCGGCGTTGTAGAAAATCTCTTCTAACGTATCCAGCACAGGCATGGCTTCTTCAACCAAATCTGCCTTGCCGGAATCAAACAGCACGCCCGCGGCCACTCGCAAATAGATGCTCTCCATATCGCGGCTGGCAAAGAGCATATCCTCCAGCCCGTTCGTTTGGATATAAAGCACCAGCCGCTCGTAAAGCAGGCTGAATTGGCCCTCATTTTGCTGGTATTCCTCGGATTCCATTACCAGCCGCTGCTGGGCGCTTACCGGCACGGCCAGCTGCGCCAGCTGCTCCGGCGTGAGTGCCTGCGGCGAGGGGTCGTCCGTTTCCTCCGGCTCGCCGCTGCCCACCACCATGCCGTCTAAATTGAGGTAGGTATTGGGCAGATCCTGGGAAAAGTCCGGCAGGGTAAGCATATCCACAGCCGTAATATTCCGCAGGGGCGGGGAGCCCGTAAAGGCCTGCACCAGGCCGCTCCACTTATCATCATCCACGCTGGAAAAGGCGAATAAGAGCACGAAAAAGGTGAGCAGAAGCGTCACCATATCGCCATAGGTATCCATCCAGCTGTAGCCGCCGCCTTCTTCTTTGGAAGGCCGCCGGTTAACCATATGCTCCTCCCTTCCCGCCGCAGCCCATTATTCCTGAGCCCGGCTGCGCTCCAGCCGTTCGCTCAGCCTTCTGACCTGGTAGTTGGAGATAAATGCCTCCAATTTATCCCGGATCATACGCGGGTTCTCGCCATCCTGGATGGAGAGAACGCCTTCGAGCATCATCTCGTCGATCATTTGCTCCTGGGCGCTCAAGGTACCCAGGTTGCGCGCCAGCGGCGCAAAAAAGAAATTGGCTAGGATCACGCCGTAGAAGGTGGTAACCAGGGCTACGGACATCGCCGGGCCCAGGGTGGAAACATCCTCCAAACTCACCAGCATGGAAATCAGCCCGATGAGCGTGCCCGCCATGCCGAAGGCCGGTGCATAGCCCGCGCCCGCGTTGAGCACGGCGATGCAGCGGTTATGTCGCTCCTGGATATAATAAAGCTCCGTCTCCATCACGTTTTTCACCAATTCGGAATTGGAGCCGTCTACGATCAGCATAATGCCCTTTTGCAGAAAAGGATCCGGTATGATCTCCAGCATGTGCTCCAGGGCCAGCAGGCCGTCCTTGCGGGCCGTGTTCGCCAGGTCGATGATCAGCTGGATCTTCTCACCGGGGTCGTCTTTCTGCCCTTGGAAGGCGAATTTGAGGCTTTTGATGGTATCCAAAAGCTGGGGCATGGGGTAGGAGATGATCAGGGCTGAGACCGTGCCGCCCAGGGTAATGAAAATGGAGGCCGGATCCCAAAAATCGATCAGCTTGCCGTTGATCATAATGCCCACGACGATACAAATAACGCCGCCTATGATGCCGAAAGTCGTTGAAAAACCCACCTGTACTGCCTCGCTTTACTTGTCGTTATCCCAGTTTTCCGGGTCGCCCACCAGGTTCGATGGGTCCATCCTGCCGCCATAGATCTGCTGGCGGTAGGCGATAATGCGCGCCACCAGCGCCTCCGGGGTATCCTTGACCAGGATGCGCTTGTTGGTGTTTAAAAACAGCACCGTATCCGGGGTAGCGCGGATGGTTTCGATCATATCGGGGTTGATATACATCTTTTCCCCTTGCATGGTGTTCACGAGAATCATATGCAACCCTCCTTGCCGGCCTTAACCCCCGGGCCGTCACCGGGCCCGGGGGGCCGTTATGCCGTTTGGTTTAGCGCTTGAGGTTCACCAGCTCTTCGAGCATGGTATCCGTAGTGGTGATGATGCGGGAGTTGGCCTGGAAGCCCCTCTGGGTGATGATCATGTTAACGATCTCCTCGGAAAGGTCCACGTTGCTCATTTCAAGGTTGGAAGGGGAGAGCGCGCCCGCGCTGCCGCTGCCCGGCATGTTGAATGTAGGCGTACCGGAGTTGGCGGAGGCTGCGTAGAGGTTGTCGCCGATTTTTTCAAGGCCCGAGGGGTTATTGAAGTTGGCCAGGGAGATATAGCCCAGCACAACCTTAGAGCCGGCCTCCAGGTTGATCGTCTGCCCGTCGATGGTGAGCTGCTGATCTTGTTTGAGCTGGGCCACGATGGCGCCCTTGGAGTCGATCGCCAGGTCGGAATACATATCGAAGTCGATCTTCATGGTTTGCAGGGCGGTCTCGAGCACCGTGCCTGGGCTGGAATACTCCACGCCCCACTTGGAGTCAACATCCAGGGAGAAGTAGCTCTGCTCCAGCTTTTTGCTCAGCGCCGAGCTGTTGGCCACCACCTCGTTGTTGGAAATGTTGAGGGTAAAGTTGCCGAACTCGGTGGTGGTGATCTTAAAGGTACCCGTGGAGCCACCGCCGGCAGCCGCCGTGGTACTCACGCTGACCTTATCCACCACAACGCCGTCGTTATCCACCAGCTCCCAGTCGCCGTTCTGCTTGAGGGCGATGGTGGGCATGTCGCTACCGTTCTTCAGGCCTTCGAATATTTCCTTGGCCGTGAGATCGCCCGACGCCTTGTTGTTCGTTACGGTAAATTCAAAATCACCGAAGTCAATCTTCTGGGTATCGCCGGGGTTAGTAATTGCGCCGATGTTGGTCTTGCCCAGCTCCAGCGTGCCTGCCATCAGGCTGATGGTACCCGCGGCCTCATCCAGTACGAACTCCAGCTTGAGGGAGCCCTCCTTGGCCAGGTTGGGATCGGTCTTGGCGGCCGTCTCCACGGCGGCCTGCAGGGCCGAGTTCGTCCAGGAAGCAGTGGAATCGGCGGGGTCTACGGCGATCCCCACATCACTGCTGCCCTTGGGCACGAAGTTGGAGGAGTTCATGGTGGCGGTCCAAGGGGTTTTGGTATCCTCGGTGAAGCGGAACTTGTAGGTTTTACCGATGGTCTCAGCGAGGTCCGTCGTGACCTGACCGGTGCGGATCACGCCGCCCGAGGGCGCGCCGATGCCGCCCGCCTGGTTCTTGAGGGTATCGGTGACCACGTTTTTGAGGCTGTATTGCATCACGGCGCTCTTGCTGGGGAGCACGGTCTGCACATAGTAGCCATCCGCCGTGACCAGGTTGCCCGCCTGATCCGTATAGAAGTTGCCCGCGCGGGTGTACATATTGCCCGTGGGGGTCTGCACTACGAAGTAGCCGTCGCCCGAGATGGCCACATCCATGCCGTTGCCGGTATACTGGGCGGAGCCGGGGGTGTGCACCACGGAAATGCTGCTCACGGATGAGCCAAGGCCGATCTGCTTGGCGTTGACGCCGCCGGTGGTGCCCGCGCCCGTGCCGCTCGCCGCAGCCGCCGCGCTGATGGTTTCGCTGTACAAATCCTTAAAGGTGACGGTGCTCTTCTTGAAGCCTACGGTATTTACGTTGGCAATGTTGTTGCCGATCACATCCATGCGTGTTTGGTGGCTGCGCAGCCCCGTTACGCCGGAAAACAAAGAACGCATCATATAGGGTTAATCCTCCGATCTTATCACAGCTTGTATGTGCGGGTTCGCCGGGGCTCAAACGCCTTCGGCTTCACCGGTTTCCTCGGCGCCATCGCCGGTTTCGCCGGTTTCGCCGGTGCCCGTCTCCTCATCGGTCTTGGGCGTGGTGTTGGATACCAGCCGCTCCATCAGGTCGGTGAGCTTGGCAAGGAGCTGCTCCATGCTGTCGCCCGCGGTGGCGGTTACCTGATCCGGTGGCACGAGGTAGGTGTTGCCGTCGTTGTAATTCACTACCTGCAAATAATCCTTGCCGCCATGCTTGACGATGGCCACCACCTGGCCGTAGACATCCTGCCTGTAAAGGTTGCCGTCGCCATCCACGGCGTATTTGGCCATAATGTCCTTGTTGAGGTAGCTGTAGGTCATCTGGGACTGCATGGCTGAATTCATGTTCTGCATCTGCTCCAGGGCGGAGAATTGCGCCATCTGGGCGATGAACTCCGTATCGCTGGTGGGCGAGAGCGGGTCCTGGTTGGCCATTTGGGCCGTCAGGATTTGCAGGAAGGAATCCTTACCCA
>DHOI01000042.1:11355-14445 GCA_002409725.1 Christensenella sp. UBA5394
TATCTGTAGCCATAATGCTTTAACCTTTCTTAAAATCTTTTGCATTGGGTCAGGCGCTGTAAACCACGCCGCCCTCGCCCATCTGTGCGGTTACATCCGTGAGGGCCGCTTCGTAAAGGCCCGCCGTTTCTTCGGCCGGGATGGTGTAGCTGCCGCCGCGGCCCCAGCCGCCGCTCTCCTGCCAAGCCTGCCTCTGTTGCTGGCCGAGGAAGGCGCTGCCTGCCGTTTGATCGTAGATGACATCCATCTGCACCACCGGGATATCCCGGGCGCGCAGGGCGTCCTCCAATTGGGCGATCTGCGTCGTGACCAAGTGCTGGACGTTTTCGCTGCTCGTGCGGACCTGGGCCTTGAGGCCCTCCTCCGTCATCGAGAGGTGGATCGCCAGGCCGCCCAGGGATTCGGGCTTGAGCTGCACGAACAGCTCCTGCTTGCCCGTGCGCACAGCGCTTTGCACCTGCTCGAAGAGGCTATCCGTCAAAACCTGCCGCGCCTTTGGCTCTGGCAGGGGCTCCCCCTCGGGGTTGCTTCTTAGATCCGTCACGGGGTGCTGCTGGGTCTGGCCCGCCTCTGCAAAGGCCGGCTGCGCCTGCACCTGCCGGGCCTCTGCCCGGTCCATATCATGCTTGCCGGCCTGCTCCGCTTCCGCCCCGGCCTTCATGGCCGCGGGCTGCCGCAGGGACTCGCCGGAAAGGGTGTTTTCCTGTTCAGGGGTAAGGGGTACGGCCTCGGCTCCGGGCTCCTCCATCCTGGGGAGCGCCCGTTCCCCCTCCTGGGGAACGGCTGCCTGCCATGGGGCCGCCATTTCTGCGCCTGCTTGCGCTTCCATCTTCAACGGAAGCTCCTGCTGTTGCGCCTCTCTGGGTATCGCCTGCACCATCTCCTCGGGCAGGCTCGCCTCTGTCTCGGTTTGTGGGATCTCCATTCCGCCCTGCGTCAGCAGCGCGGCCAAAATGGCCATCTGGGCCTCGTTCTGTGCCGGGACGTCCTCCCCCGGTTGCTCATCTTTTTCCTGCGCCTCTGGCGGCAAAAGGCCCTCTATGACCTCTCCCTCCCCTTGGGGCACAGCGGCCTCGACTAGGATCGTCTGGGCCTGTTCCACCAGCACCGCCATCTCCGCTTCGGGGATGGGCGCTTCTTCGCCGCTTTGCGCCGCTTCCTTTAGCGGTTCTTTTGTCGGTCCCTTTGCCGGTTCTTTTACCGGTCCCTGCGCAGCATCGGCCTTTTGCTGGGCCTTGTCCATGCTGGCACGGAAGGAAGCCGGCCCGTCCGCTTGGGCTACCGATTCCCGCTGCTTGGTTGGCGCGGGGGCCGCAGCCTGCCGGATGGCAAGCGGTTCCGCCGTTTGCATTGTGATAATCTGCCTCTCCTCCTTTCGGTCTTTAGACCGTATGCGTAATATCCCGCCGGGCCTCCCTGCCCGGTCTAACGGCGCGAAGCGCCGCTATTGGCTCAATGAGATCAGCTTTTCCGTCATGGCCTTGGCTCCTGCGGTGGTCATCTCGTCTAAAATAGCCGCCGCTTTTTTGGGCTGCATGGCGCTCAGGATCTTGGCCGCATCCTCCACGGGCAGAACGGATTCCAGCATGGCCGCCGCGTTCTTCGGGTCCATCGCGGCCGTGGTTTGCACGATTTTGTCGAATTCCGCCACGCCGGTATCGAAGGCGGCCTGGCGGCTGGTAATGTCTTCATCCCGCGCGTCCAGCTCGGCCTTTGAGGTATCGAGCCGCTCCTGCTCGCGCTGCTGCTTTTTATCGGTCTTTTCCTGCTCGGCAGCTTTTTCGTTGAGGTCTGCCTCGCGCTGGGTCAGCTCGGTTTCGCGTTGATCCAGCTGGGCCATACGGCCGCGGTATTGATCATCCTGCGTGATGAAAAAGCCCACGATGGTACTGCGCACGGAGAAATAGTCGTATAGGTAGCTCACCGCCACCCCGGCCAACAGAGCCACTAGCAACAGGATGGACACCAGCGTGAGAATCACCTTAGCCTTGGATTTTTTCTTGGGGCGGGGGGGCACGGCCAGCACTTCCCTCGATCTTCTTTCCAAGCCTTACACCGCCCTTTCAAACATGGAGAAGGACATGTGTGTATCCAGCTCCTTGGCCTCATCCGCAGCAACCTCTTTGCAGTATTCCAGGTATTGCTCGGCCCGCATATCCGCGAGCACCCGCAATTCGTTGTTCACCCGCACCAGCGCATCCGTCAGCTCCCGCTTGCGGGCCAAAAGGGCATTAAGCCTTTCTTCCTCTTTGGCGCGCTGCTCCTGGAGGAATTCGAAGTAGCCCTGGTAGGCGGTCAATTCGCCCACGCCCACGCCCAGCCTGCAATCCTCGTCAAAAGCGGTGCGCTCTGCGTCGAATTTCTCACCAAGCGCAGCTAAGGCCGCCGCCGCCGTATCAATCTCTTTATCGACATTTTTCATGTCCAGCTTTAGGCGGTCGTATTCCTTTTCTTTGATAGCCTGATATTTTTCGTTGGTGAAGACGAATTTTTTCATTTTGCTTTCCTTTGTTCCGCTTTTTCGTATGCCGCTTTTTCGCCGCGCGATCGAGTCATCCCAGGAGCTTGTGCATCTTTTCGAGCGTAACTTCCATGCCGTCGGATTCGTCCATGGGCTGTATGAGGAAGTCCTCGATGGGCTGGTGCAGGCGGACCGCCAGATCCACCGTGGGGTTGGCCCCGGGCTTATACGCGCCGATGCTGATCAGATCCTGCGTATCCCGGTAGGTCGCCATATTGTTGCGGATCTTATCTGCCATCTCCACATGCGCTTTGGAGCAGATCTCCCGCATCAAACGGCTGATGCTTTGCAGCACGTCGATGGGCGGGTAGTGGTTGTTGTTGGCCAGCTTGCGGGTGAGCACCATGTGGCCGTCGATGATGCCGCGCACCGTATCGGAAATCGGCTCGTTCATATCGTCGCCCTCCACCAGCACGGTGTATATGGCGGTGATGGAGCCTTTGTCGCTAGTGCCGCTGCGCTCGAGAAGCCTGGGCAGCATGGCGTAAACAGAGGGGGTGAAGCCGCGGGCTACGGGCGGCTCGCCGATCGCCATGCCGATCTCCCGCTGCGCCATGGCAAAGCGCGTG
>DHOI01000042.1:14609-15051 GCA_002409725.1 Christensenella sp. UBA5394
CTGCGCCATGGCAAAGCGCGTGAGGCTATCCATCAGCAGCAGCACCTTTTTGCCCTTATCGCGGAAATACTCGGCGATGGAGGTAGCCACCATGGCGGATTTGAGCCGCAGCAGCGCGGGCTGGTCGGAAGTGGCCACCACCAGTACGGATTTTTTCAAACCCTCGTCGCGCAAATCCTTTTCGAGGAAATCCTTGACCTCGCGGCCACGCTCGCCCACCAGAGCGATCACGTTAATATCGGCCTTGGCGTTGCGTGCGATCATGCCCAACAGGGTGCTCTTGCCCACGCCCGAGCCAGCGAAGATGCCCATGCGCTGCCCTATGCCGATGGTCAGCAGGCCATCGATGGCGCGCACGCCCATGGGCAGCACGTCGCGGATGCGCGTGCGCTGCAGGGGGCCGGGCGGGTCATTATCCAGCGGGTAGTATTCCTCCGGCATC
>DHOI01000042.1:15229-21856 GCA_002409725.1 Christensenella sp. UBA5394
GGTAGCATTCCTCCGGCATCAGCTCCGGCCCGTCGTCGATGGGCGTGCCCAGCGGGCCGAGAATGCGGCCCTGCATGGCCTCGCAAGCGCCCACTTGCAGGCTCAAGCCCGTGGAAACGATGCGGTCGCCCGGGCTCAGGCCCGTGACCGGCCCCAAAGGCATCAGCAGCACCTTGCTCTCCTTGAAGCCCTCCACCTCGGCCAGTACGTGGCCCCTGCCGCGGCCCTGGTAGATCTTGCACAGGTCGCCGATGCTGACCGCAGGGCCGTTAGCCTCCACCGTCATGCCCACGATGCGGGCGATGGTACCGCTGTGCTCCATGCTGTCCGTTTCGGCGATGCGGCGGTTCAGCCCCTCGAAATAGGCCGCCATGCGGCTGCGATCCCTATCCGTCATAGGCTACTGCACCTCGAGCTGCTGGTTGCGTACCGCGTAGCGGATACGGGCCAGCTGGGTGGTCACACCGCCCCGGGCGGAGCCCATCTCGCCGGTAACCAGGCAATCCGTTTCCGGCATGTTGGGATCCCGCCTAAGCGCCACGCCCTGCTTGGCCATTTCCTCTATAAAGGGGCCGCCCTGTGCCGTGATCGTATCGTATCGGCCCGGCGCAAGGTACAGCGTCAGCTGCTCGCCGGCAGGGGCTTGCTCCAGCACGTTGCGCGCGATGGCCAGAAAGGCTGCGTCGTTATGATCCAGCTCGTGCTTGAGGATGCTTTCGGCCATGTGCAGGGCCGTATCCAAAAGATAGGGCTCCAGCGCGGCATATAGCTCCTGCTTAGCCGTTTGCAGCGCCTCCACCGCGCCCAACGTGCCTTGGCGCAGGCTAAGACGCTCCGTTTCCAGTTCCTGCCGGGCTTTGGCCGCCTCCTGCTCCCGCGCCTGTTGGGCCAGGGCCCGGGCTTCCTGCCGGCCCTGCTCCACGATGCGCCGGGCTTCCTCCGCCGCCTGGCGGCACAGGGCCTCGCATTGGGCCTTGGCCTCTGCCAACAGGTCTTCCGGGCCGGGCTCCCCTGGAGGCGCAGCCTCCGGGGCCTGCGCGGCAGGGTGTGCGGCAGGAGCCTGCCAAGCCGGCTGTTCCGGCTCCGTGCCCGCCATTTCTGCAGGAACCGTGGCCCCTGCGATCATTTTCATCATTTCCTCGAAGGTGGGCAGCAGCACCTTGGCCGTATCAGACGATGATCTCATCCTCTCGGCCTCCACGCGCCACGTCGATCACGCCGGCGTCTTCAAGCCGCCGCACCACATTGACGATCTTTTGCTGGGCCGCCTCCACATCCCGCACGCGCACGGGGCCCATAAACTTCATGTTCTCGTCGATGGTCTCCTGCAAGCGCTTGGAGATATTCTTGAAGATCTTGGCGTTGATCTGCTCCGAAGCGTTCTTGAGGGCAATGGTGAGCACATCGTTGTCCACCTCTTTGAGCACCTTTTGCAGGGAAAGATCCGTGAGCTTGATGAGATCCTCGAAAACGAAGAGCTTGTTGTGGATCTCCTCGGCCAGATCCGGATCCTCCTGCTCGATGGAGCTGAGGATAAACGTTTCGGTACCCCGGTCGACGGAGTTGAGGATATCTACGATGGTATCGAGGCCGCCCACGGCCACGTTGGCCGTATAGCCCACATTGCCGAATTTGCGCTCCAGCACGCGTTCAGCCTCGCGGATATAATCCGGTGAAACGATACCCATCTTGGCGATGCGCTTGATGACCTGGGCCTGCATATCCCTGGGCAGGGAGCCGAGGATCAGGGCCGCGCGGGGCGTATCGAGGTAGGAGAGCACCAGGGCGATGGTCTGTGGGTGCTCGTTTTGGATGAAGTTGAAAACCTGGGCGCTATCGGCCCGGCGCACAAAGTCGAAAGGCCGCACCTGCAGGGAGGCAGTGAGGCGGCTGAGCAGCGCGTCCGCCTGCTCCGCGCCCACGGCGGCTACCAGCACATCCCGCGCGTATTCGATGCCGCCCTCGGTCACATATTTCTGCGCCAGGGTGATATCGTGGAATTCCTCCAGCACCCGGTCGCTCAATTCGCTGTCGATCCGATCCAAATTGGTAATGGCCAGCGTCAGCTGCTCGATCTCTTCTTGTGAAAGGCATTTATATACCTTGGAGGAATATTCCCGCCCCAGCAGCACCATTAGGATGGCCGCTTTCTGCCTGGGCACCAGGTCGCTCGCATATGCCATGGCTCTTTCAATGCCTCCTTCTCATGCTTTAGCGGTAATCATCCGTCAGCCAATTGCGCAGCAGCTGGGCCACCACATCCGGCTTCTCGTCCGCCAACTCTTGAATATCCCGAAGCCGCAGCGCGAAGATGGAATCCTCCGGCTCGGCCAGGCGCTCGCGGATGACCGCCGCGTCGTCGATCGCCTGCTCGGCCTCGGCCAGGCGGTTATCCTCCTCGATCCTCGCCAGCTCCGCCTCATAGGCCAGCCGCCGTTTGCGCGATTGCACGGATATCACGATTAGCCCGATCAGCAGCGCTAGGGCCACCAGCCCCGCCGCCAGCAGGAAGGCCTGCCGCCGCACCCGTCCCTCTTCATCCGCTGCCGCCGCTTGTGCGGCCGCCTGCTCATCCAACATCAGCTGGTAATCCTCGTTGACCTTGAAGGAGGTGCGCAGGATAGAAATATACTTTACATCCACACCCAGGCCGTTGGCCACCAGGGAGCGGACATTTTCCAATTCTTCATCCAGCCCTTCATCCGCGTCGATCATGATGGAAACGCTCAGGCCCGTGACCTTGCCCTGCGCTTCCTCGATTTGCTCACGCACCTCGTTGACCTCTGCGTTGAGCTGCTGGGAATAGTTATAGATCGGGGCCGTATCGCCCTCTAAGTTTTCGGGGTAGAAGGGGGCCGCGCCATTGGCGTCGAAGCCGGCCACGCCCTCGGCCATCTCGGCCACGCCCGCCCGCTCAGCGGCCTGCTGCAAGCTGACGATGATACCCATGTTATCCGCATCCCCGGGCGGGGCATAGGTCACGGTTTGCGTGCTCTTTTTGTCGAAATCTAAATCCACGCTGGCGGAGACCACCACGTTCCCCGTGCCGAACACAGGGTTGAGGAAGTTATAGACCTGATCCTGAATGAGCTGCTGGTGCTGCTGCTTGAGGGCGATCTGATCCGCAGCGCGCATCCCGCCGCCGCCTTCCGCATCCAGCGGCTCGTAAACGTGCATATTCGTATCGGTTATGGTAATATTGGCGCTCTCCAGGCCCGGGATGGCCGTAAGGATGATGGCGCGCACGGCCTCCGCCTCCGCATCCGTCAGCGTTTCGTCCTGGGACAGTGTCAGCACCACGCTGGCCTGGGCCACCTGCTCGTTATCGGAAAGGGCGAATTGGCTGGTCTGCGCCAAGGTAACCATCACCCCCGCATCCTCCACCTTCTCCATCTGCTTGATGAGGTAGGCCAGGCGCTGCTCCATGGCATAGCGCTCGTAGACTCGCTTATCCTGATCCGTTACGCCCATACCGGAGGCGTTGTCGATATAAAAATTGTAAAGATCCTCGCCGGAGGCAGGGAAACCTTCCCCTTGTAATTGCAGCATCACCTGGGAGCGCTTGCCCTTGGGCACACGGATTGTGACGCTGTTCACGCCCTCGACGGTATAATCTATGCCCAGATCCGTTAAGATGGCCGTGGCCTCCGAGGCCTCCTGGGGCGTGAGGCCCATTTGCAGCACTTCGTATTCCACACGCCCGGCTGTGACAGCCAAGTATACGATAACGCCCAGCAGCACGGCCAGCACGGTTATGATAGCGATTTGGAGGGGCCTGTTCAGGCCCTTCCAGAGGCTTTGGCCCCGCTGGACTATGGTCTGCTTTTTTTCTTCCATCGTATCGTAAGCTCCTATCTTGTGCCGGCCCCCCAGGGCGCGCGCCCGCCATAACATGGCTAAATAATTATGCGTTTCCAAATTACCTATACTTATAGGAAATTTTACCTCGAATTGTGCCGAAATGCAATGTCTAAAACACAATATTTGGTAGATTGTGTCGCGAGCCTCCCCTCTCCACAGAAAAAAGCAAGAAATGCATGAATATAACATGACGGTGCGGAACGGCCACGCCGCCCTCTGATGACCGAGGAAGGGATGCGAGAGGCAGGGGGCACCTTCTTTCACTTTCTCCTATGAAAATTTTGTGGAATTTTTTGCAAACGGCACTTAATTCCCCGGCGGGAAGCACGATATAAATAGCAATACCCAAAAGGCTGCGCCAGGGCCCGGCGCAACCCGGCGGGCAAAAGGCACGGCAGGATGCCGCGCTGAACAAAAAAATATCTGGAGGATATTATCATGCGTATTCAAAACAACATCACCGCGATGAACACCCATCGCATGTACACCATCAACAACAACGCCGTTTCCAAATCCGCTGAAAAGCTCTCTTCCGGTTACCGCATCAACCGTGCGGGCGACGACGCCGCCGGCCTGGCGATCTCCGAAAAAATGCGCTCTCAGATCCGCGGCCTAAACATGGCTTCCAAAAACTCTCAGGACGCCGTCTCCCTCATTCAGACCGCTGAAGGCGCGCTGCAGGAAGTCCACTCCATGCTCCAGCGCATGAACGAGCTGGCCAACCAGGCTGGCACCGGTACCAACGAGACCTTCGACCGCCAGCAGATCGACGCCGAGTTCAACCAGTTGAAGGAAGAAATCGACCAGATCGCCGAAACCACCTCCTTCAACAACATGAAGCTGCTGGATGGCTCCCTGGCTTCCGATGCGGCGAAGGTAAGTGTTGACGCTTCCTCCTCGCTCAAGGTCGGCGCGACCCTTACCGGCTTCACCATCACCGGCCAGAGCGGTCTCTCCAGCCAGGTTGGTTCTTACAAGATCGCACTAGAGGGCGGCGCGGGCAGCAGCAAGGTTAAGATCACCTTCACCGATGACGCGACCGGTAACCAGACTAACACCATCATCGATCTGGCCGAGGCCGCCAAGGATGTGGGCGCCGGTAAGGCGTTCAAGCTCGATCTCTCTGCGGCTGGCCTGGGCATCTATGATGTAACGGCTGACACCTCGGGCACCATGGATGCGGCGGTTCTGGCTACCGCCCTAGTGAACGATGAGGCTGTTAAGACCACGTCTGGCGTCGGTGCTTCTGTTACTACTGCGGCCACGACGGCTGGTGTTGCCGGCACCCCTAGCACCCCTGGCGTGGCTACCATGACCATCACGGCTGGCAATGTGGTCACCGGCGATACGATCGAAGTGGACGGCACGACGCTCGTGTTCCAGAAGGCCGGCGAGGAGCTCGCCGCTGGTACGACCGGCACCGTGATCAACGTAGCCGCTGGCGAGACCGATGCTTCGTTGGCCGGCAAAGTTGCTACCGCGCTTTCCGGTTTGGCCACCTATGATGTCGCCAATCCCGGTAGTAGCAATACCGTCACCCTTACCCAGAAGGTTGCAGCTGACGATGACATGACCAGCGTCGTCACATTTACCCAGGGCACGGAGTCGGCTCCCAAGGGCGGTCTGAAGATCCAGGTCGGCGCGAACGAAGGCGAGCAGCTTGAGATCTCCGTGGCCTCGATGAACACCACGGGCCTCGGCATTGACAAGAGCGTCATCAACGACCAGACCAAGGCGGGCAACGCCATCACCGCTACCCAGAAGGCTATCAACCTCGTATCCGAGCAGCGCGCTACCCTTGGCGCTATGCAGAACCGCTTGGAGCACAAGATCGCCAACCTGGATAACACCAGTGAGAACCTGAGCGCTGCCGAGAGCCGTATCCGCGACGTGGATATCGCCAAGGAGATGACCAACTTCACCAAGAACAACATCCTCTCCCAGGCTGCTACCGCAATGCTGGCCCAGGCCAATGCCGCGCCCCAGGGCGTACTCAGCCTGCTCCAGTAAAGAACGGCAATTTCCTAGAGCAACAAACACACATAAAAAGGGGCTTCGGCCCCTTTTTATCTCATTTTACGGAATGTGGCCATCCCGGCGCTTCGGGGCGGGGTGGTCGAGCATCAGTTTTTGTACAAACCCCGTAGGGGCCGCCGCACCCTACGCAATATAACACCTATCTTTTTCTCGGAGGTTTTTCTTATGGCATATGAATTCACTAAGGATTTGGAAACGGGCAATGCCCTGATCGACAGCCAGCACAGGGAGCTGATCGCCGCCGTGAACGGCCTGCTGGACGCCTGCGGCCATGGCAAGGGCCGGGCGCACCTGGCCGAAAGCGCCAAGTTCCTTTCGGACTACACGGCCAAGCATTTTACGGATGAGGAGCGGCTGCAAGTGCAGTCGAGATACCCGGATTATGTTAACCACAAGCGCTACCACGATATGTTTAAAAAGACCGTGGCCGATCTAACCCGCCGCCTCAATGCAGAAGGCCCCTCCGTCGTGCTCGTGGGCGAAATGAACACAGCCCTGGTCGGTTGGCTCATCAACCACATCAAGCGCGAGGATGTGAAGGTCGCGGCGCATATCCGGGCGCAATAACAGAAAAGAGCAAAAGCGCCGGGGTGCGAGGGTAAATAGCACCCCCATAGTTAGACAGCATGATATACTGAAATAACTTTGGGGGTGCATTTTAGTGTCTGGCTGGGCCTATAACGGCTTTGCGCTCTAAGCAATAAAAGGCCGAGCCGTTTACGCCTCAAA
>DHOI01000042.1:22119-24444 GCA_002409725.1 Christensenella sp. UBA5394
ACCGCCGCTTTTGCCGCTGAAATAACATGCTCCGCAGTCAAGCCGAACCGGGCCTGCAAATAATGCTGAGGCCCGACTTCACCATAGCGGTCCTCCACGGCGACGCGTTCCATGGGTGTAGGCAGCTTTGCCGCAAGCAGCTCAGAAACCGCCGAGCAAAGCCCGCCGATATGGTTGTGGTTTTCCGCCACAACAACCGCCCCGGTTCTTTTTGCATAGTCCAGCACGGCGCTTTCGTCAAGGGGCTTGATGGTAAACGGATTGACAACCGCGGCGTGGATGCCTTCCTTATCCAGTTCGGCAGCAGCCTGCATGGCCTCATGTACCATAATGCCGGTTGCAAAGATCACAAGATCCGCTCCCTCGCGAATCGTGATCGCTTTTCCAATCGGCGTCTGCGTGCCCTCCGCAAAGACCTGCGCATAGTGTTTCCGCCCAACGCGTATATATTTTACGCCCGGCAAGCTCGGGCACTGGCGCAGTACGCTTTTAAGCATCTCCGTATCGGTGATATCGAGAACCGTGGCTGTGGGGATGGTTCGGTATAAAGCGATATCCTCAAAGGGCATGTGCGTGCCCCCGTTATACATCGCCGTTACGCCGGGGTCAGTTCCAATGATGGTGATATCGTTCCTGGCATATCCCGCTGAAAGGAACACTTGATCAAAGCAGCGGCGGGAGGCGAAAGGCCCGAATGTATGTATGATGGGCTTGAATCCTCCGGCGGCAAGCCCGCAGGCAACGCCCACCATATTCGCTTCGGCAACGCCGCAGTTGATCGCGCGGTCGGGGTGCTCCCGCGCGAATTTGGCCATGCCGATGCAACTCATTAGATCCGCGTCAAGGTAGATAATATCCTTATCCGCTTTGCAAAGTTCCGGCAGGACTTCGCTAAGTACAGCTTTAAACGCCTGCTTTTGCATAGTGCCGTCATATATGATGCTCATTGTTTGCCGCCTCCCATCGCATCCAGCTGCCTTTGCAGTTCTTCCAGCCAGCCGTCGACCTGGCCGGGCACAAAGTTCATGTTGTGGTTGGCAACCGTTTGTTCAACTTCCGGCACGCCGGCGCCTTTCGTCGTGTGCAGGATAATGGCGTGCGGCTTCCCGCAGCGCGCGGCAGCCTTTACAACCGCCTCATATACCTGGGCGACTTCATTCCCTTCCACCCGCTGTGTTTCAAAGCCAAACGCTTCAAATTTTGCAGCGATATCTCCTGTATCCAATACGTCAACGGTATAGCCATCCAGTTGCTTCCCATTTTGATCGACAAAAACCGTTAGATTATCCAGGTTTCTTGCGGCAGCAAACATGGCTGCTTCCCATACCTGTCCTTCGTTAATTTCGCCGTCACCAAGCATAAGGAAGATGCGGCTATCCCTTCCCCGCAGCTTATCTCCCAAGGCCATCCCCGCCGCAAGCGACGCACCTTGGCCAAGGGATCCGGTGGTCATATCGATGCCGGGGGTTTTATTTCGGTCGCAGTGGCTGGGCAGGTTGGTTCCGGGTTGGTTCAGCGTGCTGAGTTCCGAAGCAGGGAAGAACCCGCGCAATGCCAGGGTCGCATATACCGCCGGGCCCGCATGGCCCTTGCTGCATACGAACTTATCCCGCTCAGGCCAATCCGGTTCTTCGGGCCGTATGCGCATCACATCGCCATACAGCACCGCAAGCGTATCCACAATGCTCAGGGAGCCGCCAATATGGCCAAATCCAAGCGACCCAAAGGCTGTTAATGTGCTGATGCGGATGCGCAGCGCCATTTGTTTCAATTGCTTTTCCAATGACAAATCCATTTTCAACGCTCCTTTTTTATCAGATTCTTGCAACGCCGCTCATTTTCGCCGCTTTCGCAACCGCTTTGGCGACCGCCGGACCCACGCGGGGGTCAAATGCCTGCGGAATGATATATTCCGGGCATAGCTCGTCCTCAGAAATCAGGCCCGCAAGCGCGTTGGCTGCGGCGATTTTCATTTCGTTATTGATATCGCCGGCGCGCACATCGAACGCACCGCGGAAAATGCCTGGAAACGCCAGAACATTATTGACCTGATTGGGGAAATCGCTGCGGCCGGTTGCAACGACCTTTGCGCCGCCCGCGTGCGCATCCTCCGGAAAGATTTCGGGCGTTGGATTGGCGCAGGCAAACACGATGGCGTCTTTGTTCATCGTACGCACCATCTCGGCCGTTACCGCGCCGGGCGCGGACACGCCGATGAATATATCCGCGCCGGCCAGCATATCGGCTAGCGAGCCCGCCGCCTTCTTCTTATTGGAAGCCTTGGCAATCTCCTCTTTTACGGCGTTCATATGCGTGGTTCGTCCC
>DHOI01000101.1:0-684 GCA_002409725.1 Christensenella sp. UBA5394
CAAAACCGCGGAGGATGTGCTCAATGAGAGCATAGAAGAAACCGATTCCGAGGAGAACCTGCTGCCAAGGCCCCCGGTGGTCACCATTATGGGCCACGTGGATCACGGCAAGACCAGCTTGCTGGATGCCATCCGCCAAAGCAGCGTAACCGAAGGCGAAGCGGGCGGCATCACCCAGCATATCGGCGCGTATACCGTGATGTGCAGCGGCCGCCAGATTACCTTCATCGATACGCCGGGCCACGAGGCCTTCACCGCTATGCGCGCACGTGGCGCACAGGTGACGGATATCGTCATCTTGGTGGTGGCTGCGGATGACGGCATCATGCCGCAAACGATTGAAGCCATTAACCATGCCAAGGCAGCCGAGGTGCCCATCATCGTGGCCATCAATAAAATGGATAAGGACACGGCGGATCCGGAGCGCATCAAGCAGCAGCTCACCGAATACGGCCTCGTTACCGAGGAATGGGGCGGCGAAACGATTTGTGTGCCGGTTTCCGCAAAAATGAAGACGGGTTTGGACACCCTATTGGAGATGGTTCTTTTGCAGGCGGATGTATTGGAACTCAGGGCCAATCCCAACCGCATCGCCAGGGGCACCATCATCGAAGCAGAACTGCATAAAGGCCGCGGCCCCATCGCCACGGTATTGGTGCAGAGCGGTACCCTCAAGGTGGGCGA
>DHOI01000101.1:941-3817 GCA_002409725.1 Christensenella sp. UBA5394
CCCAGCCAGCCTGTCGAGGTGCTGGGCTTCTCCGAGGTACCCAGCGCAGGCGATGTGATGAACGTAGCCGAAGTGGATAAGCTCTCCCGCCAGGTGGCGGAGGAGCGGCGCGATAAGCAAAAGGCCGACCAGATTAAGGCCATGACCAAGGTTTCGTTGGACGACCTATTCAACCAGATCGCCGAAGGCCAGGTCAAGGACCTCAACGTGATCGTCAAGGCGGATGTCCAGGGCTCGGTGGAGGCCGTGAAGCAAGCGCTCGAAAAGCTTTCCAACGAAGAGGTGCGGGTGCGCTGTATTCATGGCGGCGTGGGCGCCATCACCGGCAGCGACATCATGTTCGCCTCCGCCTCCAACGCCATCGTAATCGGCTTCAACGTACGGCCGGATGCCATGGCCAGGGAGACCGCCGAACGGGAGAGCGTTGATGTGCGG
Organism: Christensenella sp. UBA5394; assembly: GCA_002409725.1. Lineage (GTDB taxonomy): Bacteria > Bacillota > Clostridia > Christensenellales > CAG-138 > Pelethousia. The sequence continues at coordinate 1,377 of DHOI01000101.1, forward strand.
CTCTATCGCATCATCTATCAGGCCATCGAAGATATCGAAAAGGCCATGAAGGGTCTGTTCGCCCCGGTTTACAAAGAAGTGGAGCTAGGCCGCATCACCGTGCGCAGCACCTTCAAGGTGAGCGGCGTGGGCACCATCGCCGGCGCTTATGTGAACAGCGGCAAGGTTAACCGCAACGCGCAGCTACGGGTCGTGCGGGATGGCGTGGTGGTGCATGAGGGCAAGATATCCTCCCTCAAGCGCTTCAAAGACGACGTAAAAGAGGTATCCGCGGGCTACGAGTGCGGCATAGGCCTGGAGAATTTCAACGATATCCAGGAGGACGACGTGATTGAAGCCTTCCAGATGCAGGAGGTAGAAAGGTAAAACCAGCCAATGTCTGTTCGTTACCAACGCATGAACGAGGAAATTAAAAAGACCCTCGCCGAGATCATCCGCGATATGAAGGACCCCCGCCTCTCCCCCATGACCACCATCATGGGCGTGGAGGTGACCAACGACCTCAAGCAGGCCAAGGTGCGGGTCAGCGTATACGATAAAGAGCAGGCCCCCAGGGAGGAGAGCGTTGCCGCCCTCAACGGGGCCGAAGGCTTCATCGCCCGTGAAGTGGGCCGCAGGATGCAGCTGCGCGCCCTGCCCAAATTCAAATTCGTGCTGGATGATTCCATTGCCTACAGCGTGCATATTTCCAAGCTGATCGATTCGCTGCACATCGGCGGGGGCGAGGAAGCCCCCGGGCCTGGCGAGGAATAGCCTATGCTGCAACAGCGGGAAATCGATGATCTCTGCGCCTTCATTAAGGCGCGGGACGGCTTTACCATCATCGCCCACATGTCGCCGGATGGGGATACCCTGGGCTCCTCTCTGGCGCTTTTGTGGTTGCTGCGGAAGCTGGGTAAGCAGGCCGAGGCCGTGTGCGCGGACCCGGCGCCCTCCATGTATGCCTTTTTGCCTCTCGCCGGCGAGGTGCTGTTGCCAAGTAAAGCCGCCGGTTATGAGAACGTTATCGCCGTGGATTGCGCAGACAAGGCCCGTTTGGGTAAGGCTGTGGATCTCTTCGAGGCCGCCACGGCCACCTATAACATCGACCACCACCCTACTAATGACGCTTACGCCCGGCATAACGCCGTAGATCCGTCTGCGGCCGCCACGGGCGAGCTGATCTACCGCCTGGCGCAGAGTCTCTGCGTGCAGATAGAGGCGGATTTCGCCTCCTGCCTCTATGCGGCCCTGATGACGGATACCGGCAATTTCGCCTATTCCAACACTACGGGCGAGACCATGCGCATCGCCGGGGATTTGCTGGATGCTGGGGCGGATGGCTACGGTCTGAATCTGCGCATCTACCGCAGTACCAGCCTCGAAAGGCTCAGGCTGCTTCAATTGGCCATTGCTAACATCCGGCTCTATCGGGAAGGCGCCGTTGGTATCACCAGCCTCAGCCGGGCCGAGATCGAAGAGAGCGGCGCACACGATGAGGATACCGAGGGCGTGGTGGACTGCGTACGCGATATCGAGAGCGTGGAGATCGCCATTTTCATCAAAGAAAACGGGTCGAACGGCTGGAAAATCAGCCTGCGCTCCAAGCTCATGGCCGACGTAGGGGCTATCGCCGCGCAAATGGGCGGCGGCGGCCACGCGCGGGCCGCGGGCTATTCGGCCCGGGGCGATCTAATAGCCGTTTGGGCGGACGCCCTGCGGCGGGCTGAGGAAGCTTTGGCATGAGCTGCGGCGTAGTCAACCTGCTTAAGCCGCCCGGCATGACTTCCAGCGACGCGGTCGTAGAGCTGCGCCGCCTTTTTGGCCAGAAGCGCGTGGGTCATACGGGCACGCTGGATCCGGGGGCAGCCGGGGTTTTGCCCATCTGCGTCGGCAGGGCCACGAGGCTGTTCGATTATCTGGTCGACAAAGATAAAGAATACATCGCCGAAATCACCTTTGGCGCTGCTGCGGATACCCAGGATTCCTACGGCAGGGCTGTGGAGCGGGCGCAAACGTATGTGACGGCGGAAGCCCTTCGCACCGTCCTGCCTGCCTTTTTGGGGGAACAGGAGCAGACCGCGCCCATGTACAGCGCTCTGAGCAGCGGTGGCAAAAAGCTCTACCAGCTCGCCCGCGCCGGGGCCGAGGTTGTGGAAAAGCGGCGCACGGTGCATATTGAAACGCTGGAATTCTTAAAGCAGACAGGCCTGCAGTCCTTTTTGCTGCGGGTGGAATGCGGCCGGGGCACCTATGTGCGCACCCTCTGCTATGATATCGGCCGGAGGCTAAACGCGCCCGCCTATCTGTCCTTTCTGCTGCGCAGCCGCAGCGGCAGCTTCGACCTGGATGGCGCCTATACGCTGGACGAGCTACACGCCTTAAAAGAGGCGGGGGCGCTGCAAAGCGTGCTGATCCCGCCGGATGCAGCCCTACCGGGCCTGCCCGAGGCGCGCCTGGCG
>DHOI01000123.1:0-1435 GCA_002409725.1 Christensenella sp. UBA5394
CTCTGAGCCACGCTGCCCAGCATGCAAAGGAGGGCGAGGATCCCATTACCCCTGCGGCTATCGGTGCGGCGGAGGCGCTTCGTAGGTTCACGGCCCTGCCTGCATCCGGCACGGCACTGACAAATAACGCAGAGTATCGTGTGGCAGCATCTGTGGGTACCTATGCATTTGCATGGCCAACAAGTCCATTTGAGGTATGGCTACGCTTTTCTACTGCCAGCACATTTAGCATTACCTTCCCAGCGGGGACAAAATACATCGACGGAGCCCCCACCTTTAAGGCATCAACACCGTACGAAATGAGCGTCAAGGACGGCGTGGTAATTGCACGGGAGGTAGATGCATGATGGGTAATAGGCGCAGAAGCATGGCTTACCTGCTTCCGAAAAAGGACACGCTGGAAAATACATCATGGGCAAACATTGATAAAGTTGCGGCGGCGGGGAAAGCGGCGGAATATTGGGACGTAGGCGATACGAAAACTATCACATTTCCATCGGCGGTGCTTGGCTCCACGGTTATCACAGTAAAAATCATGGGCTTTGATTATGACGACCTGGCAGATGGCAGCGGCAAGACCCCTATCACCTTTGGCATGGTAGATTGTTTTGCTACTAAAGCAAGAATGAACAGTTGGGATTCAAATATGACGAGCTGGGGGGAGTGCGAATTACGCACTACCATCATCAATACTGTATTACCCGCTTTCCGGGCTGTAATTAGCGGCAATATTATTAAGCCCGTGAGCAAACGCACGAGCGCGGGGCTTAAATCTACTACGATCAACACTACCACGGATAGCATATGGTTGTTTTCGGAATATGAGATATTTGGCGTGGTCACGCTTTCCGTTTCCGGAGAAAAGCCGACAGATAAAAGTATTTGTTATCCGGCCTTTACAGATTCGGCCAGTCGCATAAAAAAAGCTGCCGGAGCGGCTTTGTACGGGTGGTGGGGGCGATCACCTCACTCGAATAGCAACACGGTCTTTTGCAAGGTGGGGAGCGACGGTGGAGCGAATAACGCCAACGCCTCAAGCGATAGTGGCGTAGCCGTAGGATTCTGTGTTTAGGAGGTGCTTATGTACGCAAAATTGATCAAAGGGCAACTTGTTCCGCTTCGCCAGCCGCTTATAATCGGGGGGCTGGATACCTTTACTAACGATGAATCGGTAATCCGCGCGCAGGGTTGGAAGCCGGTGCTTTTAAGCGATCCACCTATGCAAGATGGCTTTTATGCTACTAGTGAGTGGACCGAAACCGAGGATGTAATCACACAAGAATGGACGCTGCACGAGGTAGCACAGCCAGAAGAACCACAGATTGAGCCTTAAAGGCTCTTTTTTAATGAAAGGAGAAAACCCTATGAAGAAACTCATATCCTTGCTGCTGGCCATTGCCTTGGTTCTGGCCATATCCTCCCCCGCGCTGGCCGT
>DHOI01000123.1:1604-22921 GCA_002409725.1 Christensenella sp. UBA5394
ATATCCTCCCCCGCGCTGGCCGTAGACATTCCGGCTGGTAAGATTGCCCTTGTGGTGCAGCCCGTAGACTACCAAGACGCCCAGCGGGGCATCGCGCAGCCCGTGAGTAAGGCCTACGTGGCCAACGAGCGCTATGCCTTGCTGGTGAGCATTGAGATCCCGGGCTGGATAGATACGAGCGGCCTGGCGATTGAAGTAACCCCTAAAAACTGTACAGTAGAAAACGTTGATTCCCTAACTCTCGCTGACGGTGACTATTTGATTATGGGCACGGTGCTGTCCTCCGGGGCCACGGTAAAAGTAACGATTAAGGACAAGGCCCTCGATGCAGCGGATACCGCAAATGAGCTGTGGGCGGCCCTGTATGGCGATAGGAGCGTATCCGCCACGGCCACCCTAGGTGCGGCTACCACGCCCACGCAGACGGCGGCGGTGAGCATCCCCAAGACGGGCGGGCAGGAGGATATCGCTTGGATTGGCCTGTGCTTTTTGCTGATGGCTGTTTGCTGGGCCGTGATAGTTTACAACGGCATTGGTATATGGGCCTATTTGCGGGACAAGCGGAGGCGGCGCAATGCGTAACATCATGGAGTTTCTGGCGTGGGGCATATCCCACGCCAGCCCGGCCCGCATCCCCGCGGGCAGTACCCTTTGCGTACCGCTCTCCCATGTGGGCAGCGGCGGGGTGTGGAAGTACCTTATGGGTACAACCGGAGTGCGCTGCACCCAGGCCCGCCTTGACCGAGCCTACAACAAATATTATTCAGGCTGGGGTTGGTCTCGCAAGTCGTTTGATAGCGTCACGGCGGGATGGGTGGCGGCTAAAGAGATGGTTTGCGATTGTCAGGGCCTGGAGGATTGTTTCAGCGGCGCGGATACCAATGCCAAGGGCAACTACGCCAACTACTGCACGGAGAAGGGCCGAATCTCGGATATCACTCGCCCCTATATAGTCGGTGAGGCTCTCTTTGTCGGCAGTTCTCCGTCAAAGATAGACCATGTGGTATGGGTGTGCGGCTTTGCGCCGGATGGGGAACCCATCATCCTGCATGAGCGGGGTCTTGCTCACGGCTGCGTGATTGAGCGCATGAGCAGCTGCGGCAAACAGTTTACCTATCGCGGCCTGATGACCAAGAGGTATAGCTATGAGGCCATCACCCTGCCCACCACGCCCGCACCCTCCACGCCGCCCGAGACCGCGCCCGATCCGGAGCAGATCGTCCTGCGCATCACCAAGCCCCTCACGAAGGGTAGCTTTGTGAAGGACTTGCAGGATCTGCTCAATAGCGGCGGTTACGACTGCGGCACAGCGGATGGCATATACGGCGAGAAGTCTCAAAAGGGCCTCCAGGCCTTTATCGCCATGCACAAGGATATGTAGGAGGGGAGGGGGTGGCCTATGAGCGACGCCGTTATCGTTGCCGTCATCTCGGGCCTGTGCACGCTGGCGGGTTCCTGGGCGGGAATCCGCCAGTTCAATAAGCTGGTGGATTTTCGGCTTATTCAGCTGGAAAAGAAAGTGGATAAGCACAACCACCTTGTGGAGCGGATGGTGGCGGTGGAAGGGGACACAAAAAACGCCCTCCGCCGCCTAGACGAACTTGAGGACAAAATATAAGGAGGAAAATATCATGCATATCAACTGGAAAGTGCGTTTTAAGAACAAGGTATGGCTGACGGCCTTCATCACCTTTGTGGTGAGCGCGGCATATCAGCTGCTGGCAATGTTTGAGGTAGCGCCCGTCCTCACCCAAGACGCGGTGCTCCAGGCCGTGGCGGCCATCCTGCAACTGCTCTCCCTGCTGGGCGTAGTGGTCGACCCCACCACCAAGGGCTTGGGAGATAGCGCCAGGGCGTTGGGGTACGATGAACCGAATTAAGCACCGATACATTAACATATAACATATACGGGCGTATGAATTAGCCCACTGGGAAATGATCGGCACCATGATCTTCCAATGTATCCGGGACGCTACGCTGGAAGAGATGGAGGCGGCTGGGCTGATCGGCTATTTCACCATGCACAGCAAGGGCGTGTACCCGGCGAACCCGGACGGCGTGCCTTTCACCGCTAGCTATATCGCCTGCACGGGCGACCCCATTGCGGATATCGTAGAGGATATGGCAGCGGAGCAGAAGGCAAGGGCAACCTACGAGCATCTTATAGCACTTACGGATGACATGGCCATCATTGACCCGCTGCGCTTCTTACGGGAACGGGAGATCGTGCATTTCCAGCGCTTTGGCGAATGTCTGGAAATTTTGCAAAGCATGTGAAAAAAGGGATAGAGCAAGATATATCCAAAATACACCAGGGCCGGGGAACGCTCCCGGCCTTATATCTATGCATTAAAAAAGCGGCGACTCGGCCGCTTTAAAAAGCGATAAAACGGGCGCTCAATCAAGCAAAGGCGAGGCGATGAGCAGCCGCTTGGTGCTTTCAAGATGCGTGCGCAGAACGGCTGTGGCAAGCTCTGCGTCGTGGGTTTCGCAGGCGTCGATCAAGTGGCCGTGCTCCTCCACGGAATAAAGCTCCGCGTTGCCGCTGCCGTCGAAATAAGGGTGGAGAAAACGATCCACATTGGCGTGCATCTGCTCGATGAGGGCGAGCAGAAAAGCGTTGTCGCAAGGAGCGTAGAGGGTAGTGTGCAGGGAGAGGTTTAGCTTGTAGCTGGCGTAATAATCCTGCTTTTCGGCAAAGCGGAGCAAAAGCTCGCGGGCCTTTTCAATGTCGGCTGGGCTGATAAAGGGTATGGCTGCACGTAGCGCGCCCAGCTCCAGCATGATGCGCACATCCATCACATCGCTCATTTCTTTTTGGGAGAGTTTGGTCACCACAGCGCCCCGGTTGGGGTGGATGCGCACCAGGCCCTGGGATTCCAGCTGGCGAAAAGCCTCTCGCACGGGGATGTGGCTTACCTTAAGCGCGGCGGATATCTCATCCTGCTTGAGGGGCATGTTCCCAGGCAGCGCGCCCTGGATAATGGCCGAGCGTAGCACCTGAAACACCCAATCCCGGGCGGCCATAGAACGGGGCTGCATTTGTGCGGCGATTCTTTTTAGCTCCATATATATCCTCCGGCAGTTCGTGCCTTCTATATATTATATTCTATATTTCTTACCTCCTATGGTAGCGATTCCCGGCGCGCCCGTCAAGAGCCGTGTTTCCAAATTTAAGCCGCGGGCGTTGCCGAAGGCGCCGGGGAGGCCCCAGGACCGGCCGCGGGCGTGATGCCGGGTATCTTGATATCGATCACCGCCGCCTTGGTGGCAACGGTTTTCTTTTGCGTAGCCGGGCCCTGTACGCGGCCGCCGCCCACGCGCATCTCTACATGCACGGGCATGATGTAATAGGTATAGGTGCGGCCGGGCAGGGCGCTTTCATCCGTATAACGCACGGAACCACAGCCCTGCCAATCCTTAATCAGCACGGGGGAGGATGCACCCTCCTGCCTGTATAGCTGGTATACGGCAAAGCTCTCCCGGCCCGTGAAGACGATGGCGGGCCGCCCATCCATGCCCAGGGAAACGGCAAAGCCGGCAGGCGGGGAGGGTACCACCCAATAGGTGCTCTGGGCCGTGGGCTGGCTGCCCTCCACGAACACCTCGGAGAGGACGGCACTCTTGGGCGTGAGGGCTGTGGCCAGCACCGCTTCGTGCGTGTTTTCCAGGGTGCGCTTGTCGAGCTTATATACGTTTACGCCGGCGGGCATGGCAAACTCCCGGGGCTGTTTATCCTGATATACGCCGCTAAAAAGCGCGCCCAACACCAGGGCCGGGTATTTGCCGCCGGTCGCATCCGAGGGCATCGCGCCGTCGCCGCTTGAGTCATAGCCCATCCAAACGGTGGCTGCATAATCGGCGCTATAGCAAGCCATCCAGGCGTCGCGGTTGCCCTCGTCCTGGCCCACGGTGCCGGTCTTGCCGGCCAGGGGGATATCCAGCTGACCCAGGCGGTGGCCCGTGCCTTCCTCGATGGCGCTTTGCAGCATGCTGGTAAGGATATAGGCGTTCTGCTCGGAAAGCACGCGGCGGTTTTCGCCCTGATATTGATAGAGGATCGTGCCCGAGCCATCCGTGATCTTTTGGATAACGGTGGGGCTGTTGTATACGCCCCCAGAGGCGAAGGCCGCATAGGCCCCGGCCATCTGCCAGGGGCTGACGCCGTAGGTGAAGCCGCCTAGGGCCAGGGTGAGGCTGGTGTCGCTCTGGTCAAAGGCGACGCCGCAGCTTTGCGCGAAAGCCTTGCCATCCGCAAGGCCGATCTCGGAGAGCACCTTTACGGCGGGCACGTTGAGAGAGCGGGTCACGGCCTCCCGCAGGGTAACCCAGCCATAGTATTTGCTCCCGTAATTGCTGGGGGTATAATCGGCAAAGCTGGTGGGCTCATCAAGCAGCAGGCTAGCGGCGGTATAGCCATGGGATTCCAGGGCAGGCGCATAGGCGATGATGGGCTTAATCAAAGAGCCGGGCTGACGGCGGATATCCGTGGCCCGATTAAAGGCCATGGCCGTTTCATAGGCCCCGCGACCGCCCACTAGGGCCCGCACCAGGCCCGTGCCTGCCTCCTGCACCACAATGGCCGCCTGCGCGCCCTCGGGGAAGTATTCGTCATCCGCAAAGATTTCCTCACACCGGCTTTGTAGGGCAGGGTCGAGCGCGGAATAGATGCGGTAACCGCCGGTCAGTAGTTCTTCGCTGCTAATGCCCAGCAGTTCCGTGGCGCTGCGTAGCACGGTATCCACATAATAACCCCGCTGCTCGGCTGTGCTGCCATCATGCAGGATCACCATTTCCTCGGCCTTTGCTGTATTGAGCTGCGCTTCGCTCAGGTAGCCGTATTGGCCCATGAGGTTCAAAATCGTATCCCGTCTACCCACGGAGGCCTTGTAATTTAGGTGCGGCGCAAAGTTGGAGGGGGATTTGAGGATGCCGGCCAGCAGCGCCGCCTGGGCTGCGGAAAGCTCTTTGGCGTGCACGCCAAAATAGCCCAGCGCCGCCGCCTCGATGCCGTAATAGCCGCCGCCGAAATAGACGTAGTTAAGGTACATTTCCAGGATCTCATCCTTGGAATACATGGTCTCCATCTGGCAGGCCAGCACGGCCTCTTCCAGCTTACGGGACATCGTTTTGATGGCTGTTAGGTGGCTGAGCTTGATGAGCTGCTGGCTGATGGTGGATGCGCCCTGCACATAGCCGCCCGCCTTGATATCCTCCCAGGCGGCCCCGGCGATGCGCACCACATCGACGCCGGGGTGCTCATAAAAGCGCGCGTCCTCGGCGGAGATGAAGGCCGCGCGCACATGCGGGGGGATATCCTCAATGGAGATGGGCACCCGGTCCTCCCGCCCATGCAGGCGGGTCAGCTCCTTACCCGTGCCGTCATAGAGCACCAGGGTCTGCTCCGCGCCCAATATGTTTGCAGGGTCGAAATCGTGCCAGGCGTCCAGATCCCAGAATTTGGCGGCCACGAACAGCACGAAGCACAGCCCGCCCAGCACCAGCGCCAGCAGGAAGGATTTGAGAAAGATCCGAAATCCACGCTTCTTTATTTTACCTTTTTTTTCCACCGGCTATGCCTCCCCATCGAATATGTACACGCTTAGCATTGCCCAAAATGGGGCGGACGAATCACCGCAACCGATGATTTATAGCCGGTTTGGGCCGCATAAATGAGCCTTGCGCGCTTCCTGCGGGAGCGGTTATAATAAGCATGCCGTGTGCGGCGCGAAAGGGAGGGGAAATGGCTGTGAAAGAGAGCAAGAAGGCAAAGTCTGCCCGCATCGCGCATATTTTGGATACCCTGGCAGAAACCTATCCGGAGGCGGCGCCCCAGCTAGACTTCACCAGTCCCTTCGAGCTGCTGGTAGCCACCATCCTCAGCGCCCAATGTACGGACAAGCAGGTAAACAAGACCACGGCCGTGCTGTTTCCTATATACGGCACGGCAGCCAAAATGGCTGCCGCCACCGAGGCGGAGCTGGAGCCTTATATTAAGACCTGCGGCCTTTTTAAAACAAAGGGCAAAAACATCATCGCCACCAGCCGCATTTTGATGGAGCAATACGGCGGCGATGTGCCGGATACGATGGAAGCCCTGACCGCCCTGCCCGGCGTGGGCCGCAAAACGGCCAATGTGGTGCTTTCCAACGCCTTTGGCCAGCCCGCCATCGCCGTGGATACCCACGTGTTCCGCGTGGCCAACCGGCTAGGCTTGGCGGAAGCTAAGGATGTGCTACGCACGGAGCAGCAGCTGATGGAGAACATCCCCAAGGAGAAGTGGTCCATCGCCCACCATTGGCTGATTTTCCACGGCAGGCGGGTATGCAGCGCGCGCAGCCCTGCATGCGGTAAATGCACCGTAGCGCCCTACTGCCCGAACAAGCCTGTGGGCGCGGAAAGGAAAGGATAATATGCAATTTGTAGATAAAGCGAAGATCGCCATCAAGGCGGGAGACGGGGGAGACGGCTGCGCCAGCTTCCACCGCGAAAAATATGTGGCCAAGGGCGGCCCGGATGGCGGCGACGGCGGCCGGGGCGGAAACGTGGTCTTTTTTGCGGACCCGAATATGAGCACGCTCTTGGATTTCAAGTTCATGCGCCACTACAGGGCCGAGAATGGCGAAAACGGCAGGGCCAAAATGTCACGCGGAAAAAACGGCGAAGACCTCATTATCCGCGTACCTATGGGCACGCTGGTGCGGGATGTGGAAACGGGCCGCATCGTGGCGGACCTGCACCAGAGCGAAAAGAGCCGCATCGTGCTGCACGGCGGCCGAGGCGGCAAGGGTAATGCCCGCTTTGCTACGCCCACCCGCCAAAGCCCCCGCTTTGCCCAGCCCGGGCAGAAAACGCTGGAGCACGAGGTGGAGCTGGAACTGCTGACCATTGCCGATGTGGGCTTGGTGGGCCTGCCCAATGTGGGCAAGAGCACCATCCTTTCGGTGCTCACCAGCGCCCGGCCCAAGATCGCCAATTACCATTTCACCACCCTCACGCCCAATCTGGGCGTAGTGCAGCGTTACGACAAGAGCTTCGTGCTGGCGGATATCCCCGGCCTGATTGAGGGTGCAGCCGAGGGCGCGGGCCTAGGCCATGATTTTTTGCGTCACGTGGAGCGCACGCGCATGCTGGTACACGTGGTGGATATTTCGGGCTGCGAGGGCCGTGACCCGCTGGCGGATTACCGCCAGATCAACGCCGAGCTGGCCAGCTACAGCAGCCGCCTGGCAGAGCTGCCCCAGATCATCGCCGCCAACAAAATGGATATCACGGGTGCTGAGGATAACCTCGCCCAACTGCGCGCGGCCCTGGGGAGCAATGCACAGATCTTCCCCGTTTCGGCGGCCACGGCCCAGGGCTTCGATCCGCTGCTCGACGCCGTTCTGCGCACCCTGGACGACCTGCCCAAAACCTTTGAATTTGAAGAGGAGGACATGGTGGAGGGCCACCGCTACGAGCCGGGCTTCGAGATCGAGATGGATGGAGAGGTGTTCGTGGTTACGGGCGGCAGCGTTGATTACCTGCTGGATACCACCTATGCGGACGACGAGGAATCCATGCGGCGCTTCCAGCAATTCCTGCTCAAAGAGGGCATCATCGATGCGCTCAAGGCAAAGGGCGCGGGCGAGGAAAGCACTATCCGCATGGGCGAGTGGGAATTTGACTTCATCGATTAAATTGAAAGGTACGGATATATGACAGGAAAAGAGCGGGCCGGGCTACGTGCCATGGCCAATACCGTACAGCCCATTTTTCAGATCGGCAAGGGCGGCATCAGCGATACCATGATCGAGCAGATCGGCCTGGCCCTGGATGCGCGGGAGCTGATCAAGATCACGGTGCTGGAAACGGCGGAGATCAGCGCGCCGGAGGCCAGCGATCAGCTTTGCCAAGCATTGGGCGCACAGCCCGTGCAATGCATCGGCCGTAAAATCACCATCTATCGCCGCAACGAAAAGGAGCCGAAGATCGAGCTGTAAAGGCGGTGGCTTGCGCCTACCTAGCGCGGCGCGGGGTTATCCGCCTGGCCCACGGCATAGGCCAGGGCTCCAAAGCTAACACAGGCCGCGGCCATCAGCCGGTAATAGAGCGGATAGCGCACAAAGAACGAGGCCGCGAAAAGCCCCAGCGCGCAAAGCAGGTACCGCCCTGTCCTGCCCCGCTCAAAGGGCCTGGACAGGGCCGTTTTGCGCTTGCGGCGCAAGGCGTCCTCTCGGGCGAGGATGATGGCGTCGATCTCCTCCTCGCCGGGCAATAGGGCTTGCCGTGCATCGTCGGGCAGGATATCCGCAAGCGCCAGGAAGGAGACCTTTACGCCGCTGTAATCCGCGGCCAAAGAGCGGGCCGCTTCGGCCACAGGCCCCATGTGTAGGATGGTAACTGCGGCTGCGCCGCGCCTTTTGGCTGCCGCGCCGGCCGAGAGCACATCGTCCTCAGTCATGGGGGCGGTGCGGTGCAGGGTAAAGATGATCTCCGATTCGCCAAAGCGGGAAGGGTTGGCCCTGGCATAGCGCCTAAGGAAGCCGAGCTGCTCCTCGCGGGGCATAACCATCAGTTTCTTTTTGAGCGTTTCGGCGGCGATGCTTTGCCGTTCCCTGCGCAGGAATCGATCCATGCGGATGCTTTTGCCCAGCTCGATGGCGACAGAGGCAAAAGCCATGGCTGTGATGCTCATCAGAACGGCCATAACGGCGTTGTCGATGATGGTGGAAAAGTGCAGATAGCAGGCCAATAGGCCGATCAACCGTAGAGAGAGGAAATCCATCGCCCTGGCAAAGGCGCTGCGGCCCCCATAAAGCTTGCGTTTATAATAGCGCGTGAGCGCGCGTTTGCGCCGCATCCGCATACCCCCGATCTTAGTGGGATTTACCTTTAGTATTGGCAGATATTTGCAGGATATACGCAGCGGCCCCGATGGTGTATAATATAACGTAATGATTCGTACTTGCGTACTGGGAAAGGACGAGCGGTAGGTTATGCACCTAGGCGTTTTCGGCGGCAGTTTTAATCCCTTGCATCTGGGGCACATTCAGATAGCCTTGGCCGCCCAGCAAGAAGCGGGCCTCTCCCGCATGTTGCTGATGGTATCGGGTGATCCGCCCCATAAGGACATCGCCGCAGGCGTGAGCGCCCAAGAACGGCTGGAGATGACCAAACTGGCCGAGGAAGAATATCCATCCCTCGTCGCTTCCGATCTGGAGCTGAGACGCCCCGGCAAAAGCTACACGGTGGATACCGTGGAACAGCTCAAAGCGGAGAACCCGGGGGCGGAGGTCTATTGGCTCATCGGGGCGGACATGCTGCTTTCCCTCGATACCTGGTACGACCCGGCCCGTCTCATGGCCACCACCCGCTTTTTGGTGGCGGGCAGGCCGGATAACCCCGGCGTGGAAGAAACTGCCCAAAGGCTGCGGAAGCAATACGGGGCGGATATCACCGTGCTCCATGCCATGGGGCCGGATATCTCCTCTTCCGATATCCGCGCGCGGGTGGCCGCGGGCCTGCCCATCGAAGGGTATACCTGCGAGCCCATCATCCAATATATCTATGAGAACGGCCTCTACCTGCCCAACGACCTTGGGGCCATGGTGGAGCGGCTTCGCGGCGAGCTTAGCCCCAAGCGCTTCAGGCACACCGTGGGCGTGGTGCGCAGCGCCGCCATGTTGGCCGAACGCTATGGAATCGACCCGGCCAAGGCCCGGCTGGCCGCCTACCTGCATGATTGCGCCAAGGAGGATACGGAAGGCCTGGCCCGCAAATATGGTTTAGCGGTAGACGGCATGTCAGCGCCCATCCGCCATGCGCCGGTAGGGGCGACCTACGCAAGGCGCGCCTATGGGGTAGAGGATGAAGAAGTTTTGCAGGCCATTGCCCTGCACACGGTTTGCGGCAGCGGCATGACGGAGTTGGATAAGGCTATCTACCTGGCGGATAAAATAGAACCGGGCCGCGCCTACGCAGCCAAGGAGAGCATAGCCAGGGCAGCGGAGCAAAGCCTCAACGAGGGCATGCTGGCCTGTATCGACCGAACGGCCACCTACCTTGCAAAAACCGGAGAGCGGATGCATCCCGCCACTATCGCCGCGCGGGAGGAAATACAAAACCAACAAAAAAGGGGGTAATCAATTGGAGGAAGCCATGAAAGAGAAGGCATTAGGCATTTGCAAAATTCTGGACGACAAAAAGGCCGTGGATATCAAGGCCCTGTATGTGGCGGATAAGACCATCATCGCCGAATGGTTCGTGGTCTGCTCGGGCCGCTCCAGCGTGCAGGTAAAGACCCTGTGTGATGAATTGGAGGATAGGGGCCACGAGTTGGGCCTCACGGTGCGCCGCAAGGAAGGCTATAACGAGGGCCGTTGGATCGTGCTCGACTTTGGGGATATCCTGGTGCACATCTTCCATCCCGAAGAACGTGAATATTACCACCTGGAGCGCCTCTGGGAGGACGGGGGCTGCATCGATTATTCCCAGGAATATGGCCAGGCATAATCGGGCGGCGGGATGAGGACACCCCGCCCTGCAAAAATGGTCGTATGCCCGCAGGGCTGCATGCCCACATGCCGCCGCAAAATTACGGCCGTTGCCCCATGGTTTTGCATATTAAATAAGCGGAGGAAATTTCCTCCGCTTATTTAATATGTTATATATGCTATGCGATCTAATCCAACAGGGCCACGGCCCGCACGGGCGCACCGTCGGCTTGGGCGAATTTAAGAGGCAGGGCGCAAAAGGTGAAAAGGCCTGGGCCGATTTGATCGAGATTGGTCAGGTTCTCTACGATCACCGTTTGGCCGGAAGCCAGCAGTCGCCTGTGGATGGGCAGATTCCCATCCGTTACGGGGTCTGCGCTGATGGCGTCGAAACCCACGCCCTTTTTACCGCTGGCGGCGATGTAATCCGCAGCGGCGGTAGTCAGACAGGGGAAGCCCTCGAAATAGGCGGGCGTACCCCATTTTTTTGCCCAGCCGGTGAAAAAGAGCAGGAACTGAGCCGATTCGAGCGCGGGTCCGGTGCGATGGAGCATATCGAGGCTAATTTCGGATACCCCCGTGCAGTTAAGAACCAGAGCCGTGCCTATAAAATGGCCGGCCGGGAAGGTATCCAGCGTGGGCGCGCCTTTAAAGATGTGGGCGGGCGCATCCATATGGGTGCCCGTGTGGGAATAGAACGAAAGCAAGGTCTCCGCAAAGCCGTCCTTTTCGATGGTATTGGTCGGGCGGAGGGTGGGCGGCTCTGTGCCGGGGAATACCGGCATAGCGGCATTTATGGGGTACGTGAGGTCGAGCGCGCGCATCAGCGGCGGCCCTTGTAGCGGTAAACCGTACGACGGCGGTGCCGCTTGCGGTAGCGATTGGTCACGGCCAGGCGGATCGCCACGAAGGCAACCAGTATCACGCCTAATATGATGAACCATACCAGGAAGGGGTTGCCCTTGGGCTCTTCATCGCCCACGAGCAATGGGCTGGCCGAAGGGTCCGCATCCACTACGTTGCCGATTTCGTCGATGCCGCGCTGGGCGATGAGATCCGCCGTATAGATGACTTCGCCCTGGTAGCTGTAGTTCACCTGGCCTACCACATCGCCGGCGCTGATGGGCGCGGTAAGCCCGCCGCCCGTATAGCTGGGTGCGGCGGTGATGGCCGCAGCATCCGCCCTAATGGCGTTCATCTTTTCGGAGAGGCCGGCGATCTCGGCGTCCGCCGCAATATCCGCCTTTACGGGCAGGCCGCCGCCCGCTTTTTCATCGAAGGAGGCGTTGGTCACGGGGGCGAAAAATTCCGTGGGCAGGCCCAGCTGTGAGAGCTGAACGGCGCCATAGTTGGCAAAGCCCCAATCGAAAAATTTAACCGCGTTTTCAAAGCGATATTCGCTGGCCACCTTACCCTCGATATCGCCCAACAGGGCCACCACCAGCTCTACGCCGTCCTTTTGGGCGGAAGCCAACAGGCAGCGGCCTGCTTGGGCGGTATCGCCGGTTTTGATGCCTGTGGCGTAGGTGTATTCGATATTCTCTTTATCTTCCTTGGTGAAAAGCAGGCGGTTGGAATTCTCGAGCTTGCGCACGCCGCTTTTGTTGGTGGCGGGCACCTCGAAGGTGGGGGTGCTCACGATCTTGCGAAAGGCCTCGTTCTGCATGGCGTAGCGGCCCAGGAGGGCCATGTCGTAAGCGGTGGAATAGTGGGTTTCATCGTGCAGGCCGTTGGCATTGGAAAAGTGCGTGTCCTTCATGCCGATTTCGGCTGCTTTTTGGTTCATCAGGCTGGCAAATTGCTCCTGTGAGCCTGCCAGGTAAATGGCCAGGGCGCTGGCCGCGTCGTTGCCGGAAACCAGCATGATGCAGTAAATCAGGTCAATGATGCGCATCTCCTCGTTCCGGGCAAGGGGCGGGGTGGTAGCGGAGCCCTTGGTATCAAACTCGCTGCCTATGTTGATGACTTCGTATAGATCCTCGCACATTTCGATGGCCAGGATGGTGGTCATGATTTTAGTGGTGCTCGCGGGGAAGGCGCGCTCGTGGGCGTTGTACTCGTAGAGCACTGCGCCGGTGCAGCGATCCATCAGGCAGATATAAGGGGTGGATATGGAAGCCGGATCGAAATCCGCCAGCGCCGCTCCCGTAAGCTGGGAGAATAGAAGCAGGGCAGCCAGCAGGGCTGTGATCATTCGTTTCAAATCAAATTGTCCTTTCATCGCGCGATCGATATTCAGAATCATTCGACAATATGACATTATACCAAACCCCACCTTGATTTGTACAGCCATTTACCCCTATTTTTGATTTGCTGGTTTCAAAGAACGGGTTATATGATATAATCTATAATGAAATTATAGCATGCGGGCAGGGCTATTTATAGACTGAAACCCGCCAGGGAGGGCAAAACGATGGCAAAACGCATTCTGCTTGTAGACGACGAGCCGCTCATCCTCAAGGGACTCAAATTCGCCCTTGAGCAGGATGGCTACGAGACCGACAGCGCGGAGGATGGCGAAACCGCCCTGGATAAGGCCCTTAAGGGCGGCTACGACCTGATCCTGCTCGATGTTATGCTGCCCAAGATGAGCGGCATTGAAGTGTGCCAGGCTGTTCGCGAAAAGAGCGACGTGCCCATCATCATGCTCACCGCCAAAGGCGAGGATATGGATAAAATATTGGGTCTTGAATACGGCGCGGACGATTATATGACCAAGCCCTTCAATATATTAGAAGTCAAGGCCCGCATCAAATCCATCCTGCGACGCATGGGTTCTAAGAGCGAGGCCTCCCGCATGGTTATCACGGCCGATGATATCAGCATTAACCTCGGCAACCGCAGCGTGCAGGCCCATGGCCAGCCGGTGAACCTCACCGTAAAAGAATTCGACCTGCTGAACCTCTTCATCTCCAACCCCGGCAGGGTGTACAACCGCGATGAGCTCCTGGAGACCATTTGGGGCTTTGATTACATCGGCGATTTCCGCACAGTGGATGTGCACATCCGCCGCCTGCGCGAAAAGATCGAAACGGATCCCGCGAATCCCAGCCATATCATGACCAAATGGGGGGTTGGATACTACTTTGCGCAATAAGCTTTTCGGCTCCATCCGCGCGCAAATGTCCGCCATCTATCTGCTCATCACGGTATGCGCGCTCTTTTTCATCGGCAAGATGGTATCCGATCTGATGGAGGATTTCCTCGTTTCCCAGCGCACGCAGACCCAGCGCCAGGAGACCACGCGCCTTGCTTTGGAGTTGGGCTCGGCCCTGGAGGATCAGGATTCACAGGGGCTTTATGCCTATGTGCAGGAACGGGCCTATTCCATGGGCGGCCGGGTGCTGGTGCTGGATACGGACGCTGTGGTGCAGGTGGATTCCGCCTCGCAACACAACGGCTTCCGCCTGCCTTATCGCGAGGTGCGCGATGTTTTGCTGGGCGGGCTGGAAAGCTCCTTTGGCTTTCACCACGTGCAGCGCGACGCGGAAAAGACCGGCCTGCTTCCCCTGAACGAAGAATCCGTTTGGACGGTTTATTATACCGCGCCCATTACCCGCGACGGTAGTTACGTGGGGGCGGTGCTTTATTGCGCCTCCATTCAGGATGTGGTAGACAGCATCAACGACGTGACACGCCAAATCGCCATGATCTTTGTGATCATGATGGTGACCATCGTCATCCTGGTGTTCCTGCTCTCTGGCTGGCTGACCAAGCCCATCGAGGATCTCACGGTCGCCATACGCCGCATGGGCACGCGGGGCTACGGCGTGCGGGTCAAGGTTTCCGGCACGGATGAGATGACGGAGCTGGGCAACGCCTTTAACCGCATGAGCGAGCGCATTGAGGATCATAACCGCGTGCGGGATGAATTTATCGCGAATGCTTCCCACGAGCTGAAAACGCCCCTTTCCACCATGAAGCTTTTGAGCGAGACTATCCTCTACCAGGATAACCCCGACCCGGCCATGATGAAGGAATTCTTCGGCGATGTGAACCACGAGGTGGACAGGCTCTCCCGTATCGTAACCGAGCTTTTACGCCTGGTGCAGGAGGATGCGGGCACGCAGGAGCTGTTGCCCGAATGCATGCGGCTGGACGCATTGGCTGACCGGGTCTGCAAGCGGCTATCGCCCCTAGCGATGGATAAAGGTATCAAGCTAAAAACCGAGCTTTTGCCTGCCTGCGTACGCGCGGATGTGGCGCGCATGGAGCAGGTGGTCATCAATTTGGTGGAGAACGCGATTAAATATACGGATGCGGGCAGTGTGCGCGTGCGGGTGTTTACGGAAGAAAATGAGGCCGTTTTCCAGGTATCGGATACTGGCATCGGCATCCCCGAGGAGGCCATGACGCATCTTTTCGAGCGCTTTTATAGGGTGGATAAGGCCCGCTCGCGCAGTACAGGCGGCACAGGCTTGGGCCTTTCCATAGCTGAAAAGATCGTGTCCCTGCACGGGGGCTATATTCAGGTCAGCAGCAAGATGGGCGAGGGCAGCACCTTTACCGTGCGCCTGCCCCTTTATACGGAGGCGGCCAATGAGGAATAAAAGATATATCCGAGCCCTGGCCTTAGCATTGGCCCTTTGCCTGTTGCTTTGCGGCTGCGGCGCCCGCGTGATCACGGAGGATCGCGTGCAGGACGGCCTGCCCCTTTTGGACCCGGAGGACGGGGTGGACAAGGATATCAGCGTGGAGCTTTATTACAGGCTTACGGGCGAAGCATATTTGGTTCCCATTACCCGCAACGTTTCCGTGCGGGCCAACGAGCGGGCTGAAACCGCCATCGTACGCACCCTGCTCGAGGGCGTGCCCCAGCAATCCCTCTCGGCAAACGTGAGCGCTGTCTTCCCGGCGGGGACGAATATCGTCGACGTGAGCCTGGATAGCGGCATTCTCTACGTAACTCTGTCTGCGGAATTTTTAGATGATTCCATCGTTGAATCCGCGCGGCAGGCCGGCAGCCTCTTCGGTTCCGCCGAAGTGGCGCTGCGGCGTGCGGAGGAGGAGATGTACCTGGCGCGGCGGCTGGGCGTTTATTCGCTGGTGAATACCCTAACGGGTTATGTGGATGGCAAGATGCGCGTACAGATTTTGGTCGATACCGAAGGTACGGGCAAGGGCACCCGCCTAGCCGTTGGCACGCTGGGCCTGGAAAGCCCGGAGGGCGCGGCTAGTGAACTGATCGAGCCGCTCGATTTCGATCCCAACGTGGTGACCTCCCCGGCGCGTACCGTAGGCTGCATGCTTTCGCGCATGCAAAGCGGCGAATACGAAATGGCCTACGTGCTCTTTATGGAGGCGGCTGTGGATGGCGTGCAAAAGCCCACCTACGCTAATTTCGAAACGGAAATGCTGAGTCTGGGCAAGGTAACGGGCTACCAAATTACCGGCTGGACGGAAGACAACGATGGCACGGCTACCGTTACGGTGACGTTGGATTTCACGAGCGCTACAGGCAAGGCCGCGCATATCGAGAACGCGCAGATCTTCCTCAAACGGGAGGGTGACTTGCATAAGATCGGCTACGGCTCGTTCAAGAGCATTTTGGAGGCAGCATGAGTAAAGCCCGGATAAAACTATATACGCGCGCCCTGGCGTTAATCTTGAGCGCGCTGCTTACGGGCTGTGCCGTGGCGGGCGAAACCACGCCCCAGCTGCCTGAGAGCGAAGCTATGCCGCCCACCCTTTCCGACGGGATCGAGGGAGAGGGCAGCTTTACGGCCAAGCTTTATTTCCGTTCCGAGGATGGCCTACGTCTGGTGGCGGAGACCAGGGATATCAGCTACACCGGCAATATCAGCAGAGCCCAGGCCGTGGTAGAGGCCCTGGCCCAGGGCCCAAGCAGCAGTATGCTGCGGGCTTCCTTGCCCGATAATATGGATCTGGACCGGGTGGAGCTTTCTACGGACGCCTGCAATGTATACCTGCTTTCCTCCAGTCTTCCGCCGAGCGCGCAGGAGTGGCTCATCGCCAGGGCGGCAGTGGCGGCCACCATCTACGAGGCCGAGGGCGTGGGCTCCGTAAACCTCTATTTGAATGGGGTGGAGCCGGGCGTCAACAGGCAGGCCCTGGGCGCGCTGGCCCCTATCACCGAGCGGTTGGATACCTATGTGGCGAATATGCTGCAGGAATTTGAGAATTGGTATTCGGAGGAGGGAAGCGAGGCCGGCAGCTTTGCCACCCGAACGGCCACGCTCTACTTTACGGATTTCGAGGGCGAGCTGCTGATCGCCCGCAACAGCACGGTCAATTACGACCGCACCGAGGATGCGGGGGGAATTGCCGCGCTGCTGGTAGCCAAGCTGCGCGATGGAGATGTAAATTTGGAGCCGGTGGTGCCTGCTGATCTGACGCTGGCTGAGCGGCCGCTGGTGACTCCCTTGGAGCAGGTGCAGGCCGCCCTTTGGCCGGAAAGCGAGGAAGAGGGAGATTCGCCCCACCCGCAGAATCCGGAGCAGGCGGAATCCGGCGAAAGCATCATCACCCTTCGCTTTGAAAAGCCTACATACGATTACGACCCCAACATCCTGGCCGGCGCACTGACCATGACCCTCACGGGCTACATTCCCAATGCGGCCGGGGTGGCCATCTACCTAAAAGGGGAGGATGGCGCATATGTAAATTTGGCCGGGGCTAAGGGCTATTACAGCCGCACGGATTTTTCCGATATGATCGGCGCCAGCATCTACCTACCCTTCCCGGATGCGGAGGGGAGCACGCTGTATAGGGTGCCCAGGGCTGTGCCCGGCAAGAGCGTTTACGACCCGCGGGTGCGCCTTGAGGAGCTGTTCAAAGGCCCGGCGGATCCGGGCGTACTTTACCCGCTTTTCACAGCCGATGATATCCAGAGCGTTTATGTGATCGGCGACCTTGCGGTGCTCAATTGGCAGCGCGGCTTTGCCGAAAAGCTTACCGCCCTAATGGAAGCCGAGGATTTTAACCTGCCCAAGGAACGGCGGGAGCGGCTGTTCATCTACAGTGTGGTCAACGCTATTAGCGAGATACCGGGCATCCAGCGGGTTTGGATGCTGGAGGACGGCAAAAAGCTGGGTGCGGTAAAGGATATCTATTTGGGCAATGCGCTAATGCGCAACCCGGGGATCATGATCGATGAAGGATGACAAGGCGAGAATTGTGCTGGGCATGTCCGGCGGGGTGGATTCCTCCGTGGCGGCCCTGCTTCTAAAGGAGCAGGGTTACGACGTGCTCGCCGTTTATATGAAAAATTGGGAAGAAGAGAACGACGAGGGCGTTTGCACCGCAACCGAGGATTACGAGGATGTGCGCCGCGTTTCGGACGCGCTGGGCATCCCCTATTACACGGTGAATTTCGCCAGAGAATACCGGGAGCGGGTCTTTGCGTATTTTTTAGAGGAGTACAAGGCGGGCCGCACGCCCAACCCGGATGTGCTGTGCAACTGTGAGATCAAATTCCGTGCTTTTTTGGATTTTGCCATGGGGCTTGAAGCGGCCGCCCTTGCCACGGGGCATTATGCCAGGCTTGAAAAGCAGGGGGAGGAAGCCCGCCTTTTGCGCGCGACGGATCATTCCAAAGATCAAACCTATTTCCTGGCCGGGCTAACCCAGGCCCAGCTTCAAAGGGCTATGTTCCCCATCGGCGACCTGCAAAAGAAAGAGGTGCGCCGCTTGGCCGAGGCTGCAGGCCTTGTAACGGCCCGAAAAAAGGATTCCACAGGCATCTGCTTCATCGGCGAGCGCAATTTCAAGCGCTTCCTCATGCAATATCTGCCCGCCCAGCCGGGGGATATGATCGACCTCACCGGCACGGTGATCGGCCGGCACGACGGGCTGATGTATTATACCCTGGGCCAGCGCCGGGGCCTGGGTATTGGCGGCAGAGTGGAGGGCAGCGGCGAAAGCTGGTTCGTGATCGGCAAAGATATGGAACGCAACCTGCTCATTGTGCAGCAGGGCGAGCAGGAGGAGCTATATTCGCGGGGATTAAGGGCGGAGAAGCTTAGCTTCATCGCCGGGCAGCCGCCGGCGTCGAGTTTTGCCTGCACGGCGAAGTTCCGCTACCGCCAAGCCGACCAGGCCGTGCGCGTAACCATGCACGGCGAGGGCTGCACGATCGATTTTGATCAGCCCCAGCGGGCCGTGACCCCAGGCCAATGGGTAGTGCTTTATGACGGTGACGTTTGCCTGGGCGGCGGGCCCATAGACGAGACTCGCCCGCTCAAACCCATACGTATTGGTGGAACAGAGCTGTGATTAAAAAGCAAGAAGGCGTGGCCGCGCGCTCGGACGCCAAGAGCCTCGCGCAAATTCATATCGCAGTGTTTTTTCTAGGCCTTTCGGCCCTGGCGGGCAAATGGAGCAGCCAGAGCGCCTTGGCGCTCACCTTTGGCCGGGTATGGATATCCGCGCCTGCGTTGTTTCTGTATATAAAGCTGCGTCGCCAGCCCATCCGCCTCCATGCGAAGCGGGATTATGGCGTAATGGCCGCTTTGGGTTTGCTGTGGGCCCTGCACTGGGTGGCCTTTTTGCAATCCACCCAAGTGGCTACGGTGGCCATCGCCACTATCACCTTCGCTACTTACCCTGTGTTCGTCACTTTCCTCGAGCCCTGGCTCTTTCATGAGCGCATGCGCCTCGGTGCGGTGCTGCAAGCTTTATTTATGCTCTTTGGCGCGGCCATCATCGTGCCCTGGCAGGTCGGCGGCGGCCTTTTGCCGGGCTTTGCCTGGGGCATGCTGGCCAGCGTTTTGCACGCGGCCATCGTTTTGCTCAACCGCCGCATGGTGGCGGATTATTCCGGTGAGGTGGTGGCCTTTTATTCCCAGGCTGCTGCGGCCTTGCTGCTGCTGCCGGCGGGCCTCATCCTGCGGCCCGTCTTTGTGGGGCGTGACCTGGCGGCGGTGCTGATGCTTGGCCTATTGTGCAGCGCCCTGGCCCAAGCCTTGGTGGGGCGCGGCTTGCAGCGCGTCAAAGCGCAAACGCTGGCCCTTATCGGCGGGCTGGAAAGCGTATATGGCATCTTGCTGGCAGCAGTTCTGCTGGGCCAGCCGCCCACCCTCAGGGAAACCATCGGCGGGGCCATCGTGCTAGGTGTATCGATGTATGCCACGCTGCAAAAGCAGGCGGCTAGGGCGGATATGCAAAAAAGCCCTTGACATGCCGGTCGGGCATGTTATCATAAAAATGCAGGAAATTATTATCAATGGAGGTAAAAAATGAACACAAAGGTATTTAGAGACATGTCTTATGGCGTATATGTGACTACCTCCATGGATGGCGAGAGGCCGGTTGGCTGCATCACCAACAGCATCATGCAGATTACCTCCCAGCCTGCCACCGTGGCCGTAAGCGTGAATCACGATAACTATACCAACGGCTGCATCGAGAAAAGCGGCAAGTTCGCCTTCTCCATTTTGGCGGAAGGCTCTGATCGCAGCCTCATTGGGCGCTTCGGCTTCCAATCCTGTCGGGATGTGGATAAATTCGATGGCCTATCTTACGAAATGGTCGAGGGCCTGCCCGTAATATTGGATGGCTGCGGCTATGTGATCTGTAAGGTGATCGGTAAAATGGAGACCTCCACCCATACCGTGTTCCTGGGTGAGGTGGTCGAGGCGGAGGTTTCCGATAAAAAGCCGCCCATGACCTACGCCTATTACCATTCGGTGATCCGCGGTAAGAGCCCCAAGAACGCGCCCACCTACATCCCTGAGGAGGATAAGGCCGCGCCTAAAGCAGAAAAAGAAGAAAAGGCTGCGCCCAAGGTTAAATACGTATGCAAGATCTGTGGCTACGTATACGAGGGCGATCCGCTGCCAGAGGATTTCATTTGCCCCATCTGCAAGCACCCCGCTTCGGATTTTGAACGGGTGGAAGCGTAAGCGCACAGGCGACCCAGCATTCATAAAAAACGGCCCGATCCATCATTCGTTTGGATCGGGCCGTTCTTGTTTATGGGCGGGAGAGGAGATTTTCAAACAGAGGCCGGTAATGGGCCGGATCACCGCTGGTGTGAAATTCTACCGCTGCGCTGCCATGTGGATTGCGCATGCCATGCTCCTCCAATACTCGGGCCAGCTGATGGATAGTTCCTTCGTTCCCATCAAATAATAGGCAAGGGCCGGTAAGATGGCGGGCAGCAGCCCGCTGGAAAGCGCCGGGGATAAATACATAATGCGTACAACCCAGCACGATGCCGTCTACCTCTAGGCCGTCATAAGGGGCGAGGAAAGCATCGAACAGATCGTCAAAGTCCGCATCGCCCAAGCGCCCGGCCTCGATGCGTTCCACAATACCGGGGCAGGGGATGTTGACGACCCGATCCGGCTCGGGCATACGCTGTTGCAGGGCGAGGTAACGCTCCAGACGAGTGGTGGCCAGTGTGGCCATCATCAGCACCTTGCCTTTACCCGGCTGCTGGCATGCGGGGCGGATGGCGGGCTCCACGCTCACAACCGGCACGTTAAGATCCGTACGGATGATATCGATGCAGTTGGCTGTCGCCGTATTGCAGGCTACCAGGATGGCCTTGCAGCCCATCTCCAGCAATTCGTGCACACAATGCAGGGTCAACTCGGTGATCTCGTTTTCTGGCCTATCGCCATAGGGGGCGTTGGCGTTATCGCCATAATATATGTAGTTTTCATCAGGAAGCAGCCGCAGGGCCTCGCGCAGTACGCTGGCACCGCCCAAGCCGCTGTCGAATACGCCGATAGGCGCGGTGGGTTCATACATGATAGAAATCTCCTTTCCGTTATTATAAGCCCGTGCCAGAAGGCTGTAAATAGCAAAAAGCCCAGCAGCTCAGGCGCATTTTGGCGGACGACAAAATGCATCAAAAAACTTTAAAAAAGGGATTGA
>DHOI01000012.1:0-357 GCA_002409725.1 Christensenella sp. UBA5394
CATCCAGAGTGGAGAGCTTTACGAGATCGAGCTAAACATGCCCATGCCCGCCCGCAACATCGGCCTCATCTCCCTGGAGGGCGTGCCCCTATCCGCCGCGGCGGACAGGTTCATTAGCATCGTAATGGAAGAGAGCCATATCCCGGGCGAGGCCTAAGAGAGGGAGTATATATGCCCCAGGGCCCGCAAACACAAACAACCGCAAAAGCATCAATCCTGCACCTGTATGGCCTCGTGATCGGGGCCATCCTTGTGTGCGTGGTTCTTTTTGCCGTGCTCTATGGCGGCGGCGGCGCCGGGGTGCTGCTGGCGGAGCAGGAGGAGCAAAAGCAGGCCGCCCTGGCAGCCCTGCCCACG
>DHOI01000012.1:508-13423 GCA_002409725.1 Christensenella sp. UBA5394
GCCTCCCCCACCCCGGAGCCCGCCAAGGTCTCCACGGCCGGGCGGCTGATCCCCTATCTCGAAAACGGCCTTTGGGGCTATAAGAACACGGCCGGGGAAACCGCCATTCCCGCCCAGTTTTCCGAAGCCTACGAATTCGAAGGTGAAGTCGCCTTTACCGGCCAGGACGGCCTCTATGGCCTGATCGACCGTAACGGCCTGTGGCTGACGGAACCTATATGGAACGCCTTCCTGCCCTTCTCCGAGGGCCGGGCGGCCGTGGAAAGCGGTGATAAGTGGGGCTTCATCGATGAGACCGGCGCGCTCGCCATCGATTACCAATTCCGCGAGGTGGGCAACTTTTCCTGCGGCAGGGCCATGGCCCGCACCGGTGGCAGCTATGGCTATATCGACCCGCTGGGCAACATGGCCGTATCCGAAAAATTTCGCTCCGCCGGCCTCTTCGTGGATGACGTGGCCTTTGCCAGCTCCGGCAGCAGCACCTATATCATCAATAAGGCGGGCGACCCGCAATATACCCTAGACAGCGGCGTATCCGGCACGAGCTTCAGCGAGGGCTTCGCCTTGGTGCAAAGCGGCGGCCGCTCTTATTTCATCACCAAATACGCTCGCCGCGCCTTCGACGCGGAAGCGGAATACGAGGATGCCCTACCCTTCTCGGGCGGGTTTGCAGCCATCAAAACCGAGGGCCTCTGGGCCTATATCAACGCCAAGGGCGAAATGCCCATCAAGCCCCAATTTGCTGGCGCGGCCTCCTTTTCAAACGGCATGGCCGCCGTGCAAAACGAGGAGGGCCTCTGGGCCTATATCGACTCTGGCGGCTCCCTGAAAACCGACTATGCCTATACCGTAGCCCAGCCCTTCCTCGATGGCTATGCCGTGGTCAAGCGCGGCTCGGACTGGCTGCTGCTCAACAAATCCGGCGAGGAAGTGCTCCTCTATTCCGAACTGGCCTGACAGACAGCACGTGTCTCTATTTGGGGGACACGTGTTTTCATTTGGTTTATTATCAATTTCTATATATTTCGTAGGTCCTTTCCCCCTTGCCGTATACGGATAATCGAGGTATAATGTCCGTATAATAGGGACACAGGAGGGCAATGCCATGCAGCGTATGATGGACGCCTTGGTCAAGGCGGAGGCCGGTACGGGCCTCAAGCTCATGCAGGTGCCGGTGCCCGAGCCGGGCATTGGCGAAGTTCTCATCAAAATCAACAAAACCGCGATCTGCGGCACGGACGTTCACATTTACAATTGGGATCCCTGGAGCCAGCAGCACGTAAAGCCGCCCATGGCCATCGGCCATGAATATGTGGGCACGGTAGCGG
Organism: Christensenella sp. UBA5394; assembly: GCA_002409725.1. Lineage (GTDB taxonomy): Bacteria > Bacillota > Clostridia > Christensenellales > CAG-138 > Pelethousia. The sequence goes on from DHOI01000012.1 coordinate 1,837, forward strand.
CCCTAGGCCCCGGCGTGTACGAGCACCACTACGCCATCGGCCAGCGGGTCAGCGGCGAGGGGCATATCGTTTGCGGGCATTGTCGCAACTGCCGCGCCGGCAACGGCCATTGGTGCAAATTCACCAAGGGCGTGGGCGTGGAGAGGCCCGGCGCGTTTGCCGAATACCTCTGCATCCCCGAAACCAACGTGATCCCCATCCCGGACGGCATCCCGGATGATATCGTCTCCTTCTTCGATGCCTACGGCAATGCCACCCACACGGCCACCATGTTCGACGTGGTAGGTGAAGACGTGCTCATCACCGGCGCGGGGCCCATCGGCGTGATGGCTGTGGCTATCTGCGTACACAACGGCGCACGGCGCGTGGTAGTCACCGACGTGAATGATTATCGGCTCGATCTTGCCAAAAAGATGGGCGCTACGGCCACGGTGGATCTGCGCAGCCAGAAGCTGGAAGACGCCATGGCAGCCCAGGGCATCATCGAGGGCTTCGACGTGGGCCTCGAGATGAGCGGCAACGGCGCGGCCCTCAACCAGCTACTCAAGGCCATGCGCAACGGCGGAAAATGCGCGCTCCTCGGCATTGCTGGGCCGGGCACCGTGATCGACTGGAACGACGTCATATTTAAGGGTCTCACCTTGCAAGGCATCTATGGACGCAGGATGTTTGAAACCTGGTACCGCATGATGGCTATGGTGGAAAGCGGCCTCGACCTCTCCCCCGTGATCACCCACCGCTTCCACTATACGGAGTTTGAGCAGGGCTTTGCGGCCATGATGAGCGGCAAATCCGGCAAGGTTATACTGGATTGGAGCAAAAAATAAGGAGGAACGCCATGAAGGACTGTATCAAAATCTACGAAGGTCAGCTAGCTTCCATCCGCGAGGCGGGCACTTATAAGGATGAGCGCGTCATCACCACCCCCCAGCGCGCCCGCATCGATACCACAGCGGCCAAGGGCGTGCTGAACATGTGTGCCAACAACTACTTGGGCCTGGCCGATAACCCCAAGATCATAGACGCTGCCAAGGCTGCTTATGACGAATGGGGCTTTGGCCTTTCCTCTGTGCGCTTCATCTGCGGCACCCAGCAAATCCACAAAACCCTCGAAAAAAAACTGGCGGATTTTCTGGGTATGGAGGATGTGATCCTCTATTCTTCCTGCTTCGACGCAAACGGCGGCCTGTTTGAAACGCTGCTTGGCGACGAGGACGCGGTGATCTCCGACGAGCTCAACCACGCCAGCATCATCGACGGCGTGCGCCTGTGCAAGGCCAAGCGCTTCCGCTATAAAAATAATGATATGGCCGACCTCAAGGCCAAGCTGGAGGAAGCTAAGGGCTGCCGCGTAAAGATCATCGCTACGGACGGCGTGTTCTCCATGGATGGCTATATTGCCAACCTCTCCGGCATTTGCGACCTTGCCGAGGAATACGGCGCGCTGGTGATGGTGGACGATAGCCATGCCGTGGGCTTTATGGGCGAGCATGGTAAGGGCACGCACGAGGCCTGCGGCGTGATGGGCCGGGTGGACATCATAACCGGTACGCTGGGCAAGGCCATGGGCGGCGCGAGCGGCGGCTATACGGCAGCCTCCAAACCTATCATCGACCTTTTGCGCCAGCGCAGCAGGCCCTATCTCTTCTCCAATACCCTGGCCCCGGCCATCTGCGCCGCCAGCATCGCCGTGATCGATATGCTTGCCACCTCCACCGCCCTTCGGGATAAGGTGCATGAGAACACCCGCTATTTCCGTGCACAGCTTGCTAAGCTTGGCTTTGATGTGCCCGAGAGCACGCATCCCATCGTGCCCGTGATGCTCTACGACGCCAAAGTAGCCCACGAATTCGCCGGCCGCATGCTGGAAGAGGGCGTATACGTGGTGGGCTTCTCCTACCCTGTGGTCCCGCAGGGCAAGGCCCGCATCCGCACCCAGGTCAGCGCAGGCCATTCCAAAGAAGATTTGGATTTTGCCATCGCCGCCTTTGCCAAGGTCAAAGCCGATATGGGCATTTAAGCCGCCGTATCTCCTGCCGATACGCGGTGAAATTTTCCTTGCAATGGCAGGCCGAACGTGATAGAATAGGCATGTTTGAGACTTGAATCACTGCTCGTATTCGGTAAGGAGGTGGAAAGCATGGGCAAATATTGCGAAGTATGCAACAAGGGCATTATGTCTGGCAATAAGGTGAGCCATTCCAACCGCAAGGCCAAGCGCGGCTGGGCTCCCAACGTGCAGACCGTGCACGCATTGGTAAACGGTTCCCCGAAAAAGCTGAACGTCTGCACGCGCTGCCTTCGTTCCGGCAAGGTCGAGCGCAGCGTATAACGGCTTTAAGCAGCAAAACATATACCCGGTATCGAATCGATGCCGGGTTTTGTTTTGCTCTTAAATAACGATGACGATCCAGATGCGGAACACCAGCGTACACAGCGCGGCCAGAATCAGCGAAAAGATAAAGCTGGCTCCGCAAAGAAGGAGGAAGGCCAGGCTGCAAAGGAATACCAGCCAGCACCTTATCGCCCGCCGCCTGATGCAGCGCCGCCGGATGTAGATTACGCTTGGCCGCCTCTGCATATGGCTTCCCTCCCCCCATTGCCGCTTGCTACATATTATGCGCAAAGCCCGCTAAGGGTGCGTACACCATACACGGCCCGGGGGAATACATTGTATGTATATAACCGTGGGGAGGAGCAGCATGGCACAAACCATTGTCGAGGCAAAGGATATTTGCCTTACTTACCATGAAATTAACGGCGAGACCAAGGCCGTGGACAATATCAGCTTTACGGTAGAGCAGGGGGAATTCGTTTCCATCGTGGGCCCTTCGGGCTGCGGCAAAACCAGCGTGCTCTCCATGCTGGCCGGGCTGCTTACGCCCAGCTGCGGAGAGATCCGCGTGGAGGGCGGCAGGCCCGGCTATATGCTGCAACGGGATCACCTGTTTGATTGGCGCACCATCGAGGGCAACGTGCTGCTGGGCTTGCAGGTGCGCGGCCTACTTGATGAGGAGACCCATGGCCGCGCCCTGGCCCTGCTGGATACCTATGGCCTACACGATTTCATCCACAGCTACCCCCGCCAACTTTCGGGCGGCATGCGGCAAAAGGTGGCTCTCATCCGTACGCTGGCCTGTTCACCGGATTTACTTTTGCTCGACGAGCCCTTTTCCGCCCTGGATTACCAAACGCGCCTATCCGTGGCGGATGAGATATTCGCCATCCTCCGGCAAGAGGGGAAAACCGCCATTTTGGTAACGCACGATATTGCGGAGGCCATCTCCATGAGCGATCGCGTTCTGGTCTTTTCGAAAAGGCCGGCCCGCATCAAGGCAGAGCACGCGATCGTCCTAAGCGCACCGGCTTCGCCTCTGCGTCGCCGCAACGCGCCGGAATTCAAGGAGTATTTCGATACTATCTGGAAGGAGCTGGATCACAATGACTAAGGAACAGGATGGGCTGCAATTTGAATATAGCCCGGAGCACCGGGCCTACCTGCAAATGCTCAGGCGCAAGGACCGCTTCGTTACGGCCATGCGCTATCTTTTGCTGGTCGCCTTCATCTTCTTTTGGGAACTTGCGGCCCGGTTGGGCTGGATCGACCCGTTTATCGGCAGCTCGCCCTCCCGCCTATTCGCCACCATCCTGCGGCTATATGAGGCGGGCGAACTGTGGCTGCACATCGGCGTAACGCTGGCGGAAACGGTTGTGGGCTTCCTGCTGGGCACGCTGCTAGGCACCTTTATTGCCATCCTGCTCTGGTGGAGCGCCACGCTCAGCCGTATTTTCGACCCCTATCTTGTGGTGCTCAACGCCCTGCCCAAGATCGCCCTGGGGCCCATCCTCATCGTGTGGTTCGGGGCGGGGATGAAAAGCATCATCGTTATGGGCCTGCTAATCTCGCTGGTGGTCACCATCATGACCGTGTTGGCCGGCTTCAACGCCATTACAGACGAAAAGCAGCTCCTGATGCGCACATTGGGCGCTTCCAAGCTGCAAATCTTGACGATGGCCGTTTTGCCAGCCTCTGTGCCCACCATCATGAGCGCGCTCAAGATCAGCGTGGGCATGAGCTGGGTGGGCGTAATCGTGGGGGAATACCTGGTTTCCAAGGCGGGTCTGGGCTATCTCATCGTATACGGCGGGCAGGTGTTCAACCTCGATCTGGTGATGGCCAGCATTATGATTCTCTGCGTGCTGGCGGCGTTGATGTATTACGCCGTAGCCTATCTGGAGCGCCGCATCGGCCAACGCATGGTTTAACCGACCGCATCGAATCCAAGCTCCGCCGCCTCCAGACGAACCTTGCTTACATGCGGGCGGCTATGGCAAAAACAAAAGCTCGCCCTCGGGATATTTGCCTCCGAGGGTAAGGATGCCCATGCTGCGCTTGGAGCCGCCCCGGGGAAAGCTGGGGCTGCCGGGGTTCATCAGTAAAAAGCCGCCGTCCTCATCCAGAAGGGGCCGGTGGGTATGGCCAAAGAGGGCGACGCCGCAACCAAGCTCCCGCGCCCGCAGGGCGACGCGCAGGGGGCTATCCTTAACGCCATAGTTATGGCCATGGCAAAGGAAGATGCGCGCGCCCGAAAGCTCCACCACCCGCTCGCGCGGCCCGGCTGTGAAGGAATCCATATTGCCGCAAACAGCATATACGGGTTTACGCCCGGCCTCCAGGATAACCGAGTCGGAAACATAATCCCCCAGATAGAGCCAGGCGTCTACGGCTCCGGCTGCGGCCAGGCAGGCGCGCAGGGCCCATTCCTCCCCATGGGTATCGCTGACGACGCCGATCCTCATTTTTGCGTTTCTTCCCCGGCGAGGGCTGCACAAAGGGCTTCGAGCGCCCGCTTGCGGTGGCTTACGCCGTTCTTTTCTTCCGCGCTCAACTCGGCAAAGGCTTTGCCCAGGGGCGGGTAGAAAAAGAGCGGGTCGTAGCCAAAGCCGCCTTGGCCCCGGGGAGCGCGCAACAGGCGACCCACCGCCTCGCCCCGCACGACGAGGGGCTCCTTCCCCCGCCGCACAAGCGCCACCGCGCTCACGAAGCGGCAGCCGCGCGCATCATCCGCCACTTCCGCCATATCCGCCAGGATTTTGGCGTTGTTAGCCGCATCGTCATGGCCTTCGCCCGCATAACGGGCGCTGTAGATACCCGGCGCGCCGCCAAGGGCATCCACCATCAGGCCGCTGTCATCGCTGAGAGCCGCATCCGCCTCGGGGCAGGCAGCGAGAATCTCCATCGCCTTTTTCAGGGCGTTAGCCTCGAAGGTATCCCCATCCTCCACCACGTCGATGTCGATACCCGCCTCCCTGAGGGTGCGGATATCCGTAAAAAAGCCGCCCAATATCTCTTTGATCTCCCGTACCTTGTGGGCGTTGTTGGATGCGATGATCAGCCGCATGCGTTTTCTCCTTTGTATACTTATCTTTTGTTTATATCCCTGTTATTTAAACTCGTTCACATAGGCGGAAACGCTCGCCTCGCTGGAATGTAGGGCATATTCCTTGCCCTCTACGTAGATATCCGCCCCGTATACGCTCTCCAGCTCGTTGGCCGTGAGGGCGATGGCAGTTTGCAGAGCCTGGCAGAGGCCCTCGGTCTCTTCCACTGCTTTGAACTGTGCCGATAGATCCACGCAGACCACCCCATCGGCGATATAGGCGCTCAAAAGCTCGGTATCCGCCGGGAAGCCGGCCAGGCCCGCGTCCTTGGGCCCATCCACCAACGCTTGCATCACCGAGGTCAGGGAAGGCTGCGCCTCACCATAGCGGGTCACGGGCACATTGAGGCTGGCCGAGGCATTGGGGAAATAGAGGGTCATGGCGTGGGCGCTATTGCCGGATACCGCCACTTCCCCATCTTCCGCGTTGAGCGGCAGGGTGGAGAACGCGCCGGATATATCCGTGCCGTGGGGCAGGGCCGCCGCCTTGGCCCCATCCAGCGTGATGCGCACGGTCTCGATGGAGTCGAATTCCGTGAGCGTATTAACGATGCCGGTAACCATATCCTTTTCGGCCTGTGCATCCGCCAGCTTCGTGAGGCCTGTGATATTCACCACCGCCGCGCCTTCTTCGCCGATGCGTAGCGTGAAGCCCGTGCCCTCGGGCACCACGGCCCTAAGGCCCATGCGCTCCGCAGCGGCGCGGTTGGAAGCATCGTCCACCAGATAGCCGAGGGCTGCCCGGCCGATGCCCTCCTCCCAGGGGATACGCTTCATCACCGGCACGATGTAGCCATCCTCCGAAGCGTAATAGAGCACCGTACGGCGGTAGCCCGCCTCCGGATCCTCCTCAAACACCGCATCCTCCGCCTCGTTCTTATCTTTGGCGCAGCCCGCCAGCATGGCGAGCGCTACGAGGCATGCAAGGCCGAAAAGCCAAAGCCGCTTACCCATACGACCATCCACCTTTCCCTATGAAATACTGGTTTTTATAAAACCTATTCGGGAAAAATGGGAAACATGATTCATTCTTGCCGTATGGCCTTAACTAAGCCCTCCTCCGGCGTGACATAGGCGGTTTTGTTGGTGGTATAAATCACCATGCCCGGCTTGGCGCCGGCCGGCTTTTTCACATATTTGCGGGGGGTATAATCCACAGCTACGTTTTCGCTCCCCCGGGCCTTGCTATACCAGGCTGCCAACAGGCAGGCTTCGTACAAAGCCTCTTTAGCGGGCTTGGCGCTCTTGAGGATCACGTGCGAGCCGGGGATATCCTTGGTGTGCAGCCAGATATCCTCCCCTGCGGCCTTGGCCGTGAGCGCGTCGTTCTGACGGTTGTTCTTACCCACTAAAATTTCCGTGCCGTCGCTTGCCATAAAGCGCAGCGGCTTAGAGGGCGGCAGCTTCTGCGGCTTTTGCCTGCTCTGGCGGGCCTTCAGATAGCCCATCTGCCGCAATTCTTCCGAAAGCTCTATTAGCTCCCCATCCTCGGTGCACTTGCCGAGGTTATCCAACTGGCCTTCCAGATAGGCCAGCTCTTCCAGTACCTGGCTGCGTCGCTCCTCGGAAATAACGCGGGCAGCCTTGGCCTTTTGGTATTTTTTATAGTAGCGCTGGGCGTTCTCATTTGGGGAGTGCTGCGGATCGAGCGGTATGGTCATCGCCTCCGGCGGGTCAAGGTAATAATTCATCACAACCGCCTCCCGCGCCCCCGGTCCCACGCCGTGCAGGTTGGCTGTGAGCAGCTCGCCGTAAAGCCGCAGGCACTCGATGGTTTCCTCCCCCTCGATGGCATCTTGGTAAAGGGCCAGCTTCTTTTCGCAGCGCTCGATGTTGTTCAAAAGCACCCGCCGTACACCCGCGCCGTGGCGCTGCATGCGGCCCAGGGTATCCTGGCTTTCGTAGAGGGTATCCAGCGCTTCCCGCATGGTGGGCACGGGCCGGATATCCGGCAGATTGGGGTGAAACGGATAAACCGCTGCCGGCTCCCCGAATTCGCCTAGTTCCAGCGCGGGGCTGAAAACACCCGCATCCAGTTCCTGATAGAAGGCGTGGAGGCTTTCGCCCAAGGCCAGGCGCTCGGCCTCGGTGAGGCTTTCGCAATCCCGCTTGTCCGTCACCCGGCCGCAAAGGGCTGCGGCCATCTGCGGCGCGAGGCCGAAGAAGGCGGCGGAAAGGGCCTTGTCCACCCGGCCGGCCATAAAAACGGCGGCGATCTGTGCAGCCGTAGCCTCGCGCGCATCCCGCTTATCCTGGGCGGGCGGCGGCATGTAGGCTTGTCCCGGCAGGATTACGCGCACCGAGCTCATGCCCGGCCCCACCCGGCGGATGGCGTCCAGGATGCGGCCCTGTTCATCCGTTAAAATGATGTTGGAATACTTGCCCATGATCTCCGCGATCAGCTTGTAGGGCACAAGGTCGCCCAGCTCGTTTTGGGCTTCGATGGTGATCTCCAGCACCCGATCCATATGCGGTTGCTCTACGGCGAGGATGCGCCCGCCGGCGATGCGCCGCCGAAGCAGCATGCAAAAGGCCGGGGCCTCCAGGGGATTGGCCCGCTTGCAATCCGTCAGCTGCGCCCTGGCCTGGGAAGGGTTGGCGCAAAGCAACAGGCGGTGGTTCTCGCCGCCTGCGCGCACCAAGAGCACCAGCTCGTCCTTTTCGGGCTGGTGGATTTTATCGATCTTTCCGCCTGTAAGCCGGGCAATCTCCCGGCCCGAAGCGAACAGGTTCAGGCCGTCCATGGCCATGGCTTTTCCTCCTCTTATTCCAATAGCTGCACCGTGGAGCAGGATACCTCATAGGCTGTGCGCTCGACACTCGAGCCATCCGGCAGGCACTTTTGATAGCAGCGGCTTTGCAGCCGCCCCTCTACCCGAACCCGGCCGCCCACGGGCAGGTCGCGGGCATAGAGCGCGTTGCGGCCCCAGGCGATGCAGGGCAGATAATCGCTTTTGTTATACGCACGGTTTACGGCCAGCAGCATATCCCCGATCTCCCTGAGGAAAGGCGTGGTGCGGTAGACCGCGCTTTTGCATAAAAACCCCGTGAGCTGAACGCTGTTTTGCGGCGCTTCCTCCGGCCCCATCGGCTCCACCGCTTTGGCGAATACCGTGATGGCTAAGCGGTTCGCGCCCTCCGCGCTCTTGTTATAGGAACGCAGCTGGCCGAATATGCGTATCCGCTCCCCCTCCTTTGGCAAGCAGGGGCAGATGCGCGCGGGCAGGGTCACGGGCAGGATATCCGCCACGCCGCTTAAACGCTCCACCCGCAAACGGAGGGCGTAAAACGCCTCCCCATACAGCTCGTGATCCAGCAGCGCTTCCTCGCATACCGTGCCGCTCACGCATACGGCGTTGTCTTCATTTGCTCGCATCATGCATTATAAGCTCCTATGAAATGGTTGCTTATACATATTCGGATGCGAGTATGGTTATGCACCCGGGAGACCCCCGGGGTGTAGCCCTTAGAGCTTGCGCCGCGCGGCAGTCACCACGTCGTCCAGCAGGGCCATCACCAGCAGCATGCCCTTGCCTGCCCGGCTCTCGATCAGCACATCCTCGGTATTGACCTCGGTGACGGTGCCGTGCTTTTGCTCCACGAGGAAGGCGTAAGGTTCCCTCACATACAGTGCTGCAGCCAAGGCCGTGCCGTTGGAGCCGTTCTTTTTGAAATCAAAGGCCTTGAGGCCCTTGCCGTTGCGGCCCTGCAATTCGTGGTCGAAAACGAAGCTGCGCTTGGCATAACCCCGGTCGGATATGGTAAGCACTTCGCCTTCTTCCCCAACCTGGCCCGCAAAAACGATCTCGTCGCCACTTTCCAACTTGATGCCCTTCACGCCGCCGGTAACGCGGCCCATCTCGGGCACGCTCTCCCGCTCGAAGCGGATGCTCATGCCCCGGCGGGTGATGAGCAGAATGGCGCTCTCCTTCTCCGGCTCCACGCCCAAGAGGACGTCCTCTTCCCGCAGGGAGACGGCAGCCAGGCGGCGGGTCTTGGTATTATACTCGGCCCCATCCGTGCACTTGACGTTGCCCTGTTTGGTATAGAAGTATAGTTTAGAGGCGCATTCGCCCTCTTCCAGGCAGGCCACCACGGCCTCGCCCTTTTCAAAGGCGATGAGGGCGTTGAGGGTGGCCGGGCGGGCGGTTTGGCGGGTCTCGGGTATCTCCTCAACAGCCAGGGTGCAACAGGCCCCCAGGCTAGTGAAGAAGCGCAGGCGCTTATCCGTGGCCGTTTCGATCAGCTGCAGGGGTGATTCTGCGGCCAGCTGCTCGGCATTATAGCCCTGGCGGGGCAGCCGCCTAAGCTTGCCATCCGGTAGCAGGGCGATGAGCACTTCCTCCACGGGGTTGGCATCCTCGGGCGCGAGCTCGATGGCCTCGCCCCCTTCCAGCAACTGGGTGCGGCGGGGCACGCCGTAGGTATCCCGTATCTCTGCCAGCTCCTTTTCGATGACCTGCCGCAGCTTTTGGGGGGATTCCAGGATGGCCTTCAGCTCCTTGATCAGGGCCTTGACCTGCTTATATTCCCGCTCGATGGAGAGTATCTCCAAGTTGGTGAGCCGCTGCAGGCGCAAATCGAGAATGGCCTGAGCCTGGATCTCGCTAAGGCTGAAGCGGGCCATCAGCGCGTCCCGGGCCTCCTTGGGGGCCTTGGAGGCCCGGATCAGGGCGATCACCTCGTCGATGTTGTTCACGGCGATCATCAGGCCCTCTAAGATATGCTCCCTGCGCTGGGCCGCTTCGAGATCGAAGCGGGTGCGGCGGGTGACCACATCCTCCTGATGGCGGATGTAATGGCCGATTAGCTCCTTAAGGCCCATCTGCTGAGGCTTGCCGCCTGCGATGGCTACCATGTTCACGCCAAAGGTGGTTTGCAGATCGCTGTATTTATAGAGGTATTGCAGGAGTTTGTCCGCATCTGCGTCCTTTTTGATCTCCACCACGGCCCGCATGCCCGTGCGGTCGGATTCATCGCGGATATCCGCCACGCCGGCAAAGAGGGCCTTCTTCTCCTGGCTGAGGCTGAGGATGTTTTCCAGGGCCTTGGCCTTATTCACCTGGTAGGGCAGTTCCGTGATGACGATCAGCTTGCGGCCGTTTTTCTGCTCCTCGATGTGCGCCTTGGCCCGCATGGTCAGCTTGCCCCGGCCCGTTTCGTAGGCCAGACGTATCTCTTCGCTCCGCAGCAGGTAGCCGCCCGTGGGGAAATCCGGGCAGGGCAGGACTGCCATAAGCTTTTCCAACGGTACATCCGGATCCTCCATTTGCAGGAGAACCGCGTTGATGGCTTCTTTTAAATTATGGGGCGGGATGTTCGTGGCCAGGCCCACCGCGATGCCGCTGGACCCATTCACCAATAGGTTGGGAAATCTGCCCGGCAGCACATCCGGCTCTTTCAGGCTATCGTCAAAATTGAGGCTGAATTTGACCGTGTCCTTATCTAAATCGCGCAAAAGTTCCATGGCGATGGGCGCCATGCGGGCCTCTGTATAGCGCATGGCCGCGGCGCTGTCGCCATCTACGGAGCCGAAGTTGCCGTGGCCGTCCACCAGGGGCATCTGCATGTTGAAGTCCTGGGCCATGCGCACCATGGCGTCGTATACGGAGGTATCGCCATGGGGGTGATATTTGCCCAGGCAGTCGCCCACGATACGGGCGCTCTTGCGGTGCGGCTTATCCGGCGTGGTGCCCAATTCCAGCATGGTGTAGAGAATGCGGCGCTGTACGGGCTTGAGGCCATCCTCCACCCTGGGCAGGGCACGCTCCAAAATGACGTATTCCGCATAGGGGATCATGGAATCGTGCATCACCACATCCATGCTTTTTTCGATGATGTTCTCCCCGCCGAGGGTGGTTTGAATATCCTTTTTAGCCAATGCTCACCTCTCCCTTCCGGCTAGCCGTCATTTCGACCTTATCCTCAAAGGTATCCGCCTTGTTGAAGTTGGCGAATTCGCTGATATATTCCTTGCGGGGGGCCACCTTGTCGCCCATCAAGAGGGTCACGAGGTGCTCCACCTCCGCCGCGTCGTCGATACTCACGCGGATGAGGGAGCGGTTTTCCGGGTTCATGGTGGTTTCCCAGAGCTGCTCGGGGTTCATCTCGCCCAGGCCCTTGTAGCGCTGGATAGCGGGCTTGGG
>DHOI01000057.1:0-598 GCA_002409725.1 Christensenella sp. UBA5394
CGCCACTTCCCGGCGCTGTATGGCGAGCTTCGTTGCACGCTCCCCGCTTTTGCTATATAAGGCAAATTTATTTTCACCGTCCCTGCGGGCTTGCGCCAGCGCATCTTGCAGCTTGCGGCAGATTGCTTCGGAATCTTTCCCATCCTCGGGCCAGGAGACGGCGCCTATGCTTACCGTACAGAAGGTGGTTCTATTCCCGATAGACCAGGGAACTCGGCAGCGGTTGAGGATGGCTTTCATCTCTTTCGCTAAGATCTCGGTGGGCATCGCCTCGACGATCAGAGAGAAGGTATCTGCGCTCATTCGAAATATCTGATAAGCTGGAGCCAGCGAAGATCTAAGATAATGGGCAAACTCGACGATGAGCATATCCCCAGCGCGATATCCGAAGCATTGGGTGATCGCCTTGAATTCATTAATATCAATAAGAATAGCGTATCCCGTTCCGCCTTGACGCAAAATCCGGTCCAGTTGGCCTTCAAAGGCGAATCGGTTGGGGAGGCCGGTCAGCTCATCCCACATGGCGCATCCTGAACCACTTCGCAGTTCTCCCATTTTTACACATTCCCTCATACCATGAACCACATAATTTTGATTC
>DHOI01000057.1:975-1206 GCA_002409725.1 Christensenella sp. UBA5394
GAATCAAAATTATGTGACCACGAGGCGCATGTGCTCAATCCTCTGGGCATGGACCGCACCGCTTTCCATGGTATAAATTCGAGTGGTATTGACATTGGAATGGCCAAGAATATCTGCCAGCCGGCCCAAATCCTTTTCCAGCGCATAATAGGTTCGGGCGAAAAGATGGCGCAGGTTGTGTGGGAATACTTTGCCTGGCTCCACGCCGGCGCTTTGGCAAAGTGCCTTCAT
>DHOI01000057.1:1422-4605 GCA_002409725.1 Christensenella sp. UBA5394
TTTTTCTTTTTAGTGTATTGCATCAGCGCCCGCCGAAGCTTTTCGGGCAGAAAAATGGTGCGCGTCTTACCCTTGCAGTTCACCACCGCACGCCCCGCGTGCAACGCTTCTATGGTGATGAATTTTAGCTCTGATACGCGAATACCGGTGGAGCATATCGCCTGAAGAACAAGAGAGAGACGCTCGTTTCCTGTGCTCTGGGCTGCCCGCACCAGACGCAGGTATTCCTCGCGGGTCAGCTCCTTCTCCTCCCTGCAAAATAGATTCCGCTGTATTCTCAGCGGCTTGACCTTTAAGTCCACCCAGCCGGCAAAATCGCAAAAGGTATTAGCTGCAGCCAGCATGGTATTTACGCTGGCGGCGGCGTATTGATTTGTCAGGCTCTCCTTCCACTCAATAAGGGCGCTTTTGGTAACCGCTCTGCCGTGCAGGAATACACGTAGCGCCCTAATGTCGCGCGTATACTTTTCGATGGTGGAAGCGCTTTTTTCCTGCTCGCGCAGGTAAGAAGCAAAGCGCTTGATCAGCCCCGGCGTAAGCTCGCGGCTGCTATTGGTTTTGCGCATGATGATACATCCTCCTTTTCGCAATAGAAGCATTCTACCATTATTTTTTTCCTGCTGAAAGAAATATTTGATCCGCATCCCAATAAGTGGCTTTAGGATATTTGAATGAAAGGATAGCCGTAAAGCACACCCCGGTTGGAGAGTTCGGAGGGGGTGCCTCGGGGCACCTTGCGGACACTTCAGGATAAGTTTGAGGTGTGGACAAAGTGCCTTTTTTATCAAATAGCATTCCTAAACCCGTCGGCTATTGCGGCGGTCATCAGCTTGGGTGATTACCGTACAACCCGTATGGTCTTTGGTCATGCCTTCCTATTGAATCCAGCCAATTCCTGTGATAAACTGAAGAAAGATTGCTGCTTCGTTTATAAATTGAATACGGAAGGATAGATTGCATGCTGGATTTGATAAGCGTTGGAGAAATGGTTATCGATTTTCTGCCGGGCGAAGGTGAGGGCATGTACATCCGCAAGGCTGGCGGCGCGCCGGCCAATGCCGCCATCGCTGCGGCCCGCAACGGCCTTCGGGTCGGTTTTTGCGGCCGGGTAGGGGATGATGATTTCGGGCGCTTCCTTTTTGATACCCTGCGGAACAACCGGGTGGAGGTTCTCTGCCCGGAGCTAGTCGGGCAAGCCGTTACCACCATGGCATTTGTGACTCTGCAGGAGGACGGGGAGCGCAGCTTCACCTTTGCGCGCAAGCCCGGCGCGGATATGTTCCTCACCGAAGCGGATGTGGAGCGTGCCGGTCGGGCGAAGATGGTACACGCGGGTTCTTGTTCCCTTTCCAAACCCCCGGCTTCGGCGGCTACGGCGCATGCCCTGGCCTTGGGCGCGCAAAACGGCAGCCTGGTAAGCTTCGATGTGAATTACCGCGACCTGCTTTGGGATGGAGACCGGGCGGCCGCCCTACGGGCTGTAGCGGGCATACTACCTTATGTGGACCTGCTTAAGATATCCGAGGAAGAAACGGATTTCGTGGGCGGAGAGGCGAATATTTTCGCCTGTATGGAACAAAACGGCATCGCCGTCGTGGTGGAAACGCTGGGCGCCAAGGGCGCGCGCTGCTTCTGGCAGGGGCAAACCATCGAGGTAGAGGGCATCCCCACCGTGTGCGTAGACGCTACAGGCGCGGGGGACGCGTTCTGGGGCGGCTTTTTGGCCGCGCTCCTGCGCGAAGGCGCAGTGCAGACGGGCCTGTTTACAGCGGAGCTCCTACGCCGGGCCATGGTGACCGGCAATTTGGCCGGGCGGCTTTGCGTGCAGACGAAGGGCGCCATCGAATCCCTGCCCACCTGGGCACAGATCGAGGCCCTGCGAAAGGAGCTGGAGCTATGAACGAAGAACTTTGGCAGCAGAAATGCCTTTTTTCGCCCTCGCTCATTACGCTGGATCTTTGTAACCTCGAGCGGCAGGTAAAGGAACTCGAAGCCCAGGGCTGTCCCATGCTGCATGTGGATCTGCTGGATGGCTACTTCAGCCCCAGCATGCCCATAGGGCTCGACGTGGTGCGCCAGCTGCGGCAAAAGACGGATCTGCCCTTTGATGTGCACCTGATGGCCAACGAGCAGGATTATTTCATTGGGGAGCTCTTGGAGATCGGTGTACAGCAGCTCGTATTCCATGCCGAGTGCGAGCCCCATATCGACAACCGCCTCAACATGATCCGCCGGGCAGGGGTACGCGCGGGCGTAGCCCTCAAGCCCGCGACATCGCTGACGGTTTTGGATTATGTGCTGGAAAAGTGCGATGTGGTGCTGCTGATGCTCATCAACCCCGGGTATGCAGGCAGCGCCAAGGAGCAGCAGGTACCCTACGGCCTGCGCAAAATAAGCGACCTGCGGAGCCTGATCAAGGGGCGCGGCCTACATACCAAGATCGAGATCGATGGCCGCGTCTCGCCGGAAAACATCGAGGCCCTGGCCAAAGACCAGGCGGATATTTTCGTAGCCGGCAGCACGTGCATTAAACGGGATGATATTCCCGGTAGCTGGCAGGCCCTTCATGCCCTGCGGGCACGGGCGCTGGCGGAATAGGGGAAAAGGATGGATCAAAAAAACGTTAGCTACCAGGATACAAAAGCCCTGGTATTGGATGAATTAGCGGCTGCCCTGGGCGCGGTGGACCCGGAATCCATCGAGAAGCTCATCGAGGCGGTGCTGGGCGCGCGCAAGGTGTTTTTTGTAGGGGTCGGCCGCGTACTGCTGTCGCTGGAGGCCATGGCCAAACGCTGGGCCCACCTGGGCATCGATACCCATGTGGTGGGGGAGATTACCGAGCCGGCCATTACGGCTGAGGACCTGCTCATCGTGGGCTCCGGCAGCGGTACCACCCTGTTCTCCGCCGGCATCGCCCAAAAGGCCCACGCTCTAGGGGCCAAGGTGGTGCATATCGGCTCTAACCCCAACAGCCCCCTGCGGGATATCGCCGCCTTTATGGTGCGTATCCCGGTGCGTACCAAGAATTACCTGGCGGATGAGATCGAATCCGCCCAGCCCATGACCTCCCTGTTCGAGCAGAGCCTGCTGCTGCTGGGTGACGTGGTGGCCAAGATGCTGATCGAACGGCAAGGGCTGGATATGAAGGGCCTTTGGCAATACCACGCCAATCTGGAATAGGCC
>DHOI01000057.1:4847-4991 GCA_002409725.1 Christensenella sp. UBA5394
TATGAAACGCTCTGAGATCAACGCGATCATCCGCCGCTTTGAAGCCTTGCTGGCGGAACACCGCTTCGAACTGCCCCCCTTCTGCAAGTTTACGCCCGAAGAATGGGAGAGCAAAGGCCACGAATACGACGAAATACGGGATAA
>DHOI01000057.1:5243-5490 GCA_002409725.1 Christensenella sp. UBA5394
TGGCCCTCATCACCCTGCGCAACGGCAACGTCCACAATCCGAAGTATACCAAATCGTACGCAGAAAAGATCATTATGTGCGACGCGGGCCAGGTTTCCCCTATGCACTTCCACTGGAACAAGATGGAGGATATCATCAACCGCGGCGGCAACGATATCCACTTCACCCTTTATAACGCCACCAAAGATGAACAATTGGCGGATACAGACGTGGAGATCTTCCAGGACGGCCGCCGTTATTTTGTGCC
>DHOI01000057.1:5748-6125 GCA_002409725.1 Christensenella sp. UBA5394
ATCGGCGAGGTGTCGATGTGCAACGACGACAATACCGATAACCGCTTCCTTAAGCCCCTGGGCCGCTTCCCCGCCATTGAAGAGGATGAAGCGCCCTACCGCCTCCTGTGCAACGAATACCCACCCGCCAAGGATTAAAAGATGGATCGTATGCAAAAAGCGGCTCAAGAGCCGCTTTTTGCATACGATTCATCTTTTAGTCCTTGGCGAGCGGGTATTCGTTGCACAGGAGGCGATAGGGCGCTTCGTCCTCTTCGATGGTGGGGAAGCGGCCCAAGGGCTTGAGGAAGCGGTTATCCGTATTGTCGTCGTTGCACATGGATACCTCGCCGATCAGCACGGAACCGCCCTCCGGGATGACGAACTCGTGGTAATAA
>DHOI01000057.1:6267-6734 GCA_002409725.1 Christensenella sp. UBA5394
ACGCCCTCCGGATGGCAGTTGGAGGGCTCGAGGCCCGTTACATAATCACCCGCTGCCTTACATTTCCAATGGATCAGGTATGGAAGCTCCGCTTGATTGAAATCCACGGTGAGGGACAGGGCCTTTTCCGGATTTACCACGGAGGCGCGGCAGCGTCCGCCCTCTGCGCGCAGCTTGTGGTAGAACACCTGCTCCTGGTAGCCGACCTCCGGCGCGCCGAAGAGCAGGGGGCTTTCCTCGGCCAGGCCTTGCTCGGCCACCTCGTCGCGGCAATCCGTAGAGAGGGCGTCCATGACCAGCCTGGCGGAAGCATCCAGCAGGGGATAGCCCGCGTTGCAATGATACATCAGCATGAGGGGAGCCGCCTGCTGGCCCTCGTTTTCGATTTGATCATAAATGTGTATGGAATCATCTCCCAAACGGGCGGTGATGCGGCGGCGGAGCACCACGTTTTCGCCAAAGAGGGT
>DHOI01000057.1:6948-15858 GCA_002409725.1 Christensenella sp. UBA5394
AAGAGGGTGGCTTCCCGCATCTCGCCGAAAAGCTCGATGAAATATTCGTCCCCTTCCCAATAGCCGTGCGCGCCATAATGGATTGCGGGCGTGGAGCGGATGCGGCCATGCTGGGGCTGCTGGCCGCCGCCGGGTATCTCCTGGGTCGGGCCCACATTGCCAAGGCCGCAGGTGAACATCAGGCCGCCGGTGATACTGCGGGGCGCGTTGGGGCCGTCGTACCAATATTGGTTGCCCATGGAGCCGGGCCGGGAGACGAAGTGCAGCGGCATGCCGTCGTAGTATAGCTCGCTGATGTCCATGCACTTGTCGATCAGCACGGTGAAGCGTAACCTGCCGCAGAGAACCTCATAGGCCTGCGAGCCGCGGTTGCGGCCGTCTTCCAAAACCACGCGGCGTACCCCGGCGATGGCCTCGATATTGCCGACCCGTTCCAGCAGGGCGGCCTTCGTGAGCTGTGCGTTAAATATATTTGCCATAATACCTCCAAGTTTTTAAGATGTTGAAGCGGCGGATGGCCGCGGCAGCTTAGATCGCGCGGTAAGGGCTTTCCAGCGTGGTTTCGGCCACGGCGGGCGTTTCCCGCATAAAAGCCTCGATTTCCCGGCGGTAGGTATTGCCCTCCATGGGACCACGGCCTTCCACGGCCTTGGCGCCGGCTGCGCCCGCATAGCGGGCGGCTGTGCGCAGGTCTGCCCCTGCTACGAGCATGGCGAGGAACGTGGCGTCAAAGCAATCGCCCGCGCCGGTGGGGTCTACCTCTGTGGCTGGGTAAGCGCCCATGCTGAAGGCCTCCCTGCGGGTATAGACGCTGGCGCCCCTCGAGCCATCCTTGATCACCACGATGCGGTCCTTTTGGCTTAAAAGATCGGCGATGGCAGCTTCCGCATCGCCAAAGAGCAGGCGCAGCTCGCTCTTGCCGGAAAGCAGCACATCGCTGGCCTCAATAATTTCATTATAATAGTCCATCACCTTGCCGTGAAGCAGCTCGGGTCGTATATTAGGATCGAAGCTGATGGCCACGCCATTCTTTTTGGCAAGGCGCACGGCCTGCATGATGGCTTCACCCATGGTGGGGCTGCCGGTAATAGAGCAGCCCATGATGTGCAGGTAGCGGGCGTTTTTGATAGCGCTCTCATCCACATCCGCCGGGCCTAGCTCGCCGCAGGCCGCCTTGGAAAAATGGAAGATGAACTGCCGGCTGCCATCCTCGAAATAGGTAACGAAGGCTACACCTGTGGTGTTTTGATCGGTTTGGATCACATGGGATACATCCACGCCGCTATCCGCAAGGCGCTTGAGGTTGAGGCGGCCGAAATCATCCTGGCCGACCTTCGCGATGATGGCAGTCTTCGCCCCCATGCGGGCGGCCTGGTCTATGCAGATGGCGGGCGCGCCGCTTGGGTAAGGGCCCAGCAGGCGGCCGGGCTTGTAGAAAACCTGGCCCGCCTCTTCCGCGAGCACCTCGACCAAGATCTCGCCGATGGTGATGATGTCATACATGATGCATGTCCCTTTCTGGCTTGATATATGCCTAGCGGCGTTAGCTGGCCGCCTGTTTTGACCGATATGGTTGTGATTGTTTTAATCTCAAATATTCACAAACCAACTTTTTTGTGCAGGACCGAAGGAATAATTCTTGACACGACGTATTTATGATGCTATTATAGCAGCATAAACGCAAGCAGACAATCAAAAAAATAAAAAAACGAAAGCAATTTGTGACACTCTTCTCCCCGAGGCATCAATTTATACGAACCATATTTTCAGCGATTGCTGAATAAAACAAAACTTAGGAGGAAATTAACATGAAGAAGACGTTGGCCATTATGTTGGCAGCGCTTATGGCGTTGGCGTTCGCCGCCTGCGCTGCTCCTGCTGCTGCTCCCGCCGCCGAGCCCGCTGCTCCCGCCGCAGAACCCGCCGCTCCCGCCGCAGAACCGGCCGAGAGCGCCAAGGATGTGAAAGACCTGAAGCTGGGCTTTATTCTTGGTTCCCGTGAGCATGCCTTCTATCTTTCCATTGAAGAGGGCATCAACGCCGCCGCCGCAGAGATGGGCTTTACGGCCGTCGTTCTGGAATCCGACCTCAATGGCGCCGTCGCCAGCGAGCGCATCGAGAACCTGGTGGTGGAGGGCTGCGACGCGATCTCCCTCTCCGTGAACGATCCTTCCGGTTCCACCCCCGCCATCGTGGCCGCGGATGCTGAGGGCGTGCCCATGTTCGCCTTTGACTGCACCTCCAGCGAAACCGATGTTATCAAGTGCTTCGTCGGCACCGATAACTACCAGGGCGGCGTGATCGGCGGCGAAGCCACCATCGCCAGGCTGGATGCGCTGGGCCTGACCAGCGGCGCTACCGTGGGCATCATCGGCTATCCCGAGCCCCAGTCCTGCATCGACCGCGAGGCCGGCTGGATGAGCGTGATGGAAGCCAACAAGGATAAGTATGGCCTCAACATCGTCAACCTCGGCAACTACAAGGGCGATGCCGATACCGCCAAGAGCCTCATGGACGATGCTCTCACCCAGTATCCCGACATGGCCGTCGTCTTCACCGTGGGCGATCCCGCCTGCATCGGCGCTCTGGCTTCCATCAAGGCCGCCGGCGCGAGTACCCAGATGATCGGCTTTGACGCCAACCCCGAAGCCCACGAGGCGATCCTCGATGCCGAGAACGGCAAGATCTGGGTGGCCGACGTGGCCCAGGATCCCTATCAGATCGGCTACCAGATCGCCCAGCAGATGGTCAAGTACGTGACCGAGGGCACCGTCGATCAGCAGACCATCCTTATCTCCCCCTACCTGGTGGACGCCTCCAACGCCAAGGCATAATTTAACTCCCGGCCTTGCGTAAACAACGGATAATCACATATAATTTAAGCTAGATATGTGCCCGAGCGGTTACGTTCGGGCACATATCACCTTCGAACATGACCAACTTGAAGCAAGGAGAGATTGTTGATGGAACCAAATCTGCAAGCGGTCCATATCCACAAGCGGTTCCCGGGCGTCCATGCACTCACGGATGTTTCGATCGATTTCTATCCCGGCGAGGTACATGCGCTCTTGGGAGAAAACGGCGCTGGCAAATCCACGCTGATCAAGATCCTTTCCGGCGTCTATGAAGCAACGGAAGGGACGGTGCTCTTTGAAGGCAAGGAAGTATGCTTCCATGTGCCCGGCGAGGCGCTCAGCGCCGGCATCGCGGTGATCCACCAGGAGCTGAGCATCGCCAATGACCTGACCGTTGCGGAAAATATCTTCCTGGGCGCGGAGCCCAGGGTGAATAACGGCCCCTTTTTGAACAGGGCGCGGATGAACGCGGATACCCAAGCGCTTTTGGACCAAATGAAGATCACCAACATCAAAGCTACGGACCTGGCCCGGGATCTTACAGTGGCCCAACAGCAGATGGTGGAGATCGCCAAGGTCGTAAACAAGCGGGCCAAGGTCGTCATTATGGACGAGCCTACCTCGTCCCTATCTGAGCATGAGATCAACGCGTTGTTTGAACAACTGGATAATCTTCGGCGCAACAACGTTACCATAATCTATATTTCGCACCGCATGGCGGAGATCTTCCGCATGTGCGACCGGGCCACCGTGCTTCGCGATGGCTGCAAGGTCATGACCTGCATGGTCAAGGATGTGACCGAAACACAGATTGTCAACTCTATGGTGGGCCGCGAGATCAAGGATTACTACAACCGCCGGGCCCATACCCGGGGCAAGGAAATGCTGCGGGTGGAGGGCCTAAGCCGCGCCAAAGAGTTCCGGGATATATCCTTCACCGCCTACGAAGGGGAAATCCTGGGCTTCTACGGCCTCATCGGCGCCGGCCGCACCGAGGTGATGGAAACCATCTTTGGCGCGCGCACAGCCGATGCGGGCAAGGTGTTCGTAGAGGGTGAGGAAGTTCATTTCAAAAGCCCCAAAGACGCCATCGAGCACCGGGTGGGCCTCGTTACGGAGGACCGCCGCCGCACGGGGCTGATGCTGCAAGCTACCCTTTGCCATAATATCGTGCTGCCCAGCCTGCCTTATCACCACAAGAAGTTCGGCTTTTTGGATACACGCTGGGAAACGAATATCGCCGGCGAGATGACCGGCACGCTGCGGGTGAAAACGCCTTCCATCCAAACGATTATCGCCAACCTTTCCGGCGGCAACCAGCAGAAGGTTATCCTGGCGAAATGGCTCATAGCCAACTCGCGCATCCTCCTTCTGGATGAGCCGACCCGCGGCATCGACGTAAACGCCAAATCCGAGTTTTATGCGCTTATGAATGATTTCGTGGCCCAGGGGGGGTGCATCGTCATGGTGTCCTCGGAGCTGCCCGAAATGCTGGGCGTGGCGGATCGGATCATCGTCATGCGCGAGGGCGTGCAGAGCGGCGAGATATCCGGAGCAGAAGCCACCGAACATTCCATCATTCAGCTTGCCAGCGTGCAAAGCAACGTATAGCAACATTTCAGAAGGGATGAGATCAAACCATGGAAAAGGTTAAAAGTTTTGCCACGAGAAACATCATCGTCTTTGTGCTGATCGCTTTGTGCCTGGCCTTCGGTCTGGGCTCCAAGGCCTTCATCAGCGCCCAGAATATCGTCAACCTTACCACGCAGATGGCCATCAACGCCATGCTTTCCGCCGGCCTTACCTTCGTTATCATTCTGGGCGGCATCGATATTTCCGTCGGTTCCGTGGCGGCCCTGGCAGGCGTTACGGGCGCTTTGATCGCCCGGGCCAATCCCGAGGCCTCCGTATTCACGGCCAGCCTCATTTGGGTGGGCTCGGCCCTGGTGGTGGGCCTGTTATGCGGCGCGTTCAACGGTTTGATGATCGCCAAGTTCAAGGTAGTGCCCATGATCGCCACGCTGGCCATGCTGAATATCGGCCGGGGCCTATGCTTCGTGCTTTCCGGCGGCTCCTCCGTGTCCGGCGTCAAGAGCGCCTATTCCTTCCTGGGCGCGGCGCGGCTGCTCAAAACCGTGGATAAGCCCACAGGCTGGATACCTATCATCACCATTTTCGTGATTATTGTGGTCTTCATCATGCATACCCTGCTCTCTAAAACCGTGTTTGGCCGCCACGTATACGCCACGGGCTCCAACACGCATGTGGCGCACCTGAGCGGCATCAATACGGGGCGCACCATCTTCCTGGGCCATGTGATCTGCGCTGTCATGGCTGCGTTGGGCGGCGTGCTCAACGCTTCCAAGCTGCAAAACGGCCAGCCCGGCGCCTGCGACGGGTATGAGATGTATGCCATCGCCGCTACCGTGCTGGGCGGTACCAGCCTTTCGGGCGGCAGAGGCTCCGTTAGCAGGGCCATGATCGGCGTGGCCGTAATCGCCGTGATTAACAACGGCATGAACCTGATGCACATCAACTCCTATTGGCAAAAGGTCGTCATCGGCGCGATCATCCTGATGGCGGTCATCTTGGATATGGCCCAGAAACGCCGCAAAGCATAACGACAGGCAAAGGCGGCAAAGGCCGCCGGGAGGCGCATGCTATGATTTGGAATACGAGCCGGATGGATTACTTCGCCGCGGATTTCTTCCAGGGCATGGGCTTGGCCATGCCGGAGCGTTACCGGCCCATTGTCGCCACGAAAAACGCGGGCGCGATCATGCGCAGCGATTTTGAGGCGGAGCGCTTCGCCATCATCATCAGCGGCGGCGGCGGCAACGGGCCGCTTTTCCCGGGGTATGTGAGCCGGGGGCTGGCGGACGCGGCCGTGATCGGCGCGCCATTTGCCGCGCCCAACGCCTACACGCTCTACGAAACGGGCAAGCAGGTAGGACTGGAAAAGGGCGTCCTCTTCCTTTACAATAACTTTGCGGGCGATTATCTCAACAACGATATGGCGGCGGAGTTTTTGCAGATGGACGGCATCCCGGTGGAAAGCGTTCTGGTAACGGATGATATCGCTTCCGCCGTGGGGGAAGAGCGCAGCGCACGCTGTGGCCGCTGCGGCATCGCCTATCTTATTAAAATGGCCGCCAATTGCGCCGAGGCCGGTATGTCGCTTTCGGAAACGGCGCAGGCCCTGCGCTGGGCCAACCTGCGCTTGGGCACGCTGAGCGTATATGTGGATTTCCAGCGGAACTGTATATCCTATGGCGCGGGCTTTTCCGGGGAGGGTGCGGTTTGCTCCGCCTCGCACATGGATATGCCGATGTGCGCCAAGGAGACCTGCCGCATGCTCCTAAGCGACCTGGAGCCCCGGCGGGGGGAGAGGCTCTATGTGCTGGTAAACCGCCTGCGCAATACCAGCTATGCAGATGGTTATATCTTTGCTAACCTCCTGCATGGCGAGCTTACGCAAACGCATTCCGTGGCGCAGATACGGGTGGGGAACTTTTCCAATATCGAGGATGTGTACGGCTTCAGCGTGACCATCCTTTGCGCGGATGCGGAGCAGGAGCGGCTGCTGGCCGGCACCTGCTATACGGACGGGTTTATCCTTTAAACGAGAGAATGGGGGGGCAAAACATGTTTGCGGAGGAACGGCAGCAAAAGATATACGATATCATCTGCAAGGAAAAATCCATGCGCGTTCAACAGTTGAGCAAACTCCTTAATATTTCCGAGGTAACGGTCCGGCGGGACCTGGAGGAGTTGCATAAGCAGCGCAAAATCGTGCGCACGCACGGCGGCGCCATGGCCTATTACCCGGTGGGGAAAAGCATCAAGGTGCCGGAATTGATGGCGGAGGAACGCATGCTGCCCGCCAAAAAGGCCATCGCAGCCGCCGCCTATAGCTACATCAACGATTATGATACCATCCTGCTAGATGGCTCCAGCACCGTTTATGAGCTGACCAAGCTCCTGGCAGCCGGCGAAAAGGAGAACCTCATCGTTATCGCCACCTCGCCCCTGGCGATCGTGGCCCTTTCCGGCCTGAAGAATTGCCGGGTCATCATGCCGGGCGGCGTGGTGAATTTTTCCCACAATACGGTGGAGGGGCATATCACCAGCCGCTTTATCAAGGAAGTACGGGTGGATAAGTGCTTTGTCGGCATCAACGGCATCGACGAGGACTTCGGTTACTCCACACCCCGCTTTGAAGATGCGGAGACCAAGGTCTTAGCTATGGCCGCCTCCAACCAATCCTTCATCCTGGCGGATAACACCAAGTTTGGCCGGGTATACCTGGCACGGGTGGATGCCGCATGCGATTACCTCATTACGGATAGCGCAGCGCGCGAGAGCGATTTCGCCTTCGACTCGCTGGATCCGAAAACCACCGTGGTCTTTGCGGGCGACGAGGAAGGGAAGGGGGCCTGACGAAATGCGCACCCTCCAGGTGGCACAATTGCAGGCCGCCCTGATCGCGGCCGGCGGCCTTATCATCGAGAGCGAGCCGCTGCTTACGGAGTTGGATACGGCCATTGGCGACGGCGACCATGGCATTAGCATGCGCGCGGGTTTTTCCGCCCTGCGCGAGGCCCTGGGTAATAACCAATATGAGGATATTTATGCCCTCATGCGGGATGCAGGGCTTACCCTGGTCAAGACCATGGGCGGCGCTTCAGGGGTTATCTTCGGCACGCTGTTTATCGCCGGTTATGAGGGTGTGCGGGGCAGGCGGGATATGGACGCGGATGCGCTGATCGCTTTTTTTGAAGCCGGCGCCGCTTCCATTGCTAAGCGCGGGCGCACCGAGCCCGGCGATAAGACCATGCTGGACGCCCTGCTTCCCGCCGTGGAAGCCATGCGGCAGCAGCGGCTGGAAACGGACGACGCGGGCCTGGTGCTTCAGGCGGCTTACGCGGGGGCGCTCCAAGGCGTGGAAAACACCAAGGCTATGATCTCCCGCAAGGGCCGCTCCAAAAACTTCCGCGAAAAGACCCTGGGTCTGCCCGATCCGGGCGCGATATCCCTTTCCCTCATTTTCAAAGGCATGAGCGATTCCGTGAACGGCCTGTAGGCCGAGCGGCGCAAAATATTTCAAACAAACATAAAGGAGAAAAAAACAATGAGCCTCGAAAAAGTCAGTGACATCCTGAAAATGGCGGATAGGGCAAAGACGTCAGCCATTGCCTTCAATTGCTCTGACTATAACAACATATACGCTGCCATCACGGTGGCGGAAGAGCTCCGCAAGCCCGTGATCATCATGCTCTATCCCGAGCATGCGCAAAAGAACAATTGGTGCAACCCCAAAAGCTTTGCGGAAACGGTTAAATCCATCGCGCGTAATGTTAAGGTTCCCGTGGGCCTGCATTTGGATCATTGCACGGACCCGGCGTATATCCTTGAGGCCATACGCGACGGCTTCTCTTCCGTGATGTATGACGGCTCCATGCTCCCCGTAGAAGAAAACATCGTGCGCACCCGCGCCATGGCCGACCAGGCCCACCAGATGGGGGCCGAGGTCGAGGCGGAGCTGGGCCGCGTAGGCTTTGCCGCTACCGTTACGGATCAGAGCGACGCGGATATGTATACCAAGCCGGAGGTGGCAGCCGCCTTCTGCGAGCAATCCCATTGTGACAGTGTGGCCGTGGCGATCGGCAGCGCCCACGGCTTCTATAAAGAAACGCCCAAGCTGGATCTCCAGCGCCTGCGCGAGATCAACGCGGCCACCGATGTGCCCCTGGTGCTCCATGGCGGCAGCGGCATCCCGGATGACCAGCTGGCCATCGCCTTCCGCGAGGGCATCAACAAGTTCAACGTGGGCACGGAGTATTTCTGGCTCTACGGCCAGACCCTGAAAAAATACTATGCCGATCCGGAGCCGGATTTCTTCCGCACCCCCGAGGCTGTACAGGCGGCCCTGATCGATTATCTCCGTCGGAAGATGACGCTTTGCACCATGACGGTGTAAGCGCACTGCAAAGCGGACGTTGCCCCGCTTCCCCTTGCGGGGCCGTTTGCATGTCAAAAAAGTGGCTATAGCCAC
>DHOI01000057.1:16145-16960 GCA_002409725.1 Christensenella sp. UBA5394
CCTGTCGCTGGCGGCGAATAAAGCCTCCGGGGGCGGTGACCCCCGAACCCCTAGGGGCTTTGCTATGCTGTGGCCAGAGTTTAGCTTTGGTGCGCCGCGGGCCAGGCGGGCAGGAGGGTGGCGTAATAATATTCGTCGATGCAATCTCCCACCCGGTCCAGCAACAGCACCACCGGGTCGTTGGCCAGCTCGCCCGTGCGTACCTGGGGGTATTGCATGGGCATATACTGGCTGATGAGGGAGAGGGGCAGCGGCTGCGCTGCAAGGTTTTGCAGCAGGCGGGCTACAGCCTTGTCCACCGCGGGTTTGGGCAGGTAGTAGCGGGCCCGGTCGGAGAAGCTGTAGGCCCTGGCGAAGCGGGTGGCGTTGCCGTCCCCGTGGTAATGCTTGATCCAATCGCCCGGGCTTTGCAGCATGGTATGCTCCAGCACGGCCCTTAGCTCGCTCAGATGCAAGCCCGTGCCGCCGTATATCTCCTTTTCCATGGCTTCCAGGGCGAATAACCCTTCCCGCAGGGCAAAGGTGAGGGCCGGGCCGACCTTGAGGATGGCGATACCATCGTGCACCATGGCCCGCAGGCTGGCCGGCGTTTGATAATCCGTCGAATGCCCTTCAAATACCAGGGGCAGTTCCTTCAGGCAGGCCGTAAGAGCCGCGGCCTTGGCGCTGTCGTAGAGGAAAACATCCCCGTCTCCAAACTCTACGCCGGGCTGCACCACCAGGCCGATCACCCGCTGCCAGGCATCGGTGAGGCCCAGTTCCAGAAAGGCGGCCTGGAAAGCGGCATAGGTGGCCAGGCAATCCGCCGGTTTGGT
>DHOI01000057.1:17228-18484 GCA_002409725.1 Christensenella sp. UBA5394
CTGCCGATGACGTATACGGGGGCAGGGCTCTCGGGGTGCTGGGCCAGCCGCTTGGCATAGGCTGCCTCCGCGGCCTTGCATAGCCGTGCGCCACGGGCGGCGATCACATCGTCCGCCAGGCGCTCGCTGCGGCTGTCCGACGCTAGACGCATGCTGGTGTCCAGGTGGATTTTAGTGAAGCCCGCCTCAACAAAGAGCGATACCAGCGCCTCGGCCCGGCACATGGCCTCCGCCTCGGGCAGATCCGTCCAAGTGAGGGGGCCGAGATGGTCGCCCCCCAGGATGACCTGGCTCTCAGGCACGCCGTATTGAGCGCAAAGGCGCAGGACGTAGGCGTAGAAATCCGCGGGCAGCATGCCCGTATAGCCGCCGTATTGGTTGACCTGGTTGGCTGTGGCCTCGATGAGCACAGGGGTACCATAGCGCTTGGCGCGGACGAGAGCTGCGCGCAGCACATATTCGTTGGCACTGCAGCAGGAATAGATCCCTGCGGGTATGCCCCGCTTCTGGCTATCGAGGATGGTCATCAATGGATGCATAGCTGAAAACTCCTTATATCAATCAAAAAGTGGCTTACAGAAGATCATTGGTTGCCGGCTTGGCCATGCGCACTTCCTCCATGGTGAGGATGGAAGCCGCCCGCCCTTGCGTGATATCGAAATTGCCGCCGCCCGGCTGGCCGGGTCTAAGGCTGGGCCTATTTTCATGTCCTGTGTGGCGCAGGCAAGGGAAAAGCCCGTGAAGGTATCCCGCGCCGGTGGCATCCACGGCTTGCACCCGGTAGGTGTACTGGCATAGCGTGTCGTCCTCGGGACGTACAGCGCCTTCTTTATATAGCGCTATGTATATTGTAATGCCCGGGCGCAGGCTTGACAAGCCCTGGCCCGTCAAAAAAGCCCGGACATTATAAGGTCGCGGGCATAAGCTCACTTGCGCTCTGAAAGCGCGGCACATTGGTGGCCGCACATCATCAATGCGCCATCCACATCCCCACGCCATGATCGTTTCATCGAGGGGAAGGGTTGGTTCAGGAATCGTCTGCAGGACGGCATGCTGGACAAGCGCAAGGAGACCGTTGCCTAAACCGAAATTTTCAAAACACCGCACAAGCCAATTGACGGCCGGCAGGGGGAGCATCCCCATGCCGGCGGCTTCTTTTGATACCCGGTAGGGCAGCCCGCCCATGCCCTTCGCATACCCGCGGCGCGGTTTTGGCAGCGAAAAGCCCATAAAAACCCGAGAGTAATTTCAAAAAA
>DHOI01000057.1:18615-21416 GCA_002409725.1 Christensenella sp. UBA5394
CGCGGTTTTGCCACCGAAAAGCCCCATGAAAACCCGAGAGTAATTTCAAAAAAAGTTTCCGCAAAAATTATTTTAAAATCCAAAAAATAAAATAAATAAAAGATTGTGAATTTATAAAAATACAAGCACAATTAATAACGGTCGTCGGCAGATCGAATTTTAAATAAAAGTATTAATAAATTGAAAAATTGCCGGGCACAATCCGGAACTGGCGAAAAAAGACCAGAGTATGGGGACTTCGTGCAGACTGCAAAATTAATATCTCTCCATTACACAACAGAAAAATCTTGAATAATTTGACTAAGTTTGTATGGATGGTTTTGCGCCATGTATTAAAGTGAATAAAAATTAATGCGTAAAACAAATCGAAAAATAATAAAATGTTTTTTAAAAAAATAAAAATTATTAAATTTAATATTAAAAAATAATTCAAAAACCAAATAAAAGACCAAAAACATGGCCGTTCAGACTGTAAACTCAAAAAGCTAGGCGCCAGACGGCAGCGGATCCGGAGGTGAATATCGCCTACCGTTCTTCCAAGGAAAAGGAGAGCCCAACGCCGACCTCTTGCACGTCGAAAGCGCCGGCAAGGGCGTACTTGACCGCAAACGACGTGCAGTGGTAGGGATAGAGCATGGCAACGCCAAGCGAGCGCAGCGTCTCGACCGTGCGCGCAACGCGCTCATTTGGCTCGAACAGATGAAAGCCACCGAGCACGCCGAGCACGCGATCGCCGCCCGAAAGCGCCTTTGCAGCCGCGACGGTGTTGCAAACGCCGCTATGCGCGCAGCCGGTCACGACGAATATCCCATCCCGCCCGGCAAGCGAAACAGCCGTATCGTCCGCGAGCTCGTCCGCTGCCCAGCTTGCGCCGTTTGTCCTCGTTTCGCCAACTGCGCCGCGCTCAAAGCCGTAAACACGCGGAATTTCGCCAAGAAAGCGCACATGCGCCGATACCCAAAGCGGCTCCTTGGAAAGATGTGCCTCCACGCGCGCGGGCAGTTGGGCCGGCAAAAGCGGGCAGCCGACGTCCAGCCCCTCGCAGCGCTTGGGTAGAAACGTGCACGGGTGCGCGTAGAGCCGCAGGGGCTGTGAAAAACGCTCGAGAAAAGGGGCAAGCCCGCCCGTATGATCGTTGTGTCCGTGTGAGAGGACGACGTCGGTCACGCGGGAGAGGTCGATGCCCATGCGCCGCGCGTTCTCGATGAACACGTCCGAATAGCCCGTATCGAAGAGCACTGTTCGCTCGCCGTCCTCGATGAGATAGCACGCGGCGGGTTCGCCGAGGTAGTAGCGGTCGATGTAGGTATGGTTGTCGACGAGTACGGTCAGCTTCATCGCCTTCAGCGCTCCAGAGCCGCGCGCGTGCCGTCTAGCAGCGCGCGCACCATGTCGTATTCATATTGCAAGCCAAAGCGGAGCGCGTCCTCGTCCAGGCGATAGTGCGGGTTGTGATGCGGTGCATCGCAGCCTTTCGCGGTGTTTCGCGTACCGAGTTCAACGAAGAAGCCCGGCCGGCCCTCGAGAAAGTAGGCGTAGTCCTCGCCGGGCATGATGCAGCCGATCGGCAGGAGCTTTGCTTTGCCAAAGCGGGCCTCGATGCGCGCCGAGGCAAAGCGCGTCAGATGCTCGTCGTTGACGACGGAGGGGTAGCCGGCCTCCCAGATAAGCTCGCTCTCGCAGCCATGCGCCCGGGCGACGCCTTCCGCAACGCGGCGCGCCTCCCGCTCGAGCAAGGCTCGCGTTTCCGCGCCGAACGAGCGCACCGAGGCG
This sequence comes from Christensenella sp. UBA5394, assembly GCA_002409725.1. GTDB lineage: Bacteria > Bacillota > Clostridia > Christensenellales > CAG-138 > Pelethousia. The sequence goes on from DHOI01000057.1 coordinate 20,389, forward strand.
GTGAGCCGCGCTTCGTTGGGAATGATGTTGTAAGCCGTACCGGCGTGTACCTCGCAAACCGACACCACGGCCGGCTCGCCTGCCGCCACACGCCGGGAGACGATCGTTTGCAGGGCGAGCACGGTCTCCGCTGCCGCCACCACGGGGTCGTTGCACTGCTCGGGGAAGGCGCAGTGGCCGCCCCTGCCGCGCACGAGCACATTAAAACGATCCACGGCGGCGGTGAGCACCCCGCTTTTCACGCCGAACACGCCGGTGTCAAAGTTGCTGGAAAGGTGAAGGCCCAGCATGGCATCCACGCCCTCGACTGCGCCCGCGCGTAAAAGTTCGACCGCGCCGCCGGGCGGCAGCTCCTCGGCGTGCTGGAAGATCAGCCGCGCCTCGCCACAGAAGCTTGTGCGCGCGTTAACGAGCAGCTTCGCGAGCGCGAGCAGCATCGCCGCGTGCCCATCGTGGCCGCAGGCGTGCATAACGCCTTCAACCGTCGAGCGGTATGGCAGGTCGTTTTCTTCCGGCATCGGTAGCGCGTCGATATCCGCACGCACGCCCACGACGGCGGGCTTGCCTGCGCCGCTGCCGAACACGCGCGCGACCAGCCCCGTCTTCGTCGGCCGCTCGATTTTGTCGACGCCGATCGCCAACAACTCGCGCTCGAGAAAGGCCGTAGTCTCGACCTCTTCAAACGAGCGCTCCGGATAAGCGTGCAGATGCCGCCGCCAAGCGAGCATCTGCGGCTCGAGCGCGAGCACTGCGTTACTGAACCGGATCTCTTCCATATGCATACCTCCTAGCTAGAAGCTCATAGGCCCGGCGGGCTTGTCGTGTTCGTAGGGCGTAATCACCCACTTGATGCAGCCGTCCTTCTGGCCGGAAAAAATATCGTAGCCGCGCAAGACGTCGTTGAGCGGCGCGCGGTGCGTGATCATCAGGCTGGTATCGAGCCGCCCCGCCTCAATGAGGCGCATAATCTCGCCGCATTGGCTCGCGTCGACGCCGCCGGTCTTAAAGGTGAGGTTCTTGCCGTACAT
>DHOI01000141.1:0-13009 GCA_002409725.1 Christensenella sp. UBA5394
GTGCGGTTGGCCAGCTCCGTTCTGGTGGCCCCCTCGCCCCGATAGATCGCTTCAAACACCATGCGTACGTTGTTCTGCCGCATGGATTCCCGATCCAGCTTGCTGATCCCCTTCATTGGCTTCTCCATTTTTAACTTGAATTTAAATAATTTGGCGAAATTAGCGTGATACGTGTAGCCTAAACGGCAAAAATCAGATTAAATTCAGCGAATTATTAACATCACATTATGAATTATAGCAGGCATTTCCAAAAAAGCAATATGTTTTTGGAAATTCGTATACTTTTTCTGCCGGAAATAAAAAAGGCCCCGATATGGGGGCCGCATCCTATTGGTGCATGCGCTTGGCCAGCTCGTAGATGAGGATGCCCGCGGCCACGGAGGCGTTGAGGCTTTCGGCAAAGCCGTACATGGGCAGGCGGTAGCGGTAGCATTGGCTGGCCACGGCCTCGGAAACGCCGCTGCCCTCGTTGCCGATGATTAGGGCGCAGCGCTCGCCGGGCGCCGGTAAAGAATCCCCGCCCTTGAGGTGGCCGCAAACGCACACATAGCCCTGCGCATGTAGGCGGCCAATTTCCCTTTCCAGGTCGCCCTGCCACACGGGTAGGTGGTAGATGCTGCCCATGGCCGCCCGGAGGGGCTTGGGCGCGTAGGGATCGGCACAGCCCTCGCCAAGGAGCAGGCCGCAAGCGCCCATGGCATCCGCCGTGCGCAGGATCGTGCCGAGGTTGCCCGGATCCTGCACTCGATCGAGCGCCACGATCAGGCCCGCCGGATAAAATTCCGGCAGGGGCGCATCGGGCGTATGCACCGTGGCGCAGACCCATTGGGGGGTATCGGTGAGGGTGAGACTTTCCATTACAGCCCGCTTTACCGTATAGACCGCAGCCCCGCTGCCCGTGAGCACCGCCTCCATCAGCTCGTGCCCTTCCTCAACGAAGGCGTCGCCAAAGGTCGCGCCCGAGATGATGGCCTCGCGCACCAGCTTTTCGCCCTCCAGGAAGTGCAGACCCTGCTCGGCCCGGCCCTTGCGGTTGGCCAAGGCCTTGGCCCGCTTCACCCTTTCATTGCGTGTGCTTTCGATCAGCATGCAGTCCTCCCTCAATATTCCTGCCATTATTATAGCATAAAAACGGCCCCGTAAAACGGAGCCGTTTTGATTGCCTCTCGGCCTTAGGCCAGGGCTGTCTTGGCGGTTTCCGCCAGCTTCTCGAAAGCGGGCATATCATTCACGGCGAGATCGGCCAGAACCTTGCGGTTCACATCCACGCCGGCCTTCCTGAGGCCGTCGATCAGGCGGCTGTAGCTCATGCCGCAAAGGCGCGCGCCTGCGTTGATACGGGCGATCCACAGCTGGCGGTACTCACGCTTTTTCAGCTTACGGCCCACATAAGCGTAGGCCATGGATTTCATCACCTGCTGCGAGGCGCTACGGTACTGCTTGCTCTTGGCGCCATAATAGCCCTTGGAAAGTTTAAACACCTTGCGGCGCTTCTTAACGGCGTTAACTGCTCTCTTGATACGTGCCATGGTTATCTTCCTCCTTACTTATACGGGATCAGCTCGCGGATCTTATGGGCTTCGCAATCGGCAATATAGCCGGTTTGACGCAGGCCACGGAGGCGCTTGGTGCTTTTCTTGGTAAGGATATGGCTCTTATAGGCCTTGCCTCTTTTGATCTTACCGCTTTTGGTAAGGCTGAAGCGTTTGGCTGCACCCCTGTGGGTTTTAATCTTGGGCATTGGGGGGTCTCCTCCTGTTCGTTAGTTGTTTTTAGGGGTTAATATCATGAACATATTGCGTCCCTCCTGCTTGGCAGGGCGGTCGATCGCAGCATTGTCCTTGATCATTTCGTAGAAAGTGTTCATCACGTCCAGGCCGATATCACCGTGCTTGGCCTGGCGGCCGCGGAAGCGGATCGAGACCTTTACCTTATCCCCGTTGGTGAGGAACTTGGTGGCGTTTTTCGCCTTAACCTCCATGTCGTGCAGATCGATGGTGGCGCTCAGCCGCACCTCTTTAAGCTCGACGACCTTTTGGTTTTTGCGCTGTTCCTTTTCGCGTTTGCCCTGCTCGAACTTGTACTTGCCATAGTCCATGATCTTGCACACGGGGGGCGCGGCGTTGGGGGCGATCTTCACCAGGTCCAGCCCTGCCTCTTCAGCCATGTTGATAGCAACCTCCAGGGTAACAACGCCCTGTTGGTTCCCGTCCGCATCGATCAAGCGCACTTCCTTGTCGCGGATTTGCTCGTTGATGAACAGATCATCCTTAGCGATGGTGGACACCTCCATTGATTAAAATAAATTAGCGGGCATAAAACTGCCCGCTAAATCGCGTAAACAAACCAAATTGGTTGCCATGACCGCGCCTGGCCAAACGCCGGCGGGTGAGAAGCGGGCGGCTCCTGCTTTGCCTTAAATAGTATATGCGCAGAAAGGCCGCCTGTCAAGCGTTTTTTATTATCCCCTTACCCAATTCGCCACGGCGGACAGCACATCCCGGTTGCGGAACCAGACGTTGGAGAACTCCACTTCCAGGAGGGGGGCCGTGCGGGTGCCGATCTCGATGGTGACGGAGGGGATCTGGCGTTTAAGCATGGCCCAGTCCTTATATCCGCCGTAGCTGTCGCCGCTGTTGCCGATGGGCTCGTAGGCGCTCACGGCCTTGATGGCCTCGGCCAGGCGCAGCGAGGCCGCGTTCACAGCCGCGTCCTCGCCGAATTCCCAATAGATGGCGCTGCCCGTGGCGTGGTAGCTGAGGGTGGCGTCAAACTTATATTTATCCGTATAGGCCACAAGGGCCTTGGTCTCCGGTTCGCTCTCCACGGCCGTGCCCCGGTAATTCATATAGGAGGCGGCCTCGGTGGTATCGACCTTGTCCCACTCGGCGTCAAAATTGCGGTTGAGATCCACGCCGTTGGCGTTGGCTTGCCACTCGGCGAGGTACAACAGGCCCGTCGCTGTGGAAAGGCCCTTGATGCCGTCGCTCTTGTAGACCTCGACAACGGCCTCCGGTATCTGTGCGCTCTGCTGGATGACGGAACCGTCCGGATTGGCCATGGGCAGGATATGGAAGCAGACCTCCGCTTCGCCACCCTTTTGGAGCAGCCGCTCTGCCATGGCCGTGCAAAGGAGAGCGCACATGTTCTCCCGGGCGTGGATAGCCCCCTGCACCAGCACGTGATGCGCCGCCTTTATATCGCCGATGACGATGGCCTGCAACTCGCGGCCCTGCACGCTCTGGCCAGCGCTTTCCAGCGTGCATAGATCTGGATATTTTGCGGCCAAGGCATCGAGGTCTGCCATCATTTGCTCGTAGGTATATTTTTCCGCGGGCTTGACGATAGAGAGGCCAAAGGAAGCATAATCCTCGGCCTTGAAATAGCCGGCGATTGCATAGCCCACCTGGCCGCCTTCCACCAGCTGCACCCGGGCAAAGCGCTGGCTCTGGTAGCCCAATATCTTCACCTTATCCCCTGTGACCAGGGTGCCGATCTGCTGGGATTTGGAAGAGGATTTTTCACGCAAATTAATGCTGTTCTCGCACTCCACCACAAATATATCGTCCGTCACATAGGGGGCGGGCGTAGGCTCGGGCGTGGGTACGGAAACGGTCTTGGGCGATTCGCTGGGCGTGCCGGATGCAGCCGGCTCCGTCACATCCACATTCTGCGCCTTAGGCGCGCAGCCCGTGAGCAGCAGCAGGCACAAAAGAAACGCAAGAGGCTTTTTCATAGCCATCCTCCTAAGTAATGATCGTGAGATAGTGATTGACTCCGTGTTAGGCTTTAAGCGCCTGACGACAATAGGCCCGCATCTGTTCCAAAGCATCTTGCGGCCGAAGCGACGCGGTAATGGCCGCGCTGCCCTGGGCCATGTCCTCCCGGCCGCCCCCCCGGCCGCCGGTCAACCCATTGAGGGCCAGACAAAGCTCCTTCATGCTGGCCACAACGCCTTGCGAGCGGGCCAGCTGGTAGAGCAGAGAGCCATCCCTGGCGCTGAGCAGAATGGCCGCCACGCCCGATTGCTTGCAAAGCAATTCAGCCAGCGTTTTCAGCTCGGCCATATCCAGGCCCTCCAGCAGGACTGCGCATAGCCGCAGGCCGCCGATCTCCTCCGCCGCAGCCAAGAGCTCGGCCGCGCGATAGGTGAGCAGCTCCTCGGTGCGGTGGCGCAGCTCCTTTTTGCAGGCGGCCAGCTCATCCCCTTGGCGGAGCACGGCCTCGCCGACTTCAGATCCCTTGGTGGAAAAGCGGCGGGCCAGCTTGTCCAACACGATCTTCTCGGCCAGGGCTTCTTCTACCGCCCGCATGCCGCAGGCAAACCACAATCGCGTGCCGCCCTTATACTTGATGGCGGAGCCGATGCGGATATATCCGACCTCGCCGCTGCTATGGACATGCGTGCCGCAGCAGGTGCAGGAGTCCACCCCGCCCACGTAGATGATGCGCACCTCGCCAGTCAACCCGGATGCCTTTTTGCGCAGCTCCAGGCCATCGAGCGCGGCCCCATCCACCACTTGGATTTCGGTGGGCAGATCGGTCTGCACGGCCTCGTTGGCCGCGCGCTCCAGCGCCCATAGCTGTTCCTCTGAAAGGAATATATCCAAATCGATGGTTGCGTAATCATTCGCCATGTGGAAGCCCACATTTTTCGCCCCAAAAAGCCGGCTAGCAAGGCCTGAAAGGATGTGCTCGCCGCTGTGCTGGGCGCTGTGATCCCGCCTGCGAGCCTCGTCTGCCTTCACGCGTACCCGTGCGCCAACCTCCACAGGCCGGTCGGCAAGGTGCCATACATCCTCCCCATCCTCACGGGCATGGGAAACGCGGGCCAATTCGCGGCCTGTTTGCAGATGATACAGCCAGCCTTCATCGCTCAATTGACCGCCGACCTCGGGGAAGATGGTGGTGGCGTCCAACAAAATCTCATAACCGCCTTCCGCCTGGCGGCAAGCGAGCGCCTGCGCCTCGCATTCCAGGCTGCCGGCCTGCTGTTCCCGGGGATAATAGAGCCGTTTCGTCATGGTCTAAGTTCCTTTGAAATGATAATGCCAGTATAACACATCTGCCAAAATTTACGATGGGCACACCGGAAACATTTACAAATTCGTAAAAAAACGGGAGGGATCGACCCTCCCATTTCACTATGCCTGATTAGCTCAGGCCCACGTAGCTGACCCGCTTTTCGTAGAACTTGATCTCGATCTCGCTCTTCCATTGCTCCAAGGCGGCGTTGTACGCGTCGGACTGGTTTTTGTTGTTGAGGTAGGTGATGATATCCTCCTGCACATCCGCAAAGGGGATGGGCTCGGTGCTTACATCGCCCACCCGGCGGATGATGTGGTAACCGTAGGAGCCCTCCACCAGGCCGGAGGTATCGCCGGTTTTCTTAAGCTTCATGGCCGCATCGTAGAAGGCTTGGTCGTATACGGAATCGTAACCCTCGCCGATGACATAGCCCTGGGTTTTAGCAGGCTCCGCCTGCATACCCGTGTCCTCACCGTATTCCTCGATCAGCGCATCGAAATCTTCACCCGCGTTTACCTTTTCAAGGATGGACTCGGCCACGACCTTGGGATCGCGGAAGGAGGCGGAGTCTGAGGAAGCGGTTTCGCCATCCTCGCCGGTTTCGGCGGAGGCATCGGCCGGGTCTTCCGTTTTGATGAGGATATGCTTCACGTAGAAGAGACCCTCGGGCGCAACCAGGGGCTTGACTGCGCCGGTATAGCTATAATACTGGTTGTCCTGATAATAGGCGGTGGTGTCCGCCGCGTATTTCTCGCGCTCGGCCTTGATCTGTTCGTCATACCAGGTTTGGGCATCCGCCTCGGTGGCCGCAGCTGCGGTCGCCTTAACCTGCTGCGTCAGCTTATTGCCCAGAGCCACGTCCATGGTGGCCTCCTCGGTCTCTTTCTTGACGCTCTCGTAGGTAATGCCATTGGATTTATAGGCCACATTGAAAGCCTTGATGGCAGCGGCTGTGCGCGCGGCTTCATCGGTGATGGTCTCATCCTGATACTGGCTCAGGTAGTTTTCCATGGTGGAAGCGGCTTCTTCGAGCGCCGTAGCCTTTTCTTCTTCCGTTAAGGTAAGCCCCTGCTTATGTGCGGCGGCGATGGGCAGGGCGGAATCCACCAGCATGTCGAAAATGCTGGCACGGGCTTCCTTGAGCGCCTCAGCCGTAGAGGTATCCACCAGGCCGTAGGAGGAATAGCTGTCGAACAGACTGTAAAACTGGGAATATGTGATCTCTACATCCCCCACCTTGCCCACCACGGGATTGGATATCACCGCGCTGCAGCCGCTGAGCATCAGGGCCGCGATCAGCAGAGCGCATATGCGCAGGAGGGTCTTGCGGTCGTTCATTTCATAATCTCCTTTATCTAATCGCTTGTTAACCATATTATTTTATACGCTTGCACCTACGCTGTCAACCTGCCACAATGCTGTCATTTTTTTGTGGCCTCTAAGGCCAAAAGGGAGTATAATGGTAAGTGGTGGGGCTTTTACCCTATATACAAGCGATAAGGAGGCGGACATGAAGCATATCCCCAATATCCTTTCCGGCCTGCGCCTTGGGATGGTGGGCGTATTTATTTATTTCTTCCGGCAGGATGATTATCTGGCCGCGCTGATCATCTATGCCGCCGCCTTTTTTACGGATATCCTCGACGGATATTTGGCCCGCCGCAACGGCTGGATCAGTGACTTGGGCAAGATTCTCGACCCGCTCGCCGATAAGCTGATGCTGCTTTGCGCCCTCACTTCCTTCCACCTCAAGGGCTGGCTGCCGCTTTTCATCCCGCTGGTGGCCGCCATCAAGGAGTTGGCCATGCTGATCGGCGGCCTCTTCATGCTGGGCAAAAAGAACGTTGTCGTGGTTTCCGATTGGTGGGGCAAGTTCGCTGCGGGCTTTTTCAATATGAGCGTGATCCTCACGCTGCTCTCCAACTTCCCGCCCTTCCTCCCCCTTGCTAAAATCACCCTACCGCTGTTCTGCCTAGCCATCGCGTTCGGCTTTATCGCTGCTATCCATTATTACACCACCCAGGTCGTGGGCCGTGGCAAGGCCGAGCCCGGCGAGCCCCAGCCCTGATTCGCACCCTTCCCCGCTTGCAGGCATGCCCCAAGGCGTGCTTTTTTTGTGTAGCCGGATTCAAATGGCCAGCAGGCGCTCATACAGGCCGAGGCCGGTGAGCAAGACCGCCTCGTCAAAATCAAAGGCAGCCCCGTGCAGGGGCACGCCGCCGCCCGTTCCCAGGAAGAAGAACACGCCCGCTACGCGCTGCTGGTAAAAGGAGAAATCCTCGCCCGTGAGGAAGGGCGAGGCCAGGAGCCCCGGCGCATCCGCGCCCAGGTGGGCCATAAGCCGTGCATAGAGCGCCGCGTCGTTGACCACGGGCGGGTAGCCCTCGGAAAGGGAGAGATGCAGGCGGCAGCCCGCCTCCCCCTCTACGGTGGCGGCGATATCACATAGCGCCTGGTGCATTCGCCTGTGCAGTTCGGCGCTGAAGGCGCGCATGGTGCCGCGGATGTAGGTATGGTCGCTAAGGGCGTTTTCCGTGGTCCCGCTTTGCATAAGGCCGAATTTCAAAAGGCGCTCTTGGCTAAGCGGCGGGATGGTTTCGGCCATGGCGTAGGCCCGATGCAAAAATTCCACGCCCGCGCGCAGGGCGTCCGCCCCTTGAGCAGCCCGCGTTACGTGGGCGCTCTTACCCTCAATCTCCACCTGCACGATGCCGGTCTTGGCCATTACGGGGCCGGGCCGCGTCCAAAGCGTTCCCTTGGGAAGCTCCGGCCAAAGGTGCAGGCCGAAAACGCAGGCGGTGTTATATTTCTCTAAGATGCCGCTTTCGCAGATATCCTTGGCCCCGCCCGTAGTCTCCTCGGCGGGCTGGAAAATCAGCAGCACATTGTGCGAAAGCGAGGCCAGGCGCTCCTTAGCGAGGCACGCCAGGGCCAGCAGCAGGGCCGTGTGGCCATCGTGGCCGCAGGCGTGCATTTTGCCCGGGTGTATGGAGGCATAGGCAACGCCCGTGGCTTCCTGCACGGGCAGTGCATCCAGATCGGCGCGGAAGGCCAGCGTGTCCGCCTTTCCGGCATCGAAAAAGGCGCATACGGCGCTTTTCGCGGGATATGTCACCCCGCAGCCGAGGGGCCGCAGCACCCCCTCCACGTATTCGACGGTTCGCGGCAGATCAAAGCCGAGCTCGGGTATCCTGTGCAAATCCCGCCTGTATGTTCGCAGCCTTTCCAGCATTCCCTTCCCCCCCGTTCACGCAGCGCGAGTTTTCCAGATTGTACGCTATTTTGAAAAATACCGCAAGATTTATCTTGACAGACGCCAGCGCTTTGTGATATCTTTTCGGGCAAGATAGAGGCGCGGAAGCGACGAGGTTTGCGGGAGCCGGCGGGCTATGATCGCAAGCAGCAGCAATTCCGCCGAATTCTTCGGCCAGGCATAGCCGGGGAATGGGGTTTGGGAGAAGATCCCAAGCACTGTCTGCAAGGATGCAGGAGCGCTGTCTGCCCGATGATTCCACAATGGCTTTTTGCCGGGGATGATATATCCCCCTCGCAGGCTCTTTGGATCGATCAACCGGCTGACGCTTAGCGCCAGCCGGTTTTTGTTTTTGCAGGAAAATCCAGCACATACGTTGTTTTTGCAGTACAATCAGCCGGTTATGGATGATAATATGGTAAAAGCAGCAGAGAATTGCATACCATTTGAGTTTAAATAAAGTTTTGAAGGAGGCAATATGGGCGTCGTACAAAAATATGGCGGCAGCAGCGTGGCCACGATTGAAAAGATCAAGGCCGTGGCCGCCTGCATTGCCGAGGTGAAGCAATCCGGCGAGGATATCGTGGTAGTGGCCAGCGCCATGGGCAAAACCACCAACGCGCTGATCGACCTAGCCAGGCAAACCGGGGGCGCGGACAATGCCCGCGAGCTGGACGCCTTGATGGCTACCGGCGAGCAGACCACCATCTCCCTCTTGGCCATGGTGCTGCAGGGTCTGGGCGTTGCGGCCGTGTCCCTCACGGGCGGCCAGTGCGGCTTCGTCACCAATGATAATCATTCCCGGGCCAAGATCGTGGATATCCGGGCGGATACGCTCAAGAAGCATATCGCCGAGGGCAAGGTAGTGGTGGTGGCGGGCTTTCAGGGGGTAGACGCACAGGGGAATATCACCACGCTGGGCCGGGGCGGCTCGGATACCACGGCCGTGGCCCTGGCCGCGAAACTTGGCTGGGATTGCGAGATCTATACGGATGTGGAAAGCATCTTCACCATCGACCCGCGCCGTTGCCCGGGCGCGAAGCCCCTGCACCACATCACCTACGACGAAATGATGGAAATGGCCGCGTTGGGCGCGGGCGTGCTGGAAACGCGCAGCGTAGAGCTGGCGAAAAAGTACCATGTGCGGCTGTATCTTGGTAAATCTTTGGAACGGGACAAGACGAAAGGAACGTATATCATGGAAAAAGACAGCTCCTTTGAATACATGCCGGTCACAGGCATCAGCCTCTCCGATACCTGCGCGGTGCTGAGCATCGCCGGCGCGCCCGCGGATGGCAGCTGTGTGAGCAGCCTGTTCGCCATCATCTCCAAGCTCGATATCAATGTGGATCTTATCTCCCAGCAGCTGCTCGATGATGGTACCATCGCCCTTTCCTTCAGCTGCAAGCCCGAGGACGCGACGCTTTTGCGAAAGACCTGTGCGAAAAACGGCTTCCCCTACGAGCTGGCCCTTCAAAGCACCTTAGCGAAAATTTCGCTGGTGGGCGTGGGCATGATTACCCACAGCGGCATTGCCAACCGCGCCTTTGAGATCCTCTACCAAAACGGCATCCGCTATTACCACATCAGCACCTCGGAGATCTCCCTCTCCATCACGGTGGACGCCGTAAACCTACAGCGCGCCGCCCGCTTGCTGGCGGATGCGTTCGAGCTTTGCATAGCCGCGTAAGGCGGTTTCCCTACAAAATATTTGAAAGGCGGATAAAACGATGTTGCGGCTTCAAGGTTCTATCGTAGCTCTCGTAACCCCATTTAACCAGGATGGCAGCGTTAATTTCACCCAACTGGGCGAGCTTGTAGATTGGCACATCGCCAACAAAACGGACGGCATCGTCGTGCTGGGCACCACCGGCGAATCCTCCACCATGACCCACGAGGAGGATACCCAGGTTTGCACCTTCGTGGTGAAGCGGGTGGCGGGCCGCATCCCGGTGATCGCCGGCAGCGGCTCCAACTGCACAGCCACCATGCTGGAGAAGAGCCTGCGCTACCAGGCCCTGGGCGCGGATGGCCTCCTGGTCATCTCCCCCTATTACAACAAGGCCAACGAGGAGGGCATGTATCGCCATTTCGCCACCGTGGCAGACGCTGTGAACATCCCCTGCATCCTCTACAACGTGCCAGGCCGCACGGGCTGCTCCATTTCGGAAGCGGTCATCAGGCGGCTGTATAAGCACGAAAATATCGCCGCCATCAAGGAAGCTTCCGGCAACATCAGCTACGCCTCGCAGATCGCCCGTTATCTTAGCGACGACTTCCGCATGTTCAGCGGCAACGATGATATCATCGTGCCCATCATGGCCCTGGGCGGCAGCGGCGTGATCTCCGTGTTCGCCAATATCTTCCCAGCCGTTGCGCACGATATCGTGGCGGATTTCCTGGCCGGGGATATCGCCAAATCCCGCGCGGCCCAGCTCAAATACCTCGAGGTGATCAACGACCTGTTCATCGAGGTCAACCCCATCCCCGTGAAGGCGGCGATGAATATGCTGGGCCTGCATGCGGGCAGCCTGCGCCTGCCGCTCTATGAGATGAGCGACGCCGCGAAGGCGAAGCTGCAAGCGGCCCTTAGCGAGGTGGGCGCGCTATGAGGATTTTGCTGATCGGCCATGGCCGCATGGGCCAAATGATCGAGGGCCTGGCCTTGGAGGCCGGCCACTCGATTGAAGCGCGCGTGGATATCGACAACGCCGAGACGCTGCTAAGCCTTGGCCCCGTGGCGGATATCGCCATCGATTTCTCTTCCCCGGCCGCGCTGCCCCTCGTGGCGGATCATATCCGGCGCACGGGCACAGCCCTTTTGAGCGGCGTCACCGGCTACACCGCCCAAGATATGGAGACCTTCCATAGCCTCGGGGCCTATGCGCCCGTGCTGCACAGCGCCAATTATTCCATCGGCGTGGCGGTGCTGCGCCGGGCGCTCTCGCAGCTAGCCCCCAGCCTGCTCGGCAGCTTCGATGTGGAGATCGTTGAGGCCCACCACAACAAAAAAGTGGATGCGCCCAGCGGCACGGCAAAGCTGCTGTATGAGGCCATCGATCCTCATCACGCCTATACGCCCGTCTATGGCCGGGAAGGCATCTTAGGTGCGCGCAAGGGCAATGAAATAGGCATCCATGCCATCCGGGGCGGCAGCGTGGCCGGCACGCACACGGTGAGCTTCTTTGGCCCGGATGAGGAGCTTACACTCACCCACCGCGCTTCCAGCCGCGCCATCTTCGCAAACGGCGCGCTGCGGGCGGCACAGGAACTGATAACTAAGCCCAAGGGCTGCTACACGCTGGAACAAATACTCTTTGGAGGAAACGAATGAACGCACAGGAAATCATCCGCTACATCAGCGAAGCGAAAAAGAAGACCCCGGTTAAGCTTTATATTAAAGAAAGCGCTGCCATCGATTATGGCGCCGCTCAGGTATTCGGCTCCGGCGATAAGATCGTTTTCGGCGACTGGAGCGAGCTGGGGCCCATCCTGGCGGCCAATGCAGATTCCATTGCGGATATCGTGATCGAGAACGACCGCCGCAATTCCGCCCTGCCCCTGCTGGATCTTAAGGAGATCCCCGCCCGTATCGAGCCGGGGGCCATTATCCGCGAGCAGGTGGAGATCGGGCCAAACGCTGTGGTCATGATGGGGGCCATCCTCAACATCGGAGCTGTGGTAGGCGAGGGCACCATGATCGATATGGGCGCCATGCTGGGTGGCCGGGCTACCGTGGGCAAAAGTTGCCACATCGGCGCTGGGGCCGTGCTGGCCGGGGTCATCGAGCCTGCCAGCGCCACGCCGGTTATCGTGGAGGATAATGTGATGATAGGGGCCAACGCCGTGGTGCTTGAAGGGGTTCGCATCGGCGCAAATTCCGTGGTGGCGGCAGGGGCCGTAGTGCTCTCTGATGTGCCGCCCAATTCGGTGGTCGCCGGCATGCCGGCCCGGGTCATCAAGCAAAAGGATGAAAAGACCAGCGCTAAAACGGCGCTGGAGGAAGCTTTGCGCACGCTGTAGCGTGCTTTCTGTGCACAAAACAGGGGCCTCCCTAGCGGATGGCCCCTTACGTTTTGTATTTTATTATAATAATTAGTTTGCCAGAAGGGTTTGCAAGTACTCGTAAATGGTGTTTACCGCATTGATCACGGCGCGGGAGCTGATGGTGGCGCTAGTCACGGCGTCCACAGAGCCGCCCGCCTCGGAGGCATCCGGCAGAGCCGCGGTCACGCTGCTGGTGGCGCTGTTTTGTTCGTCGCCGCTTGCAGCAGCAGCCTGGCCCCCCAGGGTCACCGGGCCCTTGAGGCCCTCAAATTGGCTGGTGAAAGCTTCATCGCGTACCTTTGCGCCCAAGCCCATGGTTTCGGAAAAGTTGGGGCCGCCCACGCTGATGCCGGTGATCACACCGGTTGCATCCACACCCATGATCACTTGGATCTCGCCGCCGTATCCTTTGCCCGTGACCTGGGCCACATAGCCCACCGCGGCACCGCCGCTCTGGCCAACGTAGAGGGCGTCGAAACCCGTGGGAGCGGGCAGTTCCTCAAAGGACTCCGCCTGGGGTAGCACGGTGCGGCGCGCCTCCTGGGCCTGCAATTCGGTTTGCGCCGCAATAGCGGGCGCGGTCAGCTCATTGGTGAAGCCCAGCAGCAGCCCGGCGGCCAGCGCGATCAGCGCCAGCTTCAGCCAGGCAGGCATCTCTTTTTTCATGGAAACTGCCCCCTT
>DHOI01000141.1:13262-30579 GCA_002409725.1 Christensenella sp. UBA5394
CCCGCCAAACGGCGGCTGTCGGCACGCTATTAAACATCCTGCTAATTATAGCCGATTTACGCAGCCTTGGCAAGTAGGGTGGCAGGCGCCGCCACCCGGCGCAAATCTCATCGAAAAAATCTTTCTAAAATCGCTATGTATAGATAACGTCTATAAAGCAGTCGCATCAGACAAGTCCACAGCCGTGACCGCGGGCGCGCCGCCGCCCTCGGCAAAATACAGCCGCCAGCCCCCACGGCCCAGCTCCGGCAACAGGGATTTAAGGGCCTCCAGATCCGCTTCCTCCACCCGGAGAGAAATGCCGCAGCCGGCCTGGATTGCCCGTAACGTAGGCATCACGCTGGCCGCCACCCGGCCTTGCAAACGCCGCTGGGCGGAGAGGGCCGCATGGGTGGAATCAAAGGCGAGTATATAATACCTGTCGGCGCGCATAGGTTTCTCCTTCGTTTTTCAGGCTCTAATCTTGTGCTTTTGCCGGGAATCAGCTATAGTAGGTTTATAGAAAAACTCAATCTCTACAAAGGAGCTGATCAGCATGGCACATTATATCGACGCAATGGGTAAGGCTTGCCCCCAGCCCGTAATTTTGGCCCGCAAAGCCCTCAATGAAGGCCAAGCCCCCCTGACTATCGCGGTGGATAATTCCATCGCTGTGGAAAACCTCAAGCGGCTGGCCGCAAGCCGGGGCGTCGAGCCCACGGTTGCGGAGGACGATGGGCGCTTTGAGATCATCTTCCCGCAGGCGGGCAGCGCCCCGGCCGTGGAAGTAGCGCCCGCCTGTGCCCCCGGCGGGGACTATGCCGTTTTCATCGGCAAAGATCATTTGGGCGAGGGCGACCCCACCCTGGGCTACAACCTGCTCAAAATGTTCCTCTACACCCTTTCCCAAAGCGAGGACTTGCCCGCCAGCGTGCTCTTTATGAACGGCGGCGTAAAGCTGCCCGCGGGCGAGGAGCAGGAGGTGCTGGCCAGCCTGCATACATTAGAAGAAAAGGGCGTGCCCATCCTCGTTTGCGGCACCTGCCTGAATTATTACGGCATTGCGGATGCGTGTAAGGTCGGCCAGGTGAGCAATATGTACGACATCCTCACAAAAATGCAGGAAGCAAGCAAGGTCATTACCGTGTAAGTTTGACCCAGGGGGGCGCATAGCATGCGCCCTCTTTTTTTAATCCCCGAATCCCGTGCCCACATCCCGTGCGGATTGGATCAGCGGGTGATCCGTGGGCAGGAATTTGGTTTTGCTGGCGGCCTCGTCGATGGGCACGGCAACGATCTCCCCATCCTGCATCGCCACCATATAGCCGTATTTCTTTTCCATGATCAGTTTGGCAGCGCCCGTGCCGAACTGGGTGGCCAGCACTCGGTCATAAGGACAGGGCGGGCCCCCGCGCTGGTAATGGCCGGGAATGGTCACGCGGGTCTGCTGGCCTGTGAGCGTCTCCAGCTCCTTGGCGATGCGGTAGGAGATGGTGGGGTATTCGCTGCGGTCCTTGAGGGCGCGGCGCTCATCCTCGCTGAGGAAGGCGTCCCCCTTGGCTACGGCCCCCTCCGCCACGGCCAGGATGGAATAGGTGCGGCCCTGCTTTTTGCGGCGCTCGATAGTTTCGGCCACGGATTCAAGGTTGTAGGGGATCTCCGGGATCAGGATCACATCCGCGCCGCTCGCGATTCCCGCGTGCAGCGCAAGCCAGCCCGTATCCCGCCCCATGAGCTCCACGATGAACACCCGGCGGTGGGAGTAGGCAGTGGTATGGATGTAATCCATCACGTTGGTAGCGATATCGACTGCGCTCTGGAAGCCGAAGGTGACGTCCGTGCCGTAGATATCGTTATCGATGGTTTTGGGCAGGGTGACAACGTTCATGCCGGCGTCCATCAAAAGCTTGGCGCTCTTTTGGGTGCCGTTGCCGCCCATCACCACCACGCAATCGAGGTTCAGGCGGGTGTAGGTATCCAGCATGGCGGGCATCATGTCGTTATCATCCTGATCTAAAATAGCCTTGCCGGGGATGAATTTCTGCCGCGAGGTGCCCAGCAGCGTGCCGCCCAGCGTGAGGATGCCGGAGAAATCCTTAGCTTCCATGTAGCGGTAGTCGCTCTCGGCCAGGCCGCGGTAGCCGTCGTACATGCCGAAAATCTCGATATTATCCACATATTGAATAAGGGACTTGCCTACGCCCCGGATGGCCGCGTTCAGGCCCTGGCAATCCCCGCCGCTGGTGAGGATGGCTACGCGGGTCTTTTGCTTCATACAATCGCCTCCCGTCATTTGATAATCGCATTTAGTATAGCACATATTCGCACAGGTGAAAAAAGATAATTTGTGACAACACAAAACAGGCGTTGACATTTTCCCAGCATAGGCATATACTACATATGAACAATTGCTCATATGAAAGGATGTTTGTTTATGCGGCCGCGAGAAGAAATACCCCATTGTGAGTTCATGCACGCGCATGCGGGCCTGGTGGATCGGGTGCGTGCAGCCCTGCCCGGTGACGAAACGCTTTACGACCTGGCGGAGCTTTTCAAGGTGTTTGGCGACTCCACCCGCATCAAGCTCCTAAGCGTGCTCATGGAGGGAGAGATGTGCGTGTGCGACCTGGCACAAATGCTGGGCCTGAGCCAAAGCGCCGTTTCCCACCAGCTAAGGGTGCTCAAAAGCGCGGAGCTGGTAAAATTCCGCAGAGAGGGGAAAACTGTATTCTACGCCCTCGCGGACGACCATGTGAAAACCATCATCAGCAACGGCATGGAGCACATTCTGGAATAGCGAACCCAATTTATAATTTTTTTGATAGGAGGCCGAGTCATGAAAAAGGTATATAAACTCGAGGATTTGGATTGCGCCAACTGCGCGGCCAAAATGGAGCGGGTCATCGCCCAGATTGAGGGCGTGGAGAGCGCCAGCATCAGCTTTTTAGCGCAAAAGCTGACCATCGTAGCCCCTGAGGAGCGCATGGAGGAAATCCGCGCCGAGGCCGCCCGCCGCTGCAAAATGATTGAGCCGGGCTGCGCCATCGTGGGCTAGGGCGGGAGGATGCATATGAGCAAAAACCATAAACGGCAGATCGCACGCATCCTCCTTAGCGGCAGCTTGCTGATCGCGGGTTTCTTTTTCAGCGGCGGTTGGAAGATCTCGCTTTATCTCGTGGCCTATGCAATCATCGGCTACGACGTGCTGTACAGCGCCGGGCGCAACATTTTCCGGGGCCAGGTGTTCGACGAAAACTTCCTCATGAGCCTGGCCACAATCGGCGCTTTGGCCACGGGCGAATACCCGGAGGCCGTGTTCGTGATGCTCTTTTACCAGGTGGGCAGCCTTTTTGAGAGCTACGCCGTGGGCAAATCCCGCGCCTCCATCGCCGAGCTGATGGATATCCGGCCCGAGGTGGCACACGTGCTACGCGAAGGTAGGCAGATCGACGTTTCGCCGAATGAAGTGGCCATCGGTGACGTGATCACCGTAGCGCCAGGCGAGCGCGTGCCGCTGGACGGGGTGGTGGTCAACGGTGAAAGCGCCCTCGACACCAGCGCCCTCACAGGCGAATCCCTTCCCCGTTCCCTGCGGCCGGGTAGCGAAGCCCTCAGCGGCTGCATCAACCAAACGGGCCTCTTGGAGATACGCGTCACCAAATCCTTTGGCGATTCCATCGTCAGCAAAATATTAGACTTGGTAGAGAACGCCGCCTCCAAAAAGGCCAAGGCGGAAAATTTTATTACCCGCTTTGCCCGCTACTATACCCCCTGCGTGGTGATCGGCGCGCTGCTGCTGGCCATCCTGCCGCCCCTTTTGACAGGTGCGCCCTTTGTGACCTGGCTGCACCGGGCGCTGGTCTTCCTGGTCATCTCCTGCCCCTGCGCCCTGGTCATTTCTGTGCCGTTGGGCTTTTTCGGCGGCATCGGCGGGGCCTCCCGCCGGGGCATCCTCATCAAGGGCAGCAATTATATGGAAGCGCTGGCCAGGGCCGAGATTGTGGCACTGGATAAAACCGGAACCCTCACCCGCGGCGTGTTCGCCGTGCAGGCCTGCCTGCCCGCACCCGGCGTTGCCGAGGATGAACTGCTGGCCATGGCCGCGCTGGCGGAGAGCTATTCCTCCCACCCCATCGCCCTTTCGCTGCGCAACGCCTATGGCCGGGAGAGCGAGCCGGGCCGCGTGGCACAGGTGCAAGAGATCGCGGGTCAGGGCGTAAAGGCGTTGGTGGATGGCCGGGCCGTGGCCGTGGGCAACGCCAAGCTGATGGCAGCCCAGGGCCTTGCGCCTGCTGGGGCGGCCGAGGAAGCGGGCGGCACCAGCGTATACGTTGCCATCGAGGGCCGCTATGCGGGGCATATCCTGATTGCGGATGAGATCAAGGCCGACGCGGTGGAAGCCCTGGCAGCGCTTCGCAAGGCCGGGGTGCGGCGCACGGTTTTGCTCACCGGTGATGCACCCGCCGCAGCCGGCCACGTGGCCGGCCAACTGGGCGTAAGCGAATTCCACGCGGGACTTTTGCCACAGGATAAGGTGGAATGGGTGGAAAAGCTGCATGACCAACTCGGCAAAGGCGGCAGGCTGGTTTTCGTAGGGGATGGCATCAACGACGCACCGGTGCTGGCGCAGGCGGATGTGGGCGTCGCTATGGGGGGCCTGGGCAGCGATGCGGCCATCGAGGCTGCGGATATCGTCATCATGGACGACAAGCCCTCGAAAATACCCCTGGCCATCCGCATTGCCCGCAGCACGCTGCGCATCGTCAAGCAGAATATCGTTTTTGCCCTGGGGATCAAGGCGCTGGTGCTGGTACTGGGCGCGCTGGGCTATGCCAGTATGTGGGCGGCGGTCTTCGCAGATGTGGGCGTATCTGTAATCGCCATTTTAAACTCCATGCGTGCGCTCAAAGCATAGCGGGATACAGGGTATGTAAAAGGGCCGCACCGGGATTGCCGGGGCGGCCTTTCTCATACCGTATGGTTACATTTGTATTTCCGCACGGATCGGCTCTGCGGCTTCCGGCACGCTGCGTTTGAACAGCCGTTTGTAAACGATGAAGTAAAAGACCAACTCGATGAGGAAGGTGGCAATCCAGGAGGCCGGGTAGGAGAAGTAAAGCATCTGCAAGGTGCGCTGTGCAGCAAACATGGTATAGACCCAAACGATGCGCAGGCCGCATGCGCCTACTAGTACTACCAGCATAGGCGTGAAGGAGGAACCCATGCCCCGCATGGCCCCAACCAGTACGTCGATCAGGCCCATAAAGAAATAGCTGGCGCTGATGATGAACAGGCGCTGTGCCCCATAAGCCACGGCCTGTGGATCCGCAGGCAGGTAGATGCGAAGCAACGGGCCGCTGAAAGCGATGCAGGTCGCCCCCAGGACTACCCCAATAACTAGCACGAGTGCCAGGCAGATGCGCACCACCTCGCGGATACGCTGGTGCTGCTTTGCGCCCACGTTTTGCCCGGTAAAGGTGAGGGCGGCCTGGGCCACACTATTCATCGCCGTGTAGTTGAAGCCTTCCAAGTTGTTGGAAGCGGCGCTGCCGGCCATGGCCACGGAGCCGAAGGAATTGATGGAGGATTGGATCACCACATTGGAGATCGAAAACACCATGCTTTGCAGCCCTGCGGGCAGGCCGATGCGGAAAATGGCCCATACCTTATCCCCATGCAGGCGCAGGCTCTTGAGGTGGAGCTGGAGCGGGCCTTCCGTGCGCATCAGGCAGGCCGTGATGAGAGCTGCCGATACATATTGGGCAATGACCGTGGCGATAGCCACCCCCGCCACGCCCATCTGAAAACGGATGACCAAAAATAGGTTGAGCGCCACATTGAGGATACCGGCAATCGAGAGGTAATACAGGGGTTGGCGGGTATTGCCCACTGCCCGGAGGATGGCCGCGCCGAAATTATACACCGTGGTAGCTGGCATGCTCAAAAAGAAAATGCGAAGATACAGGGCCGAAAGCTCCAGCACATCTGCCGGGGAATCCATCAGCACCAACATGGAGCGGGAGGCGAAAAAGCCGAAAGCCCCCACGGCCACGCCCACGATCAGGCTCAGTAAAAAGGCCGTATGCACCGTTCGGTTCACAGCGGTATAGTCCTTTGCGCCATAGCTTTGGGCGATTGCCACGCTCACGCCCACGGAAAGGTTCATGAATAAGTTGACAATTAGGTTGACCAAGCTGGTGGTCGATCCCACAGCCGCCACAGCCGTGCTGCCTGTATAACGGCCCACTACCACGATATCCGCCGCGTTATACAGGAGTTGAAGCATGCCCGTGAGGATCAGCGGCAGCGAGTACACGATTATCTTTTTCAAAAGCGGCCCGCGGGACATGTCCACTTCATATTTGCTTTTGTTATTTTGTTGCATCTGCTCAGCCAAGGCGCGGCATAGCCTCCGTTTCTTTTATACGGGCCAGGCCAGCTTGCAAAGGCCCCCCCCGATCGGCGCATTCCACCGTGCTCGGCGCGAATTGCGACATTTTTCTTATTATACGGTAGCATAAATACGGTTTAAAGGCAAGTCCTGCCCGGCTTGCCAGGCTTCTTTTGGCGCCTGGTCACGCGGGCGGGTATCAATTGGGATGTTATTTCTATTGGGATGTTATTTCTATTCACCAAACGGAGAAATAAAAAATAATATATTGATGTATTGACTTTTATTTTTCCCTGTGCTATCATTGGCCCAACATTAGTTTTCGGTTCCGCCGAAGAAAGGAGCACACAATGACCAAGCGTTTTGCAGCCGATACCTCTTTTGGCGCACAACAGAGTGCGTCTTGTGGCGCTACCTTTACGGCGGGTTCCTCTTCTCTGGTTATTGTACTGGGCATCGCTCTTGCGATGTCCATTATTATTTGCGGCATTATTGGTATTGTACGCCTCCTCAGCCTTAGCCTGGTAGTTCTGATTAGCCTTCTGGTACGCAGCACGCCACCCCGTCTGAGAACTGTAGCCTAGAAAAGTTTGTATACTTTAGCGGCTCCGTTCAAAGGCGGAGCCGCTTTTAGGTATAAAAGTGTAAATTTGGAAAAGGAGAATAAAAACATGAAGAAGTTCGTATGCACCTTAGTCGCCCTTATGATGGCGCTGGCCTGCTTCGCAGGCTGTTCCTCCCCCGCTGCAGAGCCCGCCGCAGCAGAGACCGCCCCCGCCGGCGAGAACGCCGCCTCCGGTGGCACCATTAAGATCGGCATGCTGGCCCCGCTGACCGGCGCCGTGGCCGAATATGGCCAGGCCGTGGCCAACGGCGTACGTATGTATACCGAGGAGCTGAACGCCAAGGGTGGCGTCAACGGCAAACAGATTGAACTGGTTGAGTATGACGAAGAAGGCGACAGCGCCAAGGCCGTTACCGGCTATAACTCCCTGGTGGATCAGGACGTCACCGCCATCATCGGCGATGTGACCACCGCCCCCACCGTGGCTGTTGTTGTGGAGAGCCAGGCTGACAAAATGCCTATGATTACCGCCTCCGCTACCGCAGCCGCCGTTACCGTGGATCAGGATTCTGGTGCGGTTTACGAGAATATGTTCCGCTCCTGCTTTATCGATCCCTTCCAGGGCAACAAGATGGCTTCCTTTGCCAGCGAGAAAATGAGCGCCAAGACCGCAGCCATCCTCTATAACACCGGTTCCGATTATTCCATCGGCCTGTCCGATTCCTTCCAGGAGCAGGCGAAAGCCATCGGCCTGGAGGTCGTCGCGGTTGAGAGCTTCGCAGACGGCGCTACCGAATTCCAGAGCCAGCTGACCAACATCGCCGCCAAGAACCCCGATGTGCTCTTCGTCCCCGATTACTACAGCGTGGTCGCGCTCGTGGCCCAGCAGGCCAGCGCAGCCGGCCTCACCGCCACCATGATCGGCGCGGATGGCTGGGACAGCGTGCTGGATGTCGTGACCGACGCTTCCCTGCTCGAGGGCGCTTACTACTGCTCCGGTTACTCCATCCAGGATACCTCCGAGGCCGTGCAGACCTTCGTGAAGAACTACCAGGCCAAGTATAACACCACCCCCAATATGTTTGCCGCGCAGGGCTATGACGCAGCCATGATCATGTATGCCGCGCTAGCCAAGACCGAAGAGCAGGGCCTCGACGCCGGTTCCGATGAATACAAGGCCGCCCTCATCGATGCCCTCAACGCCACCGACATGGATTGTGTCACCGGCCACGTGACCTACGACGAATTCAACAACCCCGAAAAGACCGCCGCCATCATCAACATCAAGGGTGGAGAGGCCACGTTCTGGGGCAAGTACTAAAAGCCGCGCCCAAGGCGCACAACGTTTAGCCGCTGTATGCGGGGGAGCTCCGGTTCCCCCGCGCAGCACGGCATTGCAAATGAGGTCATAGCATTTGCCATGCCGCGCTTACTTGGCGGGAAAGGAATCCACCTATGCTATTTTTATCTCAATTGATAAACGGGCTGCAGCTGGGCAGCATTTATGCGCTGGTGGCGCTGGGGTACAGCATGGTGTACGGCATCATTATGCTGCTCAACTTCGCCCATGGCGACATCATTATGATGGGCGGCTATTTCGCCCTCGTCTCCTTCATGGCCAGCTCCAACCCCTATCTAGCCGTGATCGCCACGGTTGCCGGGTGCGTGGTGCTGGCCGTTATTATTGAGAAGGTGGCCTACAAGCCCCTGCGCCAGGCCCCCCGCATCTCGCTGCTGATCACGGCCATCGGCGTTTCCCTGCTGCTGCAAAATTTGGCGCAGCTCATCTTCACGGCCAACACGCAATCCTTCCCCAGCACGGAGATCATCCCCGCCATTACCTGGAAGCTGGGCGGGTTGTCCATCAGCCTCAACATCGTGGTCACACTGGCCGTAGCTATGCTGGCCATGATCGCCTTGGCCTTCCTGGTGAAAAAGACCAAGATGGGCAAAGCCATGCGCGCCGTGAGCGAAGATACCGAAGCGGCCCAGCTGATGGGCATCAATGTGAACAATACCATCACCTATACCTTTGTAATCGGCTCGGCCCTCGCGGGCATCGGCTCCATCCTCTATTGCTGCCGCTACCCCATCGTCAACCCCACCATGGGTTCGCTGCTGGGCCTCAAAGCCTTCGTGGCCGCGGTGCTGGGCGGCATCGGCTCCATCCCGGGGGCCATGGTCGGCGGCTTTGCCATCGGTCTGGCCGAGGTCCTGGTCACCTCCATCGGCCTCTCCGCCTGGACGGACGCGGTGGTGTTTGCGGTGCTGATCGTGGTGCTGCTCATCAAGCCCACGGGCTTTATGGGCGCGAGCATGACTGAAAAGGTTTAAGGAGGCGATCCGCATGAAGCAAACTTACAAACGCATCCCCATGCCGGTGCGCTACCTTATCAACACGGCGCTGATTGCCGCCTTCCTGATCCTGGGCAACATCCTGGTTTCGGGCGGCGTGATCAACCGGGCGCAAAGCTCCGTTGTGCTGCAGGTGGGCATCTATATCATCCTGGCCGTTTCCCTCAACATCGTTACCGGCTACCTCGGTCAACTGCCCCTGGGCCACGCGGGCTTTATGGCCGTGGGCGCTTACGCAGGGGCCATCTTCTGGAAAGGCGGCGCGGCCTCTTCCTTGCCCGAGCCCCTGGCCATCCTGCTGGGCCTGCTGCTGGCGGGCGTGGTGGCGGCCATCTTCGGCGTGCTGATCGGCATCCCGGCCCTGCGCCTTCGGGGCGATTATCTCGCGATCATCACCCTAGGCTTTGGCGAGATCATCCGCGTGTGCATCATCAACCTGCCGGATCTCACCGGCGGCACCCCGGGCCTAATGGGCATCCCCAAGCATTCCACCTTCCTGGTGGTGTTCCTGGCGGTGGTGTTCAGCTGCCTCGTCATCCACATGATGATGAAATCCCGCCATGGCCGGGCCATCCTCTCCATCCGCGAAAACGAGATCGCAGCCGAGAGCTGCGGCATCAACATTACCTATTATAAAGTGCTCGCCTTTGCCGTGTCCGCTTTCTTCGCGGGCGTGGCCGGGGCCTTGTACGCGGGCTATCAGGGCCTGCTGACCCCTAAGAGCTTCGATTTCATGGCCTCCATCAACATCCTGGTGATGGTGGTGCTAGGCGGCATGGGCTCGATGATCGGCTCCGTGATCGCCGCGGCTGTGCTCACCAGCCTGCCGCTGGCGCTGCAAGCCCTCAATACCTACCGCATGGTTATTTACTCCATCCTGCTGATCGTGGTGATGATCTTCAAGCCCTCGGGCCTGATGGGCACATACGATTTCTCCATGAGCCATTTGTTGGAAAAGCTCATCAACAGTGGCTGGCTGCGGGCGCAAAAGAAAGAAAAGAAGGCGGGTGGCGCAAATGGATAAGCTGGTTCGCGTGCCGAGCACGGCTCTCATCCCAGAGCGGGATTTGGGCAAGCTGCCCATTCTGGATATCCGCCACCTGGGCATCGATTTCGGCGGCCTGAGCGCGGTGGATGATTTCAACCTCACCATCGGCCGCACGGAAATTGCGGGCCTGATCGGCCCCAACGGCGCCGGCAAGACCACCGTGTTCAACCTGATCACCAATGTGTATCACCCCACGCGTGGTTCGATCCTGCTCGACGGCAAGGACACGGCCGGCAAAAAGACCTTCCAGCTCAATAAGATGGGCATTGCCCGCACCTTCCAAAACATCCGCCTGTTTAAGAACCTCTCCGTGGCGGATAACGTGAAGATCGGCCTGCACAACGCCACGGCCTATAACCTGGGCCAGTCCATCCTGCGCCTGCCCGCCTATTGGCAGGAAGAGAAGAAGGCCCACGAGCACGCCCTGGAGCTGCTCTCCATCTTCGACATGCAGGATATGGCTTCTTGGAAGGCGGGCAGCCTGCCCTACGGTGCGCAGCGGCGGCTGGAGATCGTGCGCGCACTGGCCACCAAGCCGGGCATCATGCTGCTGGATGAGCCTGCGGCCGGCATGAATCCTTCCGAAACGGCGGAGCTGATGGAGAACATCCGCAAGATCCGCGATACCTTCCAGATCGCCATCATGCTCATCGAGCACGATATGAACCTGGTGATGGGCATTTGCGAGGGCATTGCCGTGCTCAACTATGGCCGCATCATCGCCAAGGGTTCCCCCGAGGAGATCAAGGTTGACCCCGTGGTTATCGAAGCCTACTTGGGCAAGAAGGGAGGCGCGCAGCGCGATGCTTAAAGTCGAAGACATGCACATTTACTATGGCAACATCCATGCTGTGAAAGGCGTTTCCTTCCACGTAAAGGAGGGGGAGATCGTTTCTCTCATCGGCGCAAACGGAGCGGGCAAGTCCACCATCCTCAAAACCATCTCGGGCGTGATCCGCTCCAAGAGCGGCAATATATCCTTCCTGGGCCAGGATATCTCCAAGATGGAGGCCCACAAAATCGTGCACCAGGGCCTGGCGCACGTGCCCGAAGGCCGGCGCATCTTCCTTAAAATGACGGTGCTCGAAAACCTTGAGATGGGCGCTTTCACCAAAAAGGAGGTTTCGAAAGCCGATATCGAGAGCGTGTTCGAGCGCTTCCCCCGCCTCAAAGAGCGCCAGAGCCAGATCGCCGGCACCCTTTCGGGCGGCGAGCAGCAGATGCTGGCCATGGGCCGCGCCCTAATGAGCAGGCCCAAGCTGCTGATGCTGGATGAGCCCTCCATGGGCCTTGCGCCCATCCTGGTGGAGCAGATTTTCGATATCATCAAAACCCTGCACGCGGCCGGCACCACCATCCTCTTGGTGGAGCAGAACGCGGGCATGGCCCTCGAGGTAGCCGACCGCGCCTACGTGCTGGAGACCGGCCGCATCACTCTTAGCGGCACCGGCGCGGAGCTGGCCGACAGCGAGGATATCAAGAAGGCGTATTTGGGCGGGTAAGCCCGGCCAGCGAAAAAGTGCCGTTATGCGGCACTTTTTGTGTCGCCGGTCGCAGGGTGAGGCGCATGACGTACATATACGCGGGTCACCTTGCGGCGTTAAGGGGATGTAGGAATACCCTTGCCGTATTGAAATAAATGTTGGTGCCGCCGTGGCTTTCTGGTATGATTATGGTAAAGAAAAGCGCCGGGAGGATACGCATGATGGATTGGAACCAGCTTTATGGGCCGGATTCAGCGCCCACAGAAGAACAGATCAGCGACTACATCCACAATGCCTTGTGGCCGGATATCAACGCTTATTTATGCAGGGCCTATGGCGTGGAGCCCTTTCTCTCCTACAGCGGCTGCTCAGCCCAAAAAGGCTGGAACATAAAATACCGCAAGGCGGGCCGCTCCCTTTGCACCCTTTATCCCATGGAGGGCTATTTCATCGCCCTGGTCGTACTTGGCGAAAAGGAGCGCATGGAGGCGGAGCTGGCACTTCGCCACTGTAGCGCCTATGTGCGTGAGGTTTATGAAAAGGCCGGCTCTCTCAACGGCAGCCGATGGATGATGATCGATGTGGCCGACGAAGCGGCCCTGGCGGATGTGAAGCGCCTGATCTCCATTCGGCGGCCCGTAAAAGAAAAGTGAAAAGGGCAAAACAAAATGGCACAGAAAATAATAGGATAGACAAAAGGCCGCTCCCTCGGGAACGGCCTTTGGCATTGAAAAGCGGCTTTATCTTAATAGTTCTCAGCGTGGACTTCGAAGTAAGCGCCGGCATGGAGGCAAACGGGGCATACCTGGGGGGCCTTCTTGCCCATTACCAGATGGCCACAGTTGCGGCACTCCCACATGGTTTCTTCGGACTTTTCAAATACGGCCTGCATCTCCACATTCTTGAGCAGCTTGCGATAGCGCTCCTCGTGGCCCTTCTCGATATCGGCCACGGCGCGGAAGCGGTAAGCAAGCTCGGTGAAGCCCTCTTCCTCCGCTTCTTTGGCAAAGGTGGCGTACATATCCGTCCACTCGTAATTCTCTCCCTCAGCCGCATGTAGCAGATTCGTAGCGGTATCGCCCACTTCACCCAGGGCCTTGAACCACAGCTCCGCATGCTCCTTCTCGTTGGCGGCGGTCTTAAGGAAGATATCCGAGATCTGCTCATAGCCTTCCTTCTTGGCTACACTGGCAAAATAGGTATACTTATTACGCGCCTGGGATTCCCCCGCAAAAGCGGTCCAGAGATTTTTTTCGGTTTTGCTGCCTTTGAGTTCCATTGCAATGTCTCCCTTTCTGTTGAAGATTAATAATGATTACTAATATTAGGATAGCCGTCCATACCTATTTTGTCAAGGGATTTATAAAATTATTTCCCCTCTCCCCCAGCCGCACTTCCCTCCAGTTCCAGTAAGGCGGCCTTGCGCTCCTCGCCCCAGGCATAGCCTGTGAGGCCGCCATTTTGGCCCAGCACGCGGTGGCAGGGGATGAAGATGGCAATGGGGTTCTTGCCGCAGGCCGCGCCCGCGGCCCGGGCCGCCCTGGGCCGGCCCACGCGCCGCGCCAGCTCGCCATAGGTGATGGTTTCGCCATAGGGGATGGCTTGCAGTTGCTGCCAAACCGTCTGCTCAAAGGGCGTGCCTTCCGGGCGCAGCGGCAGACCAAAGGAAGTACGGCCGCCGCCAAGGTATTCCTTGAGCTGGGCATGCGCGCGGCACATGAGGGGCGAATCCCGCTCGGTAGCGGCGAAGGGCGGCTTTTTGCCAAAACCCAGGTGGGTGACAAAGCCTTTATCCTCGCAGATATAGACGGGGCCCAGAGAAGTTTCATAAGAAGAATAATACATAATGGGCGCTCCTTTGTCTAAATTATTTATTGCTTGCATTGGTTTTGCTCCGGTTATTATATCGTGCTATAATGATAAAAATATGAACAAAAAGGGAATTTGTATATGATCGAGTTTATCGTAGGCCTCTCCCGCAACGCCGTGCTGATGACGGCTGTGGCGGGCTGGTTCGTGGCCCAGGTTTTGAAGGCCCTGCTTTATACCTTGCTCAACCGCGAGTTTAAATTTGAACGGCTTTTCGGCAGCGGCGGCATGCCCAGCTCCCACGCCTCCACCATGCTGGCGGCTGTGATGGCCGCGACCATGGAGCATGGGCCGCAGAGCTTTGAATTCGCCATCACCGTGCTGCTGGCGCTGATCGTGCTGCACGATGCGCGGGGCGTGCGCCTCGAAACGGGCAGGCAGGCCGAGGTGCTCAACAAGCTCATGCGCCATGGCGACCTTAAAGAGCTTTTCCAGGATGAGGATTACCTCAAGGAACTGGTGGGGCATACGCTCATCCAGGTGATCATCGGTTCCCTCATCGGCATCGTTACGGGCGTATTCATGTGCAGCTATGCGTTCTGAAGGATGCCGGGCACGATGCGCCTTGATCCGCGGCCTTATCCCTGTAACTTCATTATAATAAGCAATTCCCCGCGCGGCAAGAGGGAATTGCGGCCGCCGCCCTTGTATTGAAGGGGCGAGGAGGGTATAATCCATTTTGGAATAAACACGAAAGAAGGCAACCATGTAACGATGACCAAGATCGATATTTTCTCCGGCTTTTTGGGCGCGGGCAAGACCACGCTGATCAAAAAGCTGATCGCGGAAGCCTACCAGGGCGAAAAGCTGGTGCTCATTGAAAACGAATTTGGCGAGATCGGCATCGACGGCGGATTTTTGCAGGATGCGGGCATCGAGATCACAGAGATGAACTCGGGCTGCATCTGCTGCTCTTTGGTGGGGGATTTCGCGGCTGCGCTCGTCAAGGTGCTGGAGCAATACCACCCCGACCGCATTCTTATTGAGCCCAGCGGCGTGGGCAAGCTGAGCGACGTGATCCGCGCCGTGCAGGGCATCAACGCCGCGGATATCTCCCTCAATAGCTTTACCACCGTAGTGGACGCGGGCAAGTGCAAGATGTATATGCACAACTTCGGCGAGTTTTTCGACGACCAGATCGAACACGCGGGCTGCATCGTTTTGAGCCGCACCGCAGGCATGAAAGAAGAAAAGATCGCCGCCTGCGTGGAGCTGCTGCGGGCGCATAACGCGGCCGCGCCTATCGTAACCACGCCCTGGGACATGCTTTCCGGCACACAAATTCTGGAAGCCATGGAGCGCCGGGGGACGCTCGAAGCCGCGCTGGATCAGCTGGCGGTGGAAGCGCACGAGCACGAGCATGAGCATGAGCACGAACATCATCACGAACATGGCGAGGCGTGTAGTTGTGGGCATGAGCATGAGCATGAGCATGAGCACGGCCATCACCATGCGGACGAGATTTTCACCAGCTGGGGCGTGGAGACCCCCCGCCGCTTTGACGAAGCGGGCCTCTCCGCCCTGCTGGAAGAGCTGGACGAGGGGCGCTATGGCCAGGTGCTGCGGGCCAAGGGAATCGTGGCTGGCCAGGGAGAGGGCTGGCTGCATTTTGACTATGTGCCGGGGGATGCACAGGTACGGCAGGGCACGGCCGGAGTAACCGGGCGGCTCTGCGTGATCGGCGCACAGCTCGATCAGGCGGCGCTGGCGGAATTATTCGGGGTATAGCCATGGCTGAGCAAATACCGGTCTATCTCTTTACGGGCTTCCTCGAAGCGGGCAAGACCCGCTTCATCCAGGAGACCATGCAGGATCCCCGCTTCAACGAGGGCGACCGCACGCTGCTGGTGGTCTGCGAGGAGGGCATCGAGGAATTCGAACCCTCGGATTTCGCCGATAAGGGCAACGTATATATGAAGGCGCTGGAAAGGCCCGAAGATCTGACTTCTGCCAAGCTCACGGGCTGGCAGAAGCAATGCCACGCCCAGCGGATCGTGCTGGAATACAACGGCATGTGGCCCTTGCAGCGGCTCTTTGAAGCCCTGCCCCGCGGGTGGGTGATCTATCAAAACTTTCTTTTTGCAGATGCGGGCACCTTCCTCAATTACAATGCCAACATGCGTTCCTTGGTGGTAGATAAGCTGCAAGCCTGCGAGCTGGTGGTCTTTAACCGCACGGATGCGAAAACGGACAAGCTGGCCTTCCATAAAATCGTGCGCGGCCTCAATCGGCGTTGCGCCATCGCCTTTGAATGGCCAGACGGCCATGTGGAATACGACGAGATCGAGGACCCTCTGCCCTTTGACCTAAACGCGAAGGTGGTGGAGATCGCGGATGCCGATTTTGCCATCTGGTATCGGGATATCGTCGAGGAAATGGATAAATACGCAGGCAAGGTGGTGCGCTTCACGGGCCTTACGGCCGTATCTGGCCGCCTACCCACGGGCTGTTTTTTGGCTGGGCGGCATGTGATGACCTGCTGCGCCGAGGATATCGCCTATTCCGCCCTGGCCTGCGAATGGGACGCCGCCCTCATCAGGGCCAATTTGCAGCACCGTGCCTGGGCGCAGGTGACCGCCAAAGTGGAACTGCGCTACCACACGGTTTATGGCCGCAAAGGGCCGGTGCTGAAAGTTATCTCTGCCGGGCCGGGCAAAAAGCCCGCCCAGGAAGTGGCGACATTCTATTAAAATAAGGGCAAGAAAAGGGCCGATGGAGCTTCATCGGCCCTTTGTGTCTTCTATTATATATGGTATAAATATGGCAGCGGTTTAAGCCCAATAAGCAAGCTCGCAGTAAAGGAAGTGACATTCAGGTCCATTTTTTTTGCCAAAAAAGGAGCGGGAATCTTCCCGCCCCCACTTATGCATTTATTTCATATGGAAGGAATGCCGTTACTTCATCATGTTGCCGCCGCCGATGTTGCTTTCGGCATAGGCGATCATGCGCTTCACCATCTCGCCGCCGATGGAGCCGGCTTCCCGTGCGGTAAGGTCGCCATTGTATCCCTGCTTTAAATTCACGTTCAGGGCGCCGGCAACTTCCGTTTTAAAGTTTTGCAGCTGCGCCTTGTTGGCCCGGCTGGAATTACTGTTGTTGGCCATTGTTTCTCCTTTCTACTATACTTGATCGTAAAGAGCGTTTCCCCTCTGCTTATTTCTTCATGTTGGTTTCCGCATAGGAGATCATGCGCTTGACCATTTCCCCGCCGACCGAGCCGGCCTCCTTGGTGGTCAGATCGCCGTTGTAGCCCTGCTTGAGGTTTACGTTGAGGGAGTTGGCGACCTCCATTTTGAAGTTCTCCAGCGCCTGTTTGGAATCCGGGATCAAAACGTTGTTGCGTGCCATTGTTGGTTTCACCTCCTTTTCTGGGTGATGTACGTTTAATTTGTCCCTTATCACAGAAAATATGAATGGCAATGTATGCGCGCATCGCACAAAATTTTCAAAAAACAAAGCCCCCAAAAATTGTACTGCACCAAGAAAAACAGGCATTGCAAAGAAGCCCCCTGTCGTAGGAAAATAACTACGATAGGGGGTATTGTTATGAAGAGAACGTGGACGAATGTATCAGCGCAGGGGACAGAGATCCAAGAGATGAGGGACGCAGGGAAAACCAGGCAGGA
>DHOI01000030.1:0-8016 GCA_002409725.1 Christensenella sp. UBA5394
TCTTAACTAAGACTCTTAAGGCATTATGGCAAAATCGCCACAACCATTAAAAGGCATAACATCCGTTCCTGGGCTGGGCATCTGCATCCGGCGTCCGTTTTGTGCTAGGCACCCACGCTAAGCAAGAGCAACGAAAATCAAAAGAAATGAGGTTTCCGTATGAAAACCCTGCGAGCAAAGATCATTTCCGTTATGGTAGCCTTGCTGGCTGCTTCCGTGATTATAACGGGCGCTATTTCCGCTTATCTGGGCTATCGGGGCACGCAAAACACCCTGGAGCAGAGTTTGGCGCAAATGTCCAAGATGGCCGTGGAGCGGCTCGAATGGCAGCTTTATGCCTATAAAGGATTGGTAGCGGAGATGGGGCTGGTCAAACAGCTATCCGACAACGAAAACACCACGACCATGGCCACCAAGATTCGCTTGCTGCAAGCGCGCGTGGAAAACGGCGGCTTTTTGGATGGGCACCTGGTCACCGTGGTCGGCCGTTCCCTCATGGACGAAACGGATTTCAGCGAGAATGCCTGCTTTAAGGCCGCGCTCAAAGGGGAGACCACCGTAAGCGATTTCATTGTGAACGAGGATGGCAGCACGCGGATCTTATTCGGCGCGCCCCTTTGGCAGCACGGCCAGCGGGGCCTGAAGGTGGCGGGCGTGATAATCGCCTCGATGGATGGCGACATCCTCAGCCAGCTCGTGGAAGGGCTGCAGGTGAGCGAAAACGGCTCCGCCTACATTATCAACCAGGAAGGCAACGTGATTGCGCACAAAAACCGCGCGCTGGTTACGGGCCGCAGCAATACCATCAAGGATGCGAAAACGGATCCCGCCCAAGCGGATCTGGCCGCGCTGGAGCAACAGATGGTCAAGGGCCTTTCCGGCTTCGGCTCATATGTTTACGGAGGCGAGAGCAAGGTGCTCTCCTTTGCGCCCATTTCAGAGACCGGCGGCTGGAGCCTGGCCGTTACCGCTCCACAGGCGGATTTTATGGAGCAGACCTGGCGGGGCATCTACATCACCATCGGCCTGGTGGCGCTGATGGTGGCGGTGGGCGCGGCCGCGGCCGTGGCTACGGCCAACCGCATATCCCGGCCCGTGACGGCCTGCGCCAAACGGCTGGCCCTGGTGGCCGAGGGGGATCTCCAATCCCCTGTGCCGCAGGTGAAAAGCAAGGATGAAACCAGGATGCTGGCCGAGGCTACCGATACCATCCTCACAGGGGTGCGCGAAATCATCGCCGATATGAATGCGCGGCTGGACGGCATGGCTGGCGGCGATTTCGGCGCAGCCGGCCTCGGTGCGGCCTACAGAGGGGATTTTCAGCGCCTGGCCCGGTCGATGGAGCGTATCGCCCAAACCCTGAGCAATACCATACGGCAGATCATCCAATCCGCAGAGCAGGTAGCCTCGGGGGCAGGCCAGGTCTCCGACGGCGCGCAGTCCCTCAGCCAGGGCGCGGCCGAACAGGCCGGCACCGTGGAGGAGCTATTCGCCTCTGTCAATTCCATTTCGGAACAGGTGCGCAAGAACGCGCAAAACGCGGATGAAGCCAAACAGCTTGCGGGCCAAGCGCAGGCGCAGGTGCTGGAGGGCAACGCTAAGATGGCGGAAATGACCCAGGCCATGGCTGAGATCCGCGCTTCCTCCGGCGAAATCGGCAAGATCATCAAAACCATCGAGGATATCGCCTTCCAAACCAACATCCTGGCCCTCAACGCGGCCGTGGAAGCGGCCCGGGCCGGAGAGGCGGGCAAGGGCTTTGCCGTGGTGGCCGACGAGGTGCGAAACCTCGCCTCCAAAAGCGCCGAGGCAGCCAGCAATACCACATCCCTCATCGAAGATTCCATCGCCTCCGTGGAGCGGGGCGCGGGCATAGCGGAGGGTACGGCCCAATCCCTGGATGCGGTTGTGCAGGGCGTAAAGAAGCTGGCCGCTACGGTGGATCAGATCACAGAGGCCAGCCGGGAGCAGGCCGAGGCCGTGTCCCAGGTGAGCCTGGGCATGGAGCAGATCTCCGCCGTGGTGCAGACCAACTCCGCCACCGCGCAAGAGAGCGCCGCCGCCAGCGAGGAGCTTTCCAGCCAGGCTTCCCTTTTGCAGGATATGATGCGCGAATTCCACTTGGTATAAAAACATAGAGAGGAGAAAGCAGTATGGAATCCCTGCTGCAAAACATGGCCGTTGGCCAGGAGGAGATGGAGGATCGGTATCTGATATTCTGGCTGGACGGGCAGCTTTTCGGCCTGCCGATCGAAAGCGTAGTGCAAATCGTACAGATGCAGGAGATCATCCGCATACCCCAGACCCCCGCCTATGAAAAGGGCGTGATCCACCTAAGGGGCAGCATAATCACCGTAACGGATGCGCGGCTTCGCCTGGGCAAGGCGGAGGCCGATTATACGGAGCGCACCTGCATCCTGGTGTGTAGCGTTGCCGGCAAGGCCCTAGGCCTGATCGTGGACGCGGTAGAAGAGGTTATACGGATCGGCAGGGAGAATATTTCGTCCGCCCCCTCACGGGCTGCTTACGCCAACGACTATATACTGGGCGTGGCCAAGACGGATACTGGCATGGTGCTGCTGCTCTCCCCGGAAAAGCTCTGGAGCCTGTAAGGGTCAAAAAGGTGGCTGCAGCCACCTTTTTCAATACGCTAAAGCGGCCCTCGCGGGCCGCTTTTTATCTTCCTATCACACGATGCTGATCTCGTCCCCGGGGTGGATATCACCTGGCTCGAGCACCTTTACGAAGATGCCCTCCGTGGGCATGATGCACATGCCCACCTGCTTATATATCTGGCAATGCTGATGGCATTCCTTGCCGATTTGGGTCACCTCGGCCAGGCAGTCGCCCAGGCGCAGCTTTGTGCCCACGGCCAGGGTATATAGTTCGATTCCCTCGGTGGTGATGTTTTCCGCGAATTTGCCCGGCGTCAAATCCGGTACGCCCAGGGCGGTCATCTTATCCACGCTCTCCTTAGCCAAGAGGCTGATCTGCCTGTGCCAGTTCCCGGCATGGGCGTCCCCCTCAATGCCGTGATCCACGCTGGTATGGGCCACGGGTATGGGGTGCTTGAAGGTGCCCTTGCGCTCGCTAATGTTTACCGCTACGACCTTTGCCATCCTAACTCATCCTCCGATCCGATTCATGGTCCGGTTCGTGTCGCTGCCACGCTCCATCATGTGGTGGCTCATGGGCTTTTTCGTAATGCCGGCCCGCATGGCGACCAGCAGCGTCTCCCCCGCAAGACCCCGCAGGGAGATCTCCTCGCTGGAGTGCAGGCAGGGCTTGAGCATGCCGTCCGCGGTCACGCGGATGCGGTTGCAATCCCCGCAAAAACGGTGGCTCAGGGGCCGAATCAGCCCCACCGTGCCCAAATAGCCTGGCATTTGGTAGCGCTCCGCCACGCCCTTGGCTGGCAGGGGAACCAGCGCCGGGCAGGCCGCGAGCACCGTTTCCGCAGGCAGGAAGCGTGCCTTTTCCCAATGCGCGCACTCGCCGATGGGCATCAGCTCGATAAAGCGCACCTCATAGGGCTTGTCCCTGGTCAACTCGACCAGGGCGGGGATCTCGTCATCGTTGACGCCGCCCATCAGCACGGCGTTCAGCTTGATGTTATCGAAACCGGCGGCCTCAGCGGCCTCAATGCCGGCCCAGGCATCTTTGAATTCGCCCCAGCGGGTGATGCGGCGGTATTTGGCCGCGTCCAGCGTATCCAGGCTAATGTTGAGCCGGTCGACCCCTGCTGCGTGCAGGTCTTTGGCGTAGCGCGTGAGCAGCAGGCCGTTGGTGGTGAGGCAGAGTTCCCCGAGGCCGGGCAGGGCGCCGATTCCCCGGCAAATTTCCAGAATACCCTTGCGCACCAGCGGCTCGCCGCCGGTGATGCGGATTTTTGTGATACCCAAAGAAACGGCGGCCTCGGCAATGGCCACGCATTCCTCCACCCGCAGGATATCACTATGCGGCAGAATAGGCACGCCGCTTTCGGGCATGCAGTATTGGCAGCGCAGGTTGCACTTATCCGTAACGGAAAGCCGCAGATACTCAATGGAACGCCCGTAATCATCCCGCATGCTCAATCCTCGCTTTGCCGCTGATAGGCGCCGCTTTTGCCGCCGCTCTTATGCAGCAGGCAGACCTGGCCGATCTCCATGCCCCGCTCCACGGCCTTGCACATATCGTATACCGTAAGGGCGGCCACGGAGCAGGCGGTGAGGGCTTCCATTTCCACCCCCGTGTGGTAGGTGCAGGAGACCTCGGCCTCGATACGCACCCGATCCGTGCCCAGGGGCGCTAATTCCACGCGCACGGCGTCCAGCGGCAGGGGGTGGCACATGGGGATCAGTTCCCACGTGTGCTTGGCAGCCATGATGCCGGCGATGCGGGCACAGGCGAACACATCCCCCTTGGGCATTTGCCCGTTTGTGATCATGGCCAGGGTTTCGGGCTTCATTTTAACAATGGCCTGCGCCACGGCGCGGCGCTTGCTATCGGCCTTGGCCCCCACATCCACCATGCGGGCTTGGCCCTTTTCATCTATGTGCGATAGCTTTTGCATAAATTCTCCTTGGTTCTTTTCTATGTGCGGGCGCATTCCGCGGCTTCGCCCCGCAGGATATCTATTCCATGGCCCAGCGCCGGCAGGATGACCTCCAGGCATTCGCGCACGGCCTTGGGGCTGCCGGGCAGGTTGATGATGAGCGTACGTTTGCGGATGCCGGCTACGGCTCTGGTGAGCATGGCCCGGTTGGTGACTTGCAGGCTCTTGGCGCGCATGGCCTCAGGGATGCCCGGCGTCAGGCGCTCCACCACATCCAGCGTTGCCTCGGGCGTCACATCCCGGGAAGAAAAACCCGTGCCGCCGGTGGTAAAAATCACCTCGGCCAGATCCTCATCACAAAGCTTTTCGAGGGCCTCGGCAATCAGCGGCCGCTCATCGGCCAGTATCTCATAAGAAGATACTGAAGCAAAGCCCCGGCACATCTCGCGGATGACCTGGCCGCTTACATCCTCCCGCTCGCCCCGTGCACCCTTATCGCTGGCCGTGATGATGGCGATCCGATACATAATTGCATTCCTCCTGTAGGGCCGAGCGGCCCGCTGATCTGGATATTTACGCATGATTGATTATAGCATATTCCAGAGGAAACAGGGAAAGGGTTTGGAAAAAGCGATACAAACCTGATTTTACCTGGACTTTCGAAAAAAGTACCTTGTAATTTGCATCTGTATCCAGTAAAATCCTATATACATATGGCTCTTTATCGTGCTGTGAAAAACCGGAACCTCACGGCTGAAAAATCAAGGCGGCGGCCTTTTGGGGCAGGCGCTTTGGCGGGGGATAAACGAAGCTCGGGCGGAAAGCCGGGGCTGGTTTTTCTTGCGTGCAGCCTGCTGTTCGTGGTGGCCGTGGTTTTGCTTCTCGGCCTACAAAAGGGTAGGCTCAAGCAGGAAATCGACGCGCTGGTGCGCAGCAACTTCGATGTGAACATTAAAAGCCGGACCGCTGAAATCAGCGCGGAGATCGCCCATACGCGCAGTACCTTACAGGCCGCGGCCGGCGTGGTGCAGATCGCCGGCGTCTCCCCGCAAGATGCGCGCTTGCGGCAACTGCTCGATAAGGTGGATGCCATCAATGCCGCCGAAGACGTGGGTTATACAGCCGTGGAGGATTTGGCGGCCAGCAGGCTGGCCCCCTCCGCCGCACGCTTGGTTCGGGGCGAGGTCGTGGTAACCGATATCTTATATTTTAGCACTCTAGACGATTATTTTTATTACATCTGTGTACCCGTATGGAAAGATGGGCAAGTCTCCGGCGTGCTTTCCGCCCGCATGCGGGCGAAGGAACTCATGCAGGTGGATCCGGACGGCGTTAACTATAAGGATGTGCGTACCTGCCTGGTGACGAGCGAGGGCAGGTTTGTTTTTGCCGATCCGCAGGAACGCCCACCCGGCGATATTTTTACCAGCCTGCAAAACGCAGGCCTTTCCGAGGCGGATGTGACGGGCATTGCCAATGCCCTTCATGGCCGGGGCGAGAGCAGCTATCAATTTGCCCGCAAGGGCAGTGTCTATTTCGTATCTATAGGCGAGATCGGCTATAATGGTTGGCACTTGGTGGCTTTTTTGCGTGGCCCGGACGTGCTGGTACAATCGGACAGCATACTCAAAAGCGCGCTGCACACAAGTGCCGCCCTGGTGCTATTGACCACCGGGGTCTGCTGCGTGATCTACACCATGCTGCTAAAGGACCGCAGGGAGCTCGAGCGCGAGCAGCGCCGCTATGCTATGCTGGGCCAATTTTCGGATACGGTGCTTTTTGAATACAACCGCGAAACAAACGCCGTGGAATTCACTTCCAACGCAGAGGCCCGCCTTAGCCTGGAGGGGGCTGCCCGCCTGGAGAATATCTCTTCCCCGGATCAGGCCCGCAAGCTTTTCCATCCGGACGACCTTGATAAGGTGCGTGAGATCTTCTTTGCACACAAGGAGGAGGGCGTCCTCTATTATACGGAGCTCAGGATGAAATGCCAGGATGGCCGCTACCTTTGGTTTGGGTGCCAATACAGGGCGGTGGAGGAAGCGGCCAGGGGCCTTTCGCTGGTGGTGGGTAAGCTGGTGGATATTACGGATCAGCGCAGCCGCGAGCAGGAGCTGGAGGAAAATGCCCGCCGGGATATCCTCACGGGCGTCTATAACAAGGCCGGGGAGGATATGATCGAGGCGCTATTGAAGGAGCGGCCCCAGGGCGTTTTGATGATGCTGGACGTAGATCGGCTTAAAAAGCTCAACGATACCTATGGCCACAGCACCGGCGATTTGGCGCTGGCCCGGCTGGGCCGTCTGCTCAACGAAACCTTCCGCCAGGGGGATATCGCGGCCAGGGTGGGCGGGGATGAGTTCATCGTGTTCCTGCCCGGCCCACGGGACCTGGAGGCGGCCCGCGAGCGTGCCAAGCAGCTGCTCTGCCGCATTCGCGCCATCTCCGTGGGCGATCAGGGGCGGATCCTTTCCGCCAGCGCTGGCCTCGCCCTTGCACCCCAGGATGGCATTACCTATCAGGAACTCTACGCGGCCGCGGATAAGGCCATGTATCGCGCCAAGCAGAAGCGCGTCTGCAAAGAGGATTCAGAGGAGAAGCAATAAAGCCCTGGAAACCAGGGCTTACAAAAAACCAAAAGGGGCGCAAAGGCCGCTTTTTTGCTTGTCAGGCCAGCAGATTGGGCTGCAGGGCCAGCAGTACCTCCAGTTCCGCGGCGACGGCTATGGAACTGAGGGCCGGGCGCTGTAGCAGGGGCGTATCCTGTGGCCTGCAGACCTCGGGCGGGCGGAAATAATTGAGCCGCCAGCGGGGGACCGGGGGAAAGGAAGCAAGCAGTTCCTTGAGCTGCTCCATGGTCATGCCGGGATAGAGGGTGGTGCGCAGCTCGTAGGCAGCGCCCAGCCATTGCAGGGCCTTGGCGGTTTTGGCAGGGCCCGCGCCCCCCTGGCCGGTGACCGCGGGGTAATCGGCAGGTAGAGCCTTGATATCCAGGGCCACGTAATCGAGCAGGCCCGCTTCCCATAGGGCTGCCACAGCGCCGGGCCGCTGGCCGTTGGTATCGAGCTTGGTTTTATAGCCCAGGGCCCGGATGCGGCTAAGCACCTCGGGAAGATCCGTTTGCAATGTGGGCTCGCCGCCGCTGACCACCACGCCGTCCAACAGGCCCCTGCGCTTTTCGAGAAAGGCCCAGACCTCCTCTTCGGCTAGGTTTGCGCCGGCCCGGCTGATCAGCTCGCGGTTGTGGCAGTAAAAGCAGTTCATATCGCAGCCCCGGGTGAAAAGCACGCAGCAAAGCACGCCGGGGAAATCGATTGTGCTGCTTTTTTGCATGCCGCCGAAGATCATGCCTGTAGTTCCTCTGGCTTGATCACATACTTGACCCGATCTTTATATTCCTCCTGCTTGCCCTTGTGGAAATTCTGCACGGGCCGAAGGTAACCCACGACGCGGCTCCATACCTCGGTATCCCGGCCGCA
>DHOI01000030.1:8302-15409 GCA_002409725.1 Christensenella sp. UBA5394
AGGGAGATATAGGGCAGCTTGTAGTGCGTAAAGGCCTTGCGGATCAGCTGCTTGGCCAGCTCCACATCGCGGATCTGCTCGCCCAGGTACATATGCAGCACCGTGCCGCCCGTATACTTGCACTGGAGTTCATCCTGCAAATCCAGCGTTTCGAAGATATCATCCGTAAAGCCCACGGGCAGCTGGGAGGAGTTGGTGTAATAAGGCTCGTCCTGGCCGGCCGTGATGATGCCGGGGTAGCGCTCCTTATCCAGCTTGGCCAGGCTATAGCTGGTACCCTCGGCCGGGGTGGCCTCGAGGTTGTATACGTGGCCGGTCTCCTCCTGGAAGCGGGCGATGTGCTCGCGCATGAAATCCAGCGTACGCAAGGCTAAGGACTGGCCTTCCTTGGTGGTGATATCCTTGCCGAGGAAGTTGAGGCAGGCCTCGTTCATGCCGATCAGGCCGATGGTGTTAAAGTGGTTATACCAATAGCTGCCCGAGCGGTGCTTGATCTCTTCTAAATAATGCGCGCTGTAGGGATAGAGGCCGCGCTCGGTCTGCTCCTCGATGGTTTTGCGCTTGATCTCCAGGCTCTTTTTGGCAATCTCCATCTGGGTGAGCAGGCGGTCGAAGTACTCTTGCTCCGAGCCCGCCAGGTAGGCGATGCGGGGCAGGTTCACGGTGACCACGCCGATGGAGCCGGTGAGGGGGTTGGAGCCGAAAAGACCGCCGCCCCGCTTGCGCAGTTCGCTGGTATCGAGCCGTAGCCGGCAGCACATGGAAAGCGCATCCTCCGGCGATAGGTCGGAATTGATGTAGTTGGAAAAATACGGGATGCCGTAGCGGCAGGTGATCTCCATGAACTTGTTGACCACAGGGCTGTTCCACTCGAAATCCGCCGTGACGTTGATGGTGGGGATGGGGAAGGTGAAGACCCGGCCCTTGTTATCCCCTTCCATCATGACCTCGCAGAAGGCCATGTTGATCATATCCATCTCTTTTTGGAAATCGCCGTAGGTCTCCTCCATCATTTTACCGCCGACGATCACAGCCTGGTCGCGCAGGGTGTGGGGCGGATGAATGTCGAAGGTGAGATTTGAGAATGGGCACTGGAAGCCCACGCGCGTGGGCACGTTGAGGTTGAAGATGAACTCCTGCAGAGCCTGCTTTACCGTGCGGTAATCCATGTTATCGTAGCGCACGAAGGGCGCGCAGAAAGTATCAAAGCTGCTCCAGGCCTGGGCGCCCGCAGATTCGCCCTGGGTTGTGAAGGTAGAGTTGACCACCTGGCCCAGGAAACTGCGCAGGTGCTTGGCCGGGGAGGATTCCACCTTGCCGGGAACGCCGCCAAAGCCATTTAAAAGCAGCTGCCGCAGATCCCAGCCCGCGCAATAGGGGCCGAAAAAGCCCAGGTCGTGCAGGTGCAGATCGCCGCTTAGATGCGCCCTGCGCACCTCTTCGGGGTAGATCTCATGCAGCCAGTATTGCTTGGTAAAGGCCTCGCGGATGTAGTTGTTCATGCCGTTGATGGATTTCTGGGTGTTGGCATTCTCTTTGACGCGCCAGTCGTTATCGCCCAGATAGCTGCTGAACATTTCGATGGTGGCGCCGATGAGGGCGTTGGCCTCGCGGGCGCCCCGGCGCTTTTCGCGGTATAAAATATAGGCCTTGGCCGTTTTGGCGTGGCCGTTTTCAATGAGGACTTTTTCTACGATATCCTGGATGGATTCCACATCTACCAGGCTGTAGCCATAGGTCTTTTGCGCGATGGCGACCACCTGCTCGGTCAGCTCTATGGCGCGGTTCCAATCGCTGCCGCCCACGGCATTGGCGGCTTTGAAGATGGCACGGGTGATGCGCTCGGGCTGGAATTCCACTATGGAACCATTTCTTTTGCGAATTTTAGCGATCATTTCTGGGCCCCCTGCTTTTCGGCGATAGTATGATACCATATACAAGATGTTGTTGGCGTAGTTCCATTATATTCCAATATATGGTAGTGGTCAAGGATGTTATATTTTATAATTCTACAGGATAATCGCGATAATAATTATTGTTCCTAATCCTGAGAAACCTTTATTTGAGCCGCGCCGCCCATTCCGCCTCGCGGAAGCCCGCCAGTACGAAGCCCTCGGCGATAAGCAACGGCCGCTTAACCAGCATACCGTCCGTGGATAGCAGGCGCAGTTGCTCCTCCTCGCCCATGGCCGGGAGCTTGTCCTTAAGGCCCAAGTCCTTGTAGGCCAGGCCGCTGGTGTTGAAAAACCGTTTGAGGGGCAGGCCGCTTTGGGCATGCCAGGCTTGCAGTTCCTCAAAGCCGGGGTTGTCCGTCTTGATATCCCGCAGGGTATAGTGGATATGCCGCACGTCCAGCCAAGCCTTTGCCCGCTGGCAGGTGGTGCATTTGGGGTAGCAAATGAAAAGCATATTCGTCCTCCTGAAAAAAGAAAAAGGGGTCGAAACTCCCTTCTTCAAGCCTAGCGAAAATCCCTGTGCTTGTCAAGGCGCAGAAGTGCTTTTTAAAGCGCCTCGCCCGCGCGCAGCGCCCGCGTGGCCTCGGCGATATTTTCCTCCGTGGAGGCGCGGCCGTAAGCATCCACCTGGGCGGCGTTACGGGCCGTATGGCGCAGGCAGGCGGGGCCGCCGATGCAGCCGCCCTCGCAGGCCATGCCCTCAATGAAGTTTTCCTTGAGCAGGCCCTTCTGGGCCTTCAGCAGGGCTGTGCGGCATTCCGGCAGGCCGCTGCAAACCAGGGGCTGGAACTGAAATCGGGTATCCTTCGCGCCCTGCGCAGCTGGCGCTTGCTCAGTGAGCGCTTGCTCCACGGCGGCGGCCAGGCCGCCACTGCGGGCGAAGATGCGGCCAAAGTAGGAGGCGTTATCGAGCGGCTCGCCTGCAAGCGCGCTCGGGTCGATCTCCCGGGCGGAGAACATGGCCTGCATTTCCTCAAAGGTGAGGGCGCAATCCACATATTGGGCCGCTTCCGTATGCTGCGCCTCGGATTTTTTGGAGATGCAGGGGCCGATGAAGACCACGCGGCAGCCCGGGTCCGTTTCATGCAGCCATTTGCCTATCTGCGCCATGGGGGAGAGTGTAGACGAGATATGATCGGCCAGGTCGGGGAAATTCTGGCGTACGTATTCCACAAAGGAGGGGCAACAGGAGGAGAGCAGAAAGCCCTTTTCCCTTAGCTCCTTAGCTTCCAGCCAGGCGGTCATATCCGCGCCCCAGGCCGCTTCGATTACAGCGTGGAAGCCCAGGCGGCGGATGCCCGCACACGCCTGCTCGGCCGTAACATCCGCATATTGGCTGGCGATGGAGGGGGCCACCACGGCGTATACATGATAGGCCGTATTGCCCCTGGAGCCGTTGATGAGGCTGATGGCCCCGGTGATGGCGGATTTATCCGTAATGGCGCCAAAGGGGCATTGATAGACGCACGCCCCGCAGGAAACGCACTTGGCGTCGTCGATCATGGCCTTGCCGCTCTCCTTATTGATGCGGATGGCCTTAGGCTTGCACGCGGCCACGCAAGGCCGGATATTTTTGACAATGGCGGAATAGGGGCAGGCGGAAAGGCACTTGCCGCATTCCACGCATTTGGTTTTATCAATTTGCGCCCGGTGGTTGACCACGGTGATGGCGTCCTTTGGGCAGGCGGCCATGCAGCGGTGGGCCAGGCAGCCACGGCAGGCCGCCGTAACCTGTATGCCGTCCACGGGGCACTCGTCGCAGGCGATGGGCAGCACGCCCACCACGCTTGCGCTCTCCGGCTCGCCGCCCAGGGCAAAGGAGACCCGCTCGTTGATGATGGCCCGCTCCTTATAGATGCAGCAGCGGAAATTGGGTTTGCCCTCCGGGATGATATGGCCCGCGATCTCCAACAGACGCTGGGGCGTGAGCTGCTCCGCATAGGCCAGCCTGGCCACCTCGGTGAGCACCTGGTATTTTAATTTTTGCACATATGTATCAAATAAAAGCGCCATAAAATCTTCTCTCCTATCTTTCACACGGGAAAAACCAACGCTCTTGTTTATACCACGGCTGAGGGCCGCACGTCAATTTCTGTGAAGGATTTGACAGGCGGGCGTAGCCCCGCACGCCCGCCTTGTCAGGGGCCGGGCTGTGTGGGATAATAGCCCTGTAAGGAGGAGAAACCCAATGGAGAGGACGATCCTGCATTGCGATTGCAACG
Organism: Christensenella sp. UBA5394; assembly: GCA_002409725.1. Taxonomy (GTDB): domain Bacteria; phylum Bacillota; class Clostridia; order Christensenellales; family CAG-138; genus Pelethousia. Next base: position 12,480 of record DHOI01000030.1, read on the forward strand.
GCTATTTCGCATCGGTGGAATGCATCGCCCGCCCCGAGCTGTGGGATGTGCCCATGGCCGTATGCGGCGATCCCAAAAACCGCCACGGCGTGATCCTGGCCAAAAACGAGCTGGCCAAGGGCTATGGCATCGTTACGGCGGAAACCGTGTGGCAGGCGCTGCGCAAGTGCCCAAAGCTCACGCTGGTGCGGCCCCACCATGAAAAATACCGCGAATACAGCCGGCGTATCAACGCTATTTACCAGCAATATACGGATCAGGTGGAGGCTTTTTCCGTGGATGAAAGCTGGCTGGACGTTACCGCCAGCCTACACCTGTTCGGCACGGGCAAAGAGATTGCGGACGAGCTGCGCCGGCGCATCCGCATGGAGATTGGCCTCACCATCTCCGTAGGCGTATCCTTTAGCAAAACCTTTGCCAAGCTGGGCAGCGATTATAAAAAGCCGGACGCAACCACTGAAATTACCCGCGAGAACTTCCGCGATATCCTGTGGCCCTTGCCAGCCCGCAGCATGCTTTATGTGGGCAGGGCGGCGGAGGAAACGCTGCTAAAAGGCGGCATCCGTACCATCGGCGATATCGCACAGGCGGGTAAAGACCGCCTGCGCTCCCTCCTGGGGCGCACGGGGGAGACCATTTGGGAATACGCCTGCGGCCTGGACGAGGAGCCCGTAAAGCGCATTGGCGAGGAGGATGCGGCCAAAAGCATCGGCTGCGGCATCACCTTCTCGCGCGACCTGGTGGGATTGAAGGATATCCGCGCGGGCCTGACCATGCTCTCGGATACCATCGGCACCCGCCTGCGGCGGCAGGGGCTTTTCTGCAGCACCGTGCAGGTGCAGATCAAAAACCCGCAGCTGCAGGTGATCTGCAGACAAAAGCGGCTGGAGGCGGGTACCAATTCCACCCGCGAGATTTTGGAGGCGGCCCTTTCCATCGTGCAGGCTTCGTGGCGGATGAACGCGCCCATCCGCATGCTCATGGTCACCGCGGCCGGCCTTTCCACGGATGGCACGGCCCAGCTGAGCCTCTTCGATATGGGGGCGGAAAAGCGATGCCAAAACGAAAAGCTCGACAGCGCCGTGGACGCCATCCGCGCCAAGTTCGGCGAAAGCGCCATTTCCTATGGCAACACCTTGCGGCAGGATATTATTCATAAACAAGACGATGAATAGAAAAAGGGCCGCGCGGGCCTTTTAGCGGAGGACACGATATGAAGATCGCCATGATCCACGGGCAAAACCATATGGGCAGCACCTATCACATCGCCAGGCTGCTGGCCGATAAGCTGGCCGAAAAAGAAGAGATCCGGGAGTTTTTCCTGCCCAGGGACTTGCCCCACGTTTGCCTGGGCTGCTACCAGTGCATTGAGGATGATGCAAAATGCCCGTATTACCAAGAGAAGCAGGCCATCGCCACCGCCATGGAAGGGGCGGAGCTGCTTATCTTTACCACGCCGAACTACTGCATGGGGCCTACCGCGCAGATGAAGGCGCTGCTCGACTTGCTGTTCACCTTTTGGATGACGCATCGCCCCAGGGCCTGGATGTTCGGCAAAAAGGCGGTGGTTATCTCGACAACAGCCGGAATGGGGGCCGGACGGGCGATCCGGGGTGTGAAAAGCTCCCTCGTCAATTGGGGCATCCCCTATATAAAAAGCTATGGCACCGGCGTACAGGCTAAGAACTGGGCCGGCGTAAAGGCGGAAAAGAAAGCGAAGATCGAAAAAGACATGGAAAAGCTTGCCCGAAAGCTGGGCCGCGTGGGGCGGCCCAGGGTCGGCCTGAAAACCAGGTTTATTTTTGCAATGATGGCGAATATGCACCGCGCGGGCTGGGATTCTTCGCCTGTGGAACGGCAATATTGGGAAGCGCGCGGCTGGCTGGGCAAAGCGCGGCCCTGGAAGCGGCAAGGCTAAATAAGGCCCGGCGCTCATGCGCCGGGCCTTATGCCACAACTCCAAATGGTAGTTTGCTTATTTTTTAAAAGTAAGGTAGGGGTTTGGGACTGTCGCGTTAAGCATTTTCAATGCATAACGCAGAGATGTTTCGCCTCCGGCGAACCCCCGGGGTTCTAAAAAGGCGTCACAGGCGCCTTTTTGCCCCTTTGGGGCACCGAACCCGCTGTCGCGTATCGTGCATTTGAATATTTATACGTTGCATGCACTTAACGCGACAGCCCCAACGCTCCCCGCGCCCCATCAACAGGCCACGATCTCCTTGATGAAGAACTCCCTGCCGCCCAAGATCTCGTAATCCCTGCCGCCGCATTGGGGGCAGGTTTCACCGTGCTCGGTGAGGCCGAAAACCTTGCCGCAGGCGCGGCAGCGGCCATTGGCTGGCAAGGTTTCGATCCTGAGCTTGGTGTTTTGCAGCATGGTGCCATCCGCCGCGGCCGGATAGCAGGCCTCGAGATAACGGGGGATGACGCCGGAACGCTCGCCCACCTGTAAAACCAGGGTGCCGATCTGCGTGAGGTGGTTCTGCGCGGCGATGCGGGAGACCTGCTCCACCACGTGGTATAGAATGCCCAGCTCGTGCATGGCCTAGCGCTTGCCGCCCACCAGCTTTTTGGCGGCGATCTTCACCTTGCGCTTGATAACATGGGGGGTGATGGCCTTTTTGATGCCCAGAAACTCCACGCCCTCGCCGTCGTAGACGCGCTCGAGGTGGATGGCGTCGAACTGGCACTTGGTCACGCACATGCCGCAGCCTACGCACATGTATTCATCCACCACCGTGGCGCCGCAGCCCAGGCAGCGCTCGCTCTCCTTCTTCATCTGCGCTTCTGTGAAGGTGCCGCGCAGATCGCGGAAGGTACGCTTGGCCTCCTCGGCCCTGACCTCGCTCACGCGCTGGCGGGGGGTGTTATCGTAGCTCTCGATCACGGCCGCGGCTTTATCCAGCTCGATAAAGGCCCGGCGGCTGCGG
>DHOI01000105.1 GCA_002409725.1 Christensenella sp. UBA5394
TGGTTTATTTAAGGGATTATAAAAGACAAACGGTGCTGGCCCCGCTCTTTAAGATGCTGGAGGCCTGCTTTGAACTGCTGGTACCGCTGATGATCGCCCGCATGATCGACGCGGGCATCGCGGGCGGCGATAAGGCGCTGATCCTGCGCCTATGCCTCGGGCTGGTGGCGCTGGGCCTCATCGGCTTTGTATGCGCGGTTACCGCGCAATACTATGCGGCCAAGGCGGCCGTAGGCTTTGGGGCCAAGTTGCGGTATGCGCTGCTCAAACGGCTTTGTGGCCTTTCCTTTTCGCAGATTGACGAGGTGGGCGCTTCCACCATGATCGCCCGCATGACCAGCGATGTGAACCAGGTGCAGACCGGGGTGAATATGACCCTGCGGCTCTTCCTGCGCTCTCCCTTTATCGTCTTTGGGGCGGCGGTGATGGCCTTCACCATCGATGTGCCCGCAGCCCTGGTTTTTACCTGCGCCATCCCGGCCCTTTCGCTGGTGGTGTTCGGCATCATGCGCTGGACGATTCCGCTTTATCGCCGCGTGCAGGGCAGGCTGGACGGCGTTTTGCGCATCACGAGGGAAAACCTTACGGGCGCGCGGGTGCTGCGTGCCTTCGGCAAGGAGGAGGCGGAGACCCTCCGCTTTGACGAAAGCAACCGCGTCCTGTATGGCGAGCAAAGGCATGTGAGCCGCATCTCCGCTCTTATGAACCCCCTCACCTATGTGCTGATCAACGCGGCTGTGCTCTACCTTATTTGGGTGGGGGCGCTGCGGGTGGAGCTGGGCGTTCTCACGCAGGGCCAGGTGGTGGCCCTCTATAACTACATGAGCCAGATTTTGGTGGAGCTGATCAAGCTGGCTAACCTCATCGTCACCATGACCAAGGCTCTGGCCAGCGCCCGGCGCGTGGCTGCAGCGCTCGAGCTGCCGCCCTCCAACGAGAGCGCGGGCGGCGCAAAGGCCGGCCTTAGCGAAAATGCGCCCCTGGTGGAATTTTGCGGGGTGGGCATGACGTACGAAGGGGCCAGGGCGGAGGCACTTAGCGATGTTAGCTTTAGCGCCCGGCGGGGGCAGACCATCGGCGTGATCGGCGGCACGGGTGCTGGCAAGAGCACCCTGGTGCAGCTGATCCCCCGTTTTTATGAGGCCACGCGCGGCCGGGTGCTGGTCGAAGGCCGGGATGTGCGGGATTGGGACGTTGCCGCCCTGCGGCAGAAGATTGGCGTCGTGCCGCAAAAGGCCCTGCTGTTTTCCGGTACCATCGGGGCGAACCTGCGCTGGGGCAACCCGGAGGCAACGGAGGATGACCTTTGGCAGGCCCTGGATACGGCCCAGGCCCGCGAGGTGGCCGAGGGCAAGGAAGGCGGCCTCGAAGCCCGTGTAGAGCAGAACGGACGTAATTTTTCCGGCGGCCAGCGCCAGCGGCTCACCATTGCCCGGGCGCTGGCGAAAAAGCCGGAGATCCTCATTTTAGACGACAGCGCCTCCGCCCTCGATTACGCCACGGACGCGTGCTTACGCCGCGCCCTGTGTGCACTCCCCGAAAGGCCGCTGGTCTTTATCGTTTCCCAGCGGGCGGCCTCCATGGCCCATGCGGATGCCATCATCGTGCTGGAGGATGGGCGTGTGGCGGGCATGGGCACACACGGGGAATTGCTTAAGGCCTGCCCCGTTTATAAGGAGATCTACGATTCCCAATTCCCGCCGGAGGTGGTTGCGCAATGAGCATAAATTCCGCGCCCACCCGGCAAAAAGGGACGATCCGCCGCATCGGCGGCTATATGCGGCGCTACTGGCCGCAACTGATCGTTTCCATCATCCTGGCCGCTCTGGCCGTGGCGCTGACTCTCTATGTGCCGGTACTCATCGGCAGGGCCATCGACCACATTGTAGCAGCGGGCCGGGTGGATTTTGATGCCATCCTGCCCTTGCTGGCCGAGGCGGGGATACTCGTCGCCATCACGGCCCTGGCCCAATGGCTGATGAACGCCTGCAACAACACCCTCACCTTTGGCGTGGTGCGGGATATCCGCTCGGACGCCTTCCGCAAAATTCAGGAATTGCCCTTTCAATATCTCGATCAGAAGCCCACCGGTGAGATCATGAGCCGGGTGGTAACGGATGTGGATCAATTTGCGGACGGCCTCCTGATGGCGCTGACCCAGTTTTTCAGCGGGGTGATGACCATATTGGGCACTCTCCTGTTCATGCTCTCCATCCACCCGGGCATCACGCTGGTGGTGGTGTGCGTTACGCCCTTATCGCTTTTCGTTGCCCGCTTCATCGCCACCCGCACCGCCTCCCTGTTCCGCGCACAGTCGGATACCCGGGCGGAGCAAACGGGCTTTATCGACGAGATGATCGGCGGGCTAAAGGTGGTCAAGGCCTTTGGCCGCGAGGAAGCCGAGCTCGAAGCCTTTGAAAAGATCAACAAGCGGCTGGAGGATTGCTCGCTCAAGGCTATCTTCTTTTCCTCGCTGACCAACCCCTCCACCCGCTTTGTAAACAGCGTGGTCTATGCGGGGGTGGCGCTGACCGGCGCTTTCTCGGTCGTTTCAGGCGGCATGAGCGTGGGCTCGCTTACCATCTTCCTTAGCTATGCCAACCAATATACCAAGCCTTTTAACGAGATCTCCGGCGTGCTTACGGAGCTGCAAAACGCCCTGGTCTGCGCCGGGCGCATCTTCGAGCTGCTGGACGCCAAGGCACAGGAGCCGGATGCTGTAGGCGCCCGTCTGTTGGCTGCCCCAGAAGGCCGCGTACAATTGCGGGATGTTTCCTTCTCCTACAGCCCAAGGCAAAAGCTGATCGAGCATTTTAACCTCAATGTAACGCCGGGCCAGCGGATCGCCATCGTGGGGCCTACGGGTTGCGGCAAAACCACCCTCATCAACCTGCTGATGCGCTTTTACGATGTGGACGGCGGCTCGATCCAAGTAGATGGCACGGATATACGCGCCATCACCCGCAAAAGTCTGCGCAAAAGCTACGGCATGGTTTTGCAGGATACCTGGCTGCAAGCGGCTTCCATCCGGGATAATATCGCCCTGGGCAAGCCCGAGGCCACCTTAGAGGAAATCATCGCCGCAGCCAAGGCCGCCCACGCGGATTCCTTCATCCGCCGCCTGCCCCAGGGCTATGATACGGTGATGGGGGAGGAGGGCGGCGGCCTTTCACAGGGTCAGCGCCAGCTTTTGTGCATCGCCCGCATCATGCTCTGCCTGCCACCCATGCTGATCCTCGACGAGGCCACCAGCTCCATTGATACCCGCACAGAGCAGCGCATCCAGCGGGCCTTTGCCCGCTTGACCAAGGGCCGCACCAGCTTCATTGTGGCCCATCGGCTCTCCACCATCCGCGAGGCGGATGTGATCGTGGTGATGCGCGCGGGCAATGTGGTGGAGCAGGGCTCGCACGCCGAGCTTTTGGCCAAGGGCGGCTTTTACGCCGAATTATACAACAGCCAGTTCGCCCCGGCGGAGTAACCCTGCACATACAATAAAAAGCGGCTTACAAGGCCGCTTTTTTGATGGATAATCCTTAGAAAAAGGGATGGATGTTGGCGTTGAACCAGCTATAGCCCAGGTCGTAGGCGGGGATCAGGCGCAGGCGCATCAGCAACCCTGCGAGGCCCCAGATAAGGGCAAGCACGATCGAGAGCAGGATGAGGATGGCCAGCCCGCCGAGGAAGCGTTTGAAAGGAGTGGTTCGGCGGGCGATGGGCTCATCATCGAAGAGAGAAGCCGGGTCCTCCTCTTCGTCATCATAGAGCGGGATGGGGGCGGGCCTGGCGGGCTGCAAAATGGGCTCGGGCGTGGCCTCCGCCTCGGGCGCGACATACGTTATGGGCGTATCGTACGCCGCGGGCGGCTCCGCTTCCGGGGAAGAGTCTTGTGATTCTTCGGTCGCGGCAAGCGGCTCTTCCGGCGCGGCGGGCGGTTCCTCGGGCGCATTGCACGACGCTTCAAGCATATCGTACGCTTCGGGCGCGTCGTACGCGGCGGGCGTACCGTACGCCGCGGGAACCGCTGCAGGCCGCAGAATGGGCTGGGGCGTTTGGGCCGGCAGGGGTTGGGCCGGCTTAGATAGCGCGGCTTGGGATCCCTGGGCGCGAGCAAGGCTCAAAAGCCAATCCTCCATATCCGCGGGCGCATAGCCCGCGCGAATGGCGCTGAGCGCCTGGGCAAAGACCCGCTTGGTGAGGGCCGCCGCCTCCTCCGTGCCGCCAAGATACGTAAGGCCCACCTCCCGCACCTTAGACGCATATTGGGCGGCCCAAGCCCGCACGGCTTCGGCATTGCCCGCGCGCAAGGCCGCGAGGCGATCCTGACGTTGCTCCATGGCATTCGCCCTCCTTAGACATTTTTACCACATTTCATACTATTATATAGCCTTTTGACGCCTGCCGCAATGGGAAACGCTGCCAGGACGTTCCGCCCCGGCAGATAGGCGCCTTGAGAACGCCAACGGCGCGGGGCCTTGATTCCCCGCGCCGCATTTGCATAAGCTGAGCTTATTCCACGGTGATAGCCGTTTCTTCCGGCGGCAGCACATGGCCGATGATGCGGCCCCAGCCTGCATCGCCCTCACCCAGGGCGGCCAAGAGGCGTACCGCGTCCGCCTCGGCCACGCTGATAAGCAGGCCACCGGCGGTTTGCGGATCGAACAGCACATCCTGCATGGAAAGCGGCACGCCCGCGAGGAAGCACACCTTGCCCGCGAGGTGATCCCGGTTGCGGTAGGCCCCGGCGGGTACCAAACCTTCGGCCGCGAAGGCTGCCGCGCCCGGCATCAACGGCAGGCTGGCCGCTTGCAGGCGTAGGCTCACGCCGCTGGCCGCGGCCAACTCGTGGGCATGGCCCAAGAGGCCAAAGCCCGTGATATCCGTGCAGCCATGCACGGAAAGGCCCGCCATGGCCCGCTGGGCTGCAGCGTTGAGGGTGGTCATTACCTTGATCAAATGATCGCTGCCCGCTTCATCCAGGAGATCGGCCTTGGCGGCTGTGGAGAGGATGCCGCTACCCAAAGGCTTGGTCAGCACCAGCACATCGCCGGGTTTTGCGCCGCTGTTGGCCAGGATATGATCGGGGTGGACAAAGCCGGTAACGGAAAGGCCGTATTTTGGCTCCTTATCCTCAATGGTATGGCCGCCACAAAGGCAGGCCCCCGCCTCGGCCACCTTGCTGGCCCCGCCCTCCAAAATGGCCCTCACATCTTTAGGGGGCAGCTTGTCCGAGGGGAAGCAGAAGAGGTTGAGCGCCAGCTTGGGTACGCCGCCCATGGCGTAGATATCGCTCAGGGCGTTGGAGGCCGCCACCTGCCCAAAGGCAAAAGGATCATCTACCATGGGCGGAAAAAAGTCCACGGTCTGGATGAGGGCAAGCTCGTCGCTCACCCGGTATACGGCCGCATCATCGCTGGTCTCCATCCCTACCAGCAGGTTGGGATCGGAGAGGCGCGGCAGCCCCGTTAGCATGTTCTCCAGGACGCCCGGCCCTATCTTGGCAGCTCAGCCGCCACAGGAGGTCATCTTGGAAAGATAGGTCTTTTCTCCCTCGGACATGGGTTTCTCCTTGCTTGATCGAACTTTCCTGATTGTATCACGAATATTTCACCCGCACAACAGCATGTGGGAGGTGCAAAAAGGGCGGGTATGATGCCCGCCCCCTGCGTGTCAAAAAAGTGGCTATAGCCACTTTT
>DHOI01000050.1:0-3101 GCA_002409725.1 Christensenella sp. UBA5394
TTCAAGATCAGCAAGAGCACGGTGCACAAGGATATGACCGAGCGCTTGACAGGGCTGGACGCCTACCGGGCGCGGGCCGTGGGGGAGATTCTCAAGCGCAACAAGGAGGAGCGGCATATTCGGGGCGGCATGGCCACCTATCGCAAGTATAAAGGCCAGGGGTGAAAAGGGCCGAAGATAGGCCGGAAGTGAAAATATATATTTTGTGGTTGACATGATAGGGCAGCCATGGTATCATACATTGCAATAGGATTTCGGCGGGCGCTAAGCGCTTATGAACGGAGGAAAGGAGCAAGCATTATGAAGAATTTCGCCATGGCTATGTGCGGCATGATGATGTGCGGCTCCATGTCCTTCGGGCATGGAGAGCGTGTGCGTCCATGGGTGCTGGCATAGCCATAGTTGGATATAGCCGGGCCGTGAGCGTATACGCTCGCGGCCCTTTTTATGCGGGATATCATACGAGTTCGTTCAAGGAGGTATACCTGGCGCATGAATGCGGCAAGAAGGAACGAGATCATCACCATCCGGGGGCTGAATAAAACCTTCGGCTCGGGGGATACGGCGGTCACCGCCCTTTCCGGGATCGATCTGACCATTTACGAGGGGGAGATATTTGGCATCATCGGCCTCTCCGGTGCAGGCAAGAGCACGCTGGTGCGCTGCATGAACTATTTGGAAAAGCCCACCGAGGGCAGCGTGGTCATTGCGGGCCAGCCGCTGGAATCCCTGGCCGAGGGCGAGCTCCTGACGGCCCGGCGCAACATGGGTATGATCTTTCAGCAGTTCAACCTGCTGATGCAGAAAACGGCCCTGCAAAACATCTGCTTCCCGCTGGAGATCGCGGGCGTATCCAAGGCGTATGCTATGGAGCGGGCACGGGAGCTGCTCTCCATCGTGGAGCTTACGGATAAGGAAAAGGCCTATCCGGCCCAGCTCAGCGGCGGGCAAAAGCAGCGGGTTGCCATCGCCAGAGCCCTGGCGGCCAACCCCAAGGTGCTCTTGTGCGACGAGGCCACCAGCGCCTTGGACCCGACCACCACCCGCTCCATCCTCGACCTTTTGCGGGAGATCAACCAAAAGCTTGGCATCACCATCGTGGTGATCACCCACGAGATGAGCGTGATCGAGGAGATCTGCTCCCGCGTGGCCATCATCGACAACAGCCGCATCGCCGAGATCGGCAGCGTAGAGGATATCTTCATGCGGCCCAAGACGGAGATCGCCAAGCGCCTGCTTTACGCCAGCGGCCGCCTGGGCGAGGAGATGATGGGCGAGAGGTGCCTGCGCATCATCTTCGACGGCACCAAGACGTCTAGCCCCGTGATCTCCAACATGGTATTGGAGTGCGGCGCGCCCGTGAACATCCTCTTTGCCGACACCAAGACCATCGATGGCAAAATGGTGGGCTACACCCTGGTACAGCTTCCGGAGAACGATACGGTGGTCGAAAAGATGAAGCACTACCTCGACCTGCATAGCGTGCATTATCAGGAGGAGGCCTACCATGTTTAATCAACAAATGCTGGAGCTGCTGGGCAACGAGACCCTGGCGAGCCTCTACATGACGCTGGTCTCCACCGTGATCGCCTATATCCTTGGCGTGCCCATCGGCATTTTGCTGGTGGTCACGGCGGAGGATGGCATTAAGCCCCGCCCCGCCTTTAACCAGACCCTGGGAGCTGTAGTGAATGTGCTTCGCTCCGTGCCCTTCCTGATCCTCGTAGTATGCGTGCTGGGCCTGACCCGCTTTCTGGTAGGCACTACCATCGGATCTACAGCCGTGATCCCACCGCTGGTCATCGCCGCCGCGCCCTTTGTCGGCCGCTTGGTGGAAGGCTCCCTCAAAGAGATCGACCATGGCGTGATCGAAGCGGCACAGAGTATGGGCGCAACCAACTGGCAGATCATCACCCGGGTGCTTTTGCCCGAGAGCCTGCCTTCTCTAATCAATGGCGCAACCATCGCCACCACTACCATCCTCAGCTACTCCGCCATGGCGGGCGCGCTGGGCGGGGGCGGATTGGGCGCCGTGGCCATCAACTATGGCTATTACCGCTACCAGGTGGATGTGATGTGGATGGCCGTGGTGATCCTGGTGCTTATCGTACAGCTATTCCAAGTCGCGGGTAACAAGCTGACCATCGCTTCGGATAAGCGCCGGCGCTGAACCGCTCCATAAAACTGCAATGCCGCAAGGCGTTTAGCATACATTTAAAATTATTTTATTAGGAGGATTTAACCATGAAGAAACTATTTGCCCTTGTCCTCGCCCTGGTCCTGGCCCTCTCCTTTGCGGCCTGTGCCGCTGAACCCGCCGCCGCCCCTGCGGCCGAACCCACCGCCCCGGCAGCCGAACCCACGGAGCCCGCGGCTGAGCCCGCCGCCGAGCCTGCCGCTCCCGCCGAGCTGGTCAAGATCAAAGTTGGCGCTTCCATCACCCCGCATGCGGAGATCCTGGCCGCCGTCAAGGACGACCTGGCCGCAGCCGGCTATGAACTGGAAATCGTGGAATTTACCGATTACGTGCTTCCCAACACCGCTCTGGAGGGCGGTGAACTAGACGCCAACTACTTCCAGCACCAGCCCTACCTTACGGACTTCAACGCTGAGAACGGCACGCATCTGGTTTCCGTGGCCGCCATCCACTATGAGCCCTTTGGCATCTATGCCGGCAAAACAGCGGGCCTTGCGGACTTGGCCGATGGCGCTACTGTAGCCATCCCCAACGACGGCACCAACGAAGCTCGCGCGCTTTTGCTGCTCGAGGCCCAGGGCCTGATCAAGCTTAAGGAAGGCATCGGTCTTACCGCTACCAAGCTGGATATCGCCGAGAACCCCAAGAACCTGGATATCCAGGAGATCGAGGCTGCCCAGCTGGCCCGCGCCCTGCAGGATGTGGACATCGCCGTGATTAACGGCAACTATGCCATTCAGGCCAGCCTCAAGGTGAGCGATGCCCTGGCCATCGAGGATAAGGATTCCGTGGCCGCCGAGACCTATGCCAACGTCCTCGTCGTTAAGGAAGGCAATGAGAACACCGAGGCCACCAAGGCCCTCGTTGCCGCCTTGCAGAGCGAGACCGTGCGCCAATTCATCGA